>NZ_JARVRO010000005.1:0-222936 GCF_030209645.1 Curtobacterium sp. ME-Dv--P-122a
GGAGGCCCGGTGCCAGCTGGCACCGGGCCTCCGGTCCGTCCTCCGGCGGCGCCTGCGCCGGCGACAGCGCCGGTCGGCACGGTGCGTGCTTCGCGCTTCCGTGCGGGGTTGATCGCCCCGTGCGAGCCTGCAGGTTCGCACGCAGCGGCTGCCGCCGCACGAGCCAGCCAACCTCGCACCGTGCCGAACCGCGCCGCTCGCGCCCAGCGGCGGGGACACCGCACGGAACCCGCGGCGTCGGCCCGTCGCCACTAGGCTTGCCCCGTGGTCACACGGCTTTCGCATCTGTTCCTCCGTACGCTCCGCGACGACCCCTCCGACGCCGAGGTGACGAGCCACAAGCTGCTCGTCCGCGCCGGGTACGTCCGTCGCCAGTCCCCGGGGATCTTCGCCTGGCTGCCGCTCGGCCTCCGGGTGCGCGCCAAGATCGAGGCGATCATCCGCGACGAGATGGTCGCAGCCGGTGCGCAGGAGGTCCTGCTGCCCGCGCTCCTGCCGCGTGAGCCGTACGAGGCGACGAACCGCTGGACCGAGTACGGCGACGGCATGTTCCGCCTGCAGGACCGCAAGGGGTCCGACTACCTGCTCGCCCCCACGCACGAGGAGATGTTCGCGCTCCTGGTGAAGGACCTGTACTCGTCCTACAAGGACCTGCCGGTCACGCTGTTCCAGATCCAGGACAAGTACCGCGACGAGGCCCGGCCCCGCGCCGGGCTCCTGCGTGGCCGCGAGTTCACCATGAAGGACGCGTACTCGTTCGACCTCACCGACGAGGGCCTCGAGCGCAGCTACCAGGTCATGCGCGACGCGTACGAGAAGATCTTCGCCCGCCTCGGCCTCGACTACGTCATCGTCAAGGCCGACGCCGGCGCGATGGGCGGCTCGAAGTCCGAGGAGTTCCTGCACCCGATCGGCGTCGGCGAGGACACCTTCGTCCGCAGCGCCGGCGGCTACGCGGCCAACGTCGAGGCGTACGTCACCCCCGTCCCCGAGTCGCTGCCGATCGAGGGTCAGCCCGAGCCCGTGCTGCTGCCGGTGTCGGACACCCCGACGATCGACACGCTCGTCGCCCACGCGAACCAGGTCGCGCCGCGCGAGGGCGCCCCGTGGACCGCGGCCGACACGCTGAAGAACGTCGTCCTGGCGCTCACCCACCTCGACGGCACGCGCGAGGTCGTGGTCGTCGGCCTGCCCGGTGACCGTGACGTCGACCTGAAGCGCGCCGAGGTGTCGTTCGCCCCGGCCGAGGTCGAGGCCGCCGGCGACGACGACTTCAAGAAGCACCGTGGCCTGGTGAAGGGCTACATCGGCCCGCAGGTCCTCGGCGCCGACAGCGCCACCGGCCTCCGCTACTTCGTCGACCCGCGTGTGGTCGACGGCACGAACTGGATCACCGGCGCCAACGAGCGCGGCGTGCACGTGTCCGGCCTCGTCGCCGGCCGTGACTTCGTGGCCGACGGTG
This sequence comes from Curtobacterium sp. ME-Dv--P-122a, assembly GCF_030209645.1. Taxonomy (NCBI): domain Bacteria; kingdom Bacillati; phylum Actinomycetota; class Actinomycetes; order Micrococcales; family Microbacteriaceae; genus Curtobacterium; species Curtobacterium sp. ME-Dv--P-122a. The sequence goes on from NZ_JARVRO010000005.1 coordinate 1,463, forward strand.
TCGTCGAGGTCTCCGACGTCCGCGCCGGTGACCCGTCGCCGGACGGCTCCGGCCCGCTCGAGACCGCGCGTGGCATGGAGATCGGGCACGTCTTCCAGCTCGGTCGCAAGTACGCCGAGGCGCTCGGTCTCAAGGTGCAGGACGAGAACGGCAAGCTCGCCACGGTCACGATGGGCTCGTACGGCATCGGCGTGACCCGCATCCTCGCCATCCTGGCCGAGTCCCACAACGACGAGAAGGGCCTGGTCTGGCCGAAGAACGTCGCGCCGTTCGACGTGCACATCGTCGCCACCGGCCGTGACCAGGTCGCCTACGAGCTGGCGGCCTCCGTCGTCGCCGAGCTCGAGGGCGAGCGGTTCGACGTGCTGTACGACGACCGCCCCAAGGTCTCGCCCGGCGTGAAGCTCCGCGACGCCGAGCTGCTCGGCATGCCGATCGTCGTCGTCGCCGGCCGCGGCGCCGCCGAGGGCGTCGTCGAGCTGTGGGACCGCGCGACCGGCGACCGCCGCGACGTGCCGGTGGCCGAGCTGCTCGACGCGGTCCGCGCGATCTAGACGCCACCCCTGACGGACAGGAGGCCCGTGGCGACGCCGCCACGGGCCTCCTGTCCGTCTCCTGGTTCTGGGGTACGCTTGTGGCCGACTTCTGCGCAGTTCCACCCCGCAGGAGCGACTCATCTGAATACGGAGGCACCTCGGTGAAGATCGATCTCGCAGTCCTGCGACTCATGGAGCGCGAGCGGGAGATCCCGTTCGACGAGCTCGTCCAGATCATCGAATCTGCCATCCTGACCGCCTACCAGAAGCACGCCGACGAGAACGGCGAGCCGGCCCACGCGCAGTCGCGTGTGGAGCTCGACCGCAAGTCCGGCGAGGTCAGCGTCTACGTCCCCGAGCTCGACGACGAGGGCACCGTCATCGGTGAAGCCGTCGACCAGCCGAGCGACTTCGGACGCATCGCCGCCTTCGCGGCGAAGCAGGTCATCAACCAGCGCCTGCGCGACATCGGCGACGACAAGATCCTCGGCGAGTTCCGCGGCAAGGAAGGCGACATCGTCGCGGGCGTGGTCCAGCAGGGCCCGAACCCGAAGATGGTGCACGTCGACCTCGGCACGATCGAGGCGATCCTGCCGCCCGAAGAGCAGGTGCCGGGGGAGTCGTACAAGCACGGCTCCCGCATCCGCGTCTACGTGACGAGCGTCGCCCGTGGCAACAAGGGCCCGCAGATCATCGTGTCGCGCACGCACCCGGGCCTCGTCCGGAAGCTCTTCGCACTCGAGGTCCCGGAGATCGCGTCCGGTGTCGTCGAGATCACCTCGCTCGCCCGCGAGGCCGGCCACCGTACGAAGATCGCCGTCAAGGCGAACGAGCCGGGTGTGAACGCGAAGGGTGCCTGCATCGGCGAGCTCGGCGCACGTGTCCGTGCGGTCACGAACGAGCTCGGTGCCGAGAAGATCGACATCGTCGACTACTCGTCCGACCTGGCGTCGTTCGTCGCGAGCGCCCTGTCGCCGGCCAAGGTGACGAGCGCGTTCGTGCTCGACGCCTCGACGAAGGCCGTCCGCGCGCTCGTGCCGGACTACCAGCTGTCGCTCGCGATCGGCAAGGAAGGGCAGAACGCCCGCCTCGCCGCGAAGCTCACCGGTGCCCGCATCGACATCCAGCCGGACTCCATCCTGGACGGCGAGGACTAGGACGATTTCGCTCCCGGCGCGCCCTGCGAGGGCGCGCCGGATCGCGCACGTCCGAGGCAAGGAGTAGAGTGGTTCCCGTCAGAACGTGCATCGGCAGTCGTCGTCGCGCTTCCCGATCCTCCCTCCTCCGAGTCGTCGCCCTGAGCGATGGCCGTGTCGTGGCGGATCCGAAGGCAGTCATGCCGGGCCGGGGAGCGTGGCTCACACCGACCGTCGATGCCTACGATCTGGCCGTCAAGCGCAGGGCTTTCCGCCGTGCGCTCCGGTTGGATCGCGATCCCGACACGTCCGCGGTGCTCGACCACATCGTCGGTCTCCCACAGGAACCGGCCGAGCGCCCGGACATGACAGAACAGGCTGAACGGCTTATGGACAACTGATGAGCGGCTCGAAATGAGACCCGTCATCCATTGAGTCCTGCCCCTTCACGGGGTGGGACCCGTGAAGGAGAACAGTGGCTAAACCACGCGTACACGAGATCGCAAGCGAACTCGGCGTCGACAGCAAGACCGCACTCGAGAAGCTCAAGGAGCTCGGCGAGTTCGTCCGGGGTGCCAGCTCGAGCATCGAGCCCCCCGTGGCACGGAAGCTCCGTGCCGCCCTCCAGGCAGACGGCGCCCCCGCGGCGAAGCCCGCCGCCTCGTCCGCGCCGAGCGCACCCGCCAAGGCCAGCGCGCCGAAGTCGAGTGCACCCAAGCCCGGCGGCCCCCGTCCGGGTCCGGCTCGTCCGGCACCGGCTCCCGAGCCCGAGGCCCCGGCAGCACCCGCTGCCGACGTCCCCGCACCGGCCGCACCGAAGTCCGTCGCCCAGCGACAGGCCGAGGCCGAGGCTGCGCAGAAGGCCCGTGCCGAGAAGCAGGCCGCTGAGAAGCAGGCCGCCGAGCAGGCAGGCGGGTCGACCGACGCTGCTCCGAAGTCCGACGCCGTGAAGCCGGGCACCAGCCCGAAGGCTCCCGCGGCCGCCGGTCCGAAGCCGGGTGGCCCCAAGCCCGGTGCACGTCCGGGCAACAACCCGTACTCGTCGAACCAGGGCATGGGCTCGCGCCCGCCGCGCCCCGGCAACAACCCGTACTCGTCCAACCAGGGCATGGGCCAGCGCCCGGCCGCCGGCGCAGCCGGTGGCGGTGGCATCCCGCGTCCGCAGCCCCCGCGTCCGGGCACGCCCCGTCCGGGTGCTCCGCGTCCGGGTGGTCCCGGTCAGGGCAACCGTCCCAACGGCTTCGGGCAGCGCCCGGGCCAGGGTGGTGGCCGTGGCGGCCCCGGTGCCCGTCCGGGTGCCGGCGGCGGTGCCGGTGGCGGCTTCCCGCGTCCGGCCTTCAGCGGCCCGCGTCCCGCCGGTGGCGGTGGCCGTGGTCGTGGCCCCGGTGGTGGTACCGCCGGTGCGTTCGGTCGCGGTGGCGGCAAGAGCCGTGCCCGCAAGTCGAAGCGGACGAAGCGCGCCGAGTACGAGATGCGTCAGGCACCGTCGCTCGGCGGTGTGCAGGTCCCTCGTGGCGACGGCAACACGGTCGTCCGACTCCGTCGTGGTGCGAGCATCTCGGACTTCGCGGACAAGATCGACGCCATGCCCGGCAACCTCGTGACGGTGCTGTTCCACCTCGGTGAGATGGCGACCGCGACCGAGTCGCTGGACGAGGCCACGTTCGAGGTCCTCGGTGACGAGCTGGGCTACAAGATCCAGATCGTCTCGCCCGAGGACGAGGACAAGGAGCTCCTCGAGGGCTTCGACATCGACCTCGACGCAGAACTCGAGGACGAAGACGACGACGTGCTGCAGCAGCGGCCGCCGGTGGTCACCGTCATGGGTCACGTCGACCACGGCAAGACCCGCCTCCTCGACGCGATCCGCAACTCGAAGGTCGTCGAGGGCGAGGCCGGTGGCATCACCCAGCACATCGGTGCGTACCAGATCGTCGCGCAGCACGAGGGCATCGACCGCCCGATCACCTTCATCGACACCCCGGGTCACGAGGCCTTCACAGCCATGCGTGCTCGTGGTGCCCAGGTGACGGACATCGCGATCCTCGTGGTCGCGGCGGACGACGGCATCATGCCGCAGACCATCGAGGCGTTGAACCACGCGCAGTCGGCCGGTGTGCCGATCGTCGTCGCGGTCAACAAGATCGACAAGGAAGGCGCGAACCCCGCCAAGGTCCGCCAGCAGCTCACCGAGTACAACCTGGTGGCCGAGGAGTACGGCGGCGACGTCATGTTCGTCGACGTGTCGGCGCGGCAGAACATCGGCATCCAGGAGCTCCTGGACGCCGTGCTGCTCACCGCGGACGCCGGTCTCGACCTGCGTGCGAACCCCGACAAGGACGCCCGTGGTGTCGCGATCGAGGCCCGGCTCGACAAGGGTCGCGGTGCAGTCGCCACGGTCCTCATCCAGTCCGGCACGCTCCACGTCGGTGACGCCATCGTGGCGGGCACGGCCTACGGCCGAGTCCGTGCGATGACGGACGAGAACGGGGTCGCGGTCAAGGCTGCGACGCCGAGCCGTCCGGTCCAGGTGCAGGGTCTGTCCTCGGTGCCCCGCGCCGGTGACACCTTCCTCGTCACCGAAGAGGACCGCACGGCGCGTCAGATCGCTGAGAAGCGTGAAGCCGCCGAGCGCAACGCCCTGCTGGCGAAGTCGCGCAAGCGCATCTCGCTCGAGGACTTCACCCGTGCGCTCGAAGAGGGCAAGGTCGAGTCGCTCAACCTCATCATCAAGGGTGACGTCTCCGGTGCCGTCGAGGCACTCGAGCAGTCGCTCCTGGACATCGAGGTCGACGACAGCGTCCAGCTCCGCATCCTGCACCGCGGTGTCGGTGCGATCACGGAGTCGGACATCGACCTCGCCACGATCGACAACGCCATCGTCATCGGCTTCAACGTCCGTCCGGACGTCAAGGCCCGTGAGCGTGCGGCGCGCGAAGGCATCGACGTGCGCTTCTACTCGGTCATCTACAACGCACTCGACGACATCGAGCAGTCCCTCAAGGGCATGCTCAAGCCCGAGTACGAAGAGGTCCAGTCGGGCGTCGCCGAGATCCGCGAGGTGTTCCGTTCCTCGAAGTTCGGCAACATCGCGGGTGTCATCGTCCGCTCCGGCACGATCACGCGCAACGCCAAGGCGCGCGTCATCCGCGAGGGTGTGGTGGTCGCCGATGGCCTGGCCATCGAGTCACTGCGTCGCTTCAAGGACGACGTGACCGAGGTCCGCACGGACTTCGAAGCCGGTATCGGTCTGGGGAAGTTCAACGACATCCAGATCGGCGACGAGGTCGAGACGACCGAACTCGTCGAGAAGCCGCGCGACTGATCGCGTGACTCCTCTGGGCCCCGGCCTCCCCACGCGGGAGGCCGGGGCCCGACCCCTTTCCCACGCAGGACCACCGGCGGGAAGCGTCCCGCCACTGCCTCAGGAGGCACCCAATGGCCGATCCGCAGCGCGCACGCAAGATGGCGGACCGCATCAAGGAAGTCGTCGCACGTCGACTCGACAAGGGTCTGCGGGACCCGCGACTCGGGTTCGTCACGATCACCGACGTCCGTGTGACCGGTGACCTGCAGCACGCGTCGATCTTCTACACCGTGTACGGCACCGACGAGGAGCGTGCGGACTCCGCCGCGGCGCTCAAGGCCGCGACCGGCATGCTCCGGTCCGAGGTCGGCAAGAACATCACCGCCCGGCTCACGCCGTCGCTCGAGTTCATCGCCGACGCCCTGCCCGAGACCTCGGCGCACATGGAGGACCTGCTCGTGCAGGCCCAGGTGCGCGACGAGCAGGTCCGCGCAGCCTCGGTCGGCGCGACGTACGCCGGCGACGCCGACCCGTACAAGCGCGACGAGGACGACGACGCCGACGACGCTGCCGAGACCGACGGCTCCGCCGAGCCGCGTTCCTAGACCCCGGGCAGCTGGTAGCCGCTCGCGTCGTCCCCGACGGCCAGTCCGTCACGCAGGAGCGACGCGAGCGCCCGGTCCCGCTGGTCGGCGTCCGGCCACACCGGTTCGATCTCGGACGGGGTGACCGGCACGTCGCTGGCGCGCAGCTCGGCCATGATCAGGCCGCGCACCTGGCGGTCACTGCCGGCGAACTTCGCCTGCCGCGGAGCCCGCGGCCCGTCGTGTTCCGGGTACCCGGCCGCACGCCACGCGCAGCGGTCCGCGATCGGGCACGCATCGCACGCGGGGGAGCGGGACACGCACACGAGCGCGCCGAGCTCCATCACGGCGGCGTTCGTGGCGGCTGCGTCGTCGCGGTCCGCGGGCAGCACGGACTCCATCAGCGGGAGGTCCTGCTTCGCCTTCGCCGGCCCGGGTTCGCCCTGGCCGAGGACCGCACGTGCGAGCACGCGGCGCACGTTGACGTCCACGACCGGGTGCCGGTCGCCGTACGCGAAGACCGCGACGGCCCGCGCGGTGTAGTCGCCGATGCCCGGCAGCGCGAGCAGGGCGTCGACATCGCGCGGTACGACGTTGCCGTGCTCGGTCGCGATCGCGGTCGCCGCCGCGTGCAGCGCGAGCGCGCGTCTCGGGTAGCCGAGCCGATCCCAGGCACGTACCGCCTCGGACGGGGGCGAGTCCGCGAGGTCGCGAGGCGTCGGCCACCGGGTGAGCCACGCCTCCAGTCGGGGGACCACGCGCGCGACCTGCGTCTGCTGCAGCATGATCTCGCTGACGAGCGTCCCCCACGCGGGGAAGCCGGGTCGGCGCCACGGCAGGTCCCGCGCCTGCTGCCGGAACCACGCGATCAGCGGGGTCGCGATGTCGGGCCGTTCCGGCGTGGCCGGCTCCTGCACACCGCGTCGCGCGGTCGGTTTGTCCACATCCGGTCTGGAGGCCCGACTCGCGTTCACCTCGACAGCCTACGGTGGACGCATGGCACGCTGGGCACCCGAAGAGACCGACACGATGGCTGCGATCGCTGCAGAGGCGATCGCGCAGGTCGGCACGAACCGCACCGTCATCGGCATCGACGGGCAGGACGGCACCGACCTCGAGCGGGTCGCGGCCGCGCTCGTCACCGGTTTCGAGCAGCACGGGATCTCCGCGATGGCGGCCGCCGCGCCGTCCGCCGACCAGGACACGCTCCGGTCCGACCTGGTGACGCCCTTCCGCACGACCGGCGCCGGTGACGGTGTCCTGATCGTGCACGGGCGGGGCATCCTGGCCCCCGGGGTCCGAACGCTGTGGCGCTGGTCGCTGTGGGTCGAGCAGGAGTCCGGCCGACTCGAGCGCCGTGCCGACGTGAAGATCGCGGCCTCCGCGGTCCTCGACGTCACCGATCCCGAGCACCCCCGCCGCGAGTGGAACGACGCCTGCTGACCGGCGCTGGTAATCTCGCCTGGTGCTCGAAACCGCGCCGGACGGCATCCTCCTCGTCGACAAACCGCAGGGGATCTCCAGCCACCGGGTGGTCTCCATCGCCCGTCGGCGCCTCGGCCTGAAGAAGGTCGGCCACGCCGGCACCCTCGACCCCATGGCCACCGGGCTGCTGCTGCTCGGCATCGGGCCGTCCACCCGGTTGCTGACGCACCTGGTGGGCCTCGACAAGACCTACACGGCGACCATCCGGCTCGGTGTCTCCACGGACTCCGACGACGCCGACGGCACGCCGACCGCTGCGGTCGGTGTGGCCGCTGCCGACGTCTCGGACGAGGCCGTCGAGACCGCCGTCGCAGCACAGCGAGGGGTGATCGACCAGATCCCGTCCACGGTCAGCGCGATCAAGGTCGACGGGCGCCGTGCCTACGACCTGGCGCGCAAGGGCGAAGCGGTGGAGCTCAAGTCCCGCACGGTGACCGTCTCGCAGTTCGACGTCACGACGCGCAACGAGCGGACCGTCGCCGTCGACGGCACCGACGTCGCCGTGGTGGACCTCGACGTCGTCGTGACCTGTTCGTCGGGCACCTACGTCCGCGCGCTCGCCCGTGACGTCGGCGCTGCCCTCGGCACCGGGGCGCACCTCGTCGCGCTCCGCCGGACACGCGTCGGACCGTTCGACGTCCAGGACGCCATCGACCTCGAGGACGACGCCGTCGACGTCCGCGCCGCGCTCGCACGTCCGGCGGACATCGCCCGGCGACTCTTCTCGTCGGTGACGCTCGACGCAGCCTCGGCGAAGGACCTCACCGACGGCAAGCGCGTCGCGGCCGAGCACCCCGACTCGGACGGGCCGGTGGCAGCGGTCACCGCGTCCGACGACCGGCTGGTCGGCCTCGTCTCGGTCCGGCGCGGACTGCTCCGGGTCATCACGAACTTCCCGACGCCCGGTGCGTCGTCCTCCTCGCAGACCGGAGCGCGCGCGTGATCGAGTGGTACATGTGGGTGCAGCTGGTGCTCGCCGTGGTGGTGGGGCTCTTCGCGGTCGTCGTGGGGTTCATCGGCTGGAAGCCGAACGACTACACCGTCGGCGCCCTCGTGCTCATCGAGTTGCTGCTCCTGGTGCAGGGCGTCATCTCGATCGTGCTGCCGGCGACGGGCAGTCCGCCCGACGGCAACGCGCTCGAGTTCGGGGTGTACGCCGTTTCGGTGCTGCTCGTCCCGCCGGCCGCGGTCGTGTGGGCACTGATCGACCGCACGAAGTGGAGCACCGTGGTGCTCGGCGCCGGGGCCTTCACCGTCGCGGTGATGGTCTACCGGATGTACCAGATCTGGTTCGCGCTGAACTGACGCCGGAGGTCATGCGCGCAGCCGCGCGTCGGTAGAATCGGTGCAATGGCGACCAGATCCTCACTCGCGACCGGCATCGGCCGCGTCCTCATCGCCGTGTACGGCATCCTCGCGCTGGCGGCGACCGGACGCAGCGTCGTGCAGATCATCGAGAAGTTCTCGTTCGCACCGTTCGCGTACACCCTCAGTGCCGTCGCTGCCGTCGTCTACATCGTCGCGATGATCGCCCTCATCGTGCCCGGCCGCGTCTGGTACCGGGTCGCCTGCGTCACGATCGTGTTCGAGATGACCGGCGTGCTCGTCATCGGCACCCTGTCGCTGTTCGACCGCCAGCTGTTCCCCGACGACACCATCTGGTCGTACTACGGCTTGGGCTACGCCTTCGCGCCGCTCGTGCTGCCGATCGCCGGGCTCTGGTGGCTCCGCAAGCACCACCGCACCGCGGTCACCGAGTCATCGGCACCGGCTGCGTCCTCGTCCACCGCCTCGGCGAGCGAGTAGGAGCCACCGTGCAGTTCTACGAGGACACCGCCGACGTGGCGGACGGGTTCGGCCCGAGCGCCGTCACCATCGGGAAGTTCGACGGCGTGCACGTCGGGCACCGAGCCGTCATCGCACACCTGGAGCGCGCCGCCCGCGAGCACGACCTCGTGGCCACCGTCGTCACGTTCGACCGCCACCCGCTCAACGTCATCGACCCGCCGCACGTCCCGCCGGCCCTGACCAGCACCGCGCAGCGCCGCGAACTGCTCGAGGAGGCCGGGGTCGACGCCACCCTGCTGCTCCGGTTCGACCAGGAACTGCAGTCGAAGTCGCCCGAGGCGTTCGTGTCCGAGATCCTCGTCGACACCCTGCACGCCCGGCTCGTCTTCGTCGGCAGCGACTTCCGCTTCGGTGCGAAGGGCGCCGGTGACGTCGCGCTGCTGCGGACCCTGGGGGAGCAGCACGGCTTCACCGTCGAGCTCATCGACGACGTGGACCTCATCGACGACGTCCGACCCGACGGTGAGCGCCGCGTGTCCTCCACCTGGATCCGGGAGCTCCTGGGCCAGGGCCGCGTGGCCGAGGCCGCACGACTCCTCGGGCGGGAGCACGCCGTGCGGAGCGTCGTGGTGCACGGCAACCAGCGCGGCCGGGCGATGGGGTACCCCACCGCGAACCTCGATCCGGCGTGCGAGGGCTTCGTCCCCGCCGACGGTGTCTACGCCGCCCGGGTGCTGCACGACGGCACCGTCTACCCGGCAGCGGTGTCGGTCGGGAACAACCCGACGTTCGAGGGTGTGCCCGCGAAGCAGATCGAGGCGCACCTGCTCGACGTCGACATCGACCTGTACGGCGACCGGATCTCGGTGCTCTTCGTGTCGTACGTGCGCGGCATGGTGAAGTTCTCGTCGATGGACGAGCTCGCCGCGCAGATGCGGCAGGACGACCTCGACATCCGGCTGCTGCTCGGACTGCCGGCACCGGTCTGACCTGCCGAGCACACTGGTTTCCCCTGACGACGACGCCCCCGTGACCGATCGGTCACGGGGGCTTCGTTCGTGCTGCGTTGGCTCAGCCGCCCAGGGCGTCGAGCCAGATCTTGCGGGCGTCGAGGGCTTCCTGCGCGTCCTTGATCTTCCGGGCGTCACCGGTGGCCTGCGCCGCGGCGAGCTCGGACTGGAGCTTGCCGATCGCGTCTTCCAGCTGGCTCGCGAGGCCGTTCTGACGGGCCTTGCGCTCCGGGTTCGATTCCTTCCAGTGCGCGTCCTCGAGGCCACGGACGTGGTCCTCGATGGCACGCAGCCGGTCCTCGACGCGACGGACGTCGCCGCGGGGGACCTTGCCGATCTCGTCCCAGCGGCGCTGGATACCGGTGAGGGTCTTGCGCGCGGCGACCCGGTCGGTGGCCTGCAGGAGCGGCTCGGCTTCGGTCAGCAGGGCCTGCTTCGCCTCGAGGTTGGCGGAGAACTCTTCGTTCTCGGCTGCGCTCTCGGCGTGGCGCTGCTCGAACAGCACGTCTCCGGCGGCCTTGAAGCGCGCCCAGAGTGCGTCGTCGTGGCGCTTGCCGGCCCGTCCGGCGTTCTTCCAGTCGTCGAGCAGCTGGCGGTAGTCCGGGATCGCGTCGGAACCGCGGGGCGCGAGCGCCTCGGCCTGCGCCACGAGCTCCTGCTTGCGGGTCCGGGCGTCACGGTGCTGTGCGTCCAGCTCGGAGTAGAAGGCACGACGGTGCTGGTCGACGGTGGACCGCGCTGCGCGGAACCGCTTCCACAGGTCGTTCGCCTCGTTCTTGGGGATCCGCGGCCCGTCGTGCTGGTGCTGCTGCCAGCGCGCGAACACGTCGTCGAGCTGCGCCGTGATCTGCTTCCACTGCGCGCGTGCGGGGTCCACCGCGGCGAGTGCCTCGGCTTCCTCCACCAGGGCGGTGCGGTGCGCCAGGGCGTCCTGCAGGGCCTGCTGCGCCTGCTCCGCCTGCTCCTTGGTGAGCGAGCCGAGCTGCTCGGCGAGGACGCCGACGCGGGTCTCGAGCGACTTGATGTCGCCCACCACCCGCGCGTCGGCGACCAGGGCCGTCAGGTGCTCGACCGTCCGGGCGACGTCGTTCGCTGACGCACCGCGCTGGACGCGCTGCTCGGCGATCTTCACCTGCCCCTCAAGGTCGGCGTACTTCCGCGCGAAGTAGGCGAGGGCTTCTTCGGGGGTGGCGTCCGGGTACTCACCGACAGCACGTTCGGTCTCTTCGTACCGGACGTACACGGTCCCGTTCTCGTCGACCCGCCCCCAGGTCGTTGCTTCGTCAGATCCCACAGGTCTCGCCTCGATCGTGGTCGTGCATCGCCGACGTCACCGTCGGCACGGTCAGGTCGTCAGCCTATTGCACGGACGGGCTCCGCCGCCCGACCGGTGCGACGGGTTGTGGACTACTTCTGCTCCGCGATGGTCGCGTCGGTGATCTCCGTCGCCACCTTCGGCTCACCGGTGCCGTCACTGCCGGGGGAGGCGATGCCCTTCGAGGCGATCTCCGACTCGAGCTCGGACAGCCCGCTCGTGACCTTGCCGACGACCGTGTAGCCGCCCGTGGAGGCGTCGAGCGTGGTGTCCCCGTAGACGATGAAGAACTGCGTCGACTGCGAGTACGGGGAGTCCGACCGCGCGATCGCGATGGTGCCCTTCTCGTAGACGCCGTCCTCCGGCACGTTCTCGAGCGGGCCGTACTCGAAGCCGGCGTCGCCGGTGCCGTCGCCGTTCGCGGAGCCGCACTGCAGGAACTTCAGGCCGTCGCTGTCGGCGAGCCGGTGGCAGGTGGTGCCGTTGTAGAACTGCTCACGGATCAGCGAGATCTCGGCACTCGTGGCCTGCGGCGCCTTGGCACCGTCCAGCTCGATGCCGAGGTCGATGCTCTTGTTGAGCGTGAGCGTGCCGGTCCAGGTCGCGCCCTTCGCGATCGACTTGCTCGGCACGTCGCCGGTGTTGCCGGCAGTGGCGCTGGGCGACGGCGTGGCCGTCGACGACGCGGAGGCGCTCGGGGCCGGGGCGTCCGACCCCCGCGACCCGGCGAAGGCGAGCTGCGACCCGGTGGCGAGGGCCGCGACGAGGACGAGGGCACCGGCGCCGATCAGGTTGTCCCGCACGCGGCGGCGTCGCTGCCGCTCGTGGAGCCCCTGGCGGGCCTGGTAGAGGCGGAGGCGCTCGCGCGCCTCACGGTTGTCACGCGCTGGGTTCTTCGGTGCCACGGTGCTGGTCTGCCCTCTCGTCGCAGTGTGCAACGAGCGTAGCCGAACGGTCACCACCACCACCTGGCGGGAGGCGCGGCCTGCGTCGGTGGACCGGCCTACGATTGCAGGATGGCAGCGGATCGTTCGGGAATGCACGCGCCCACCACGGGTGGTCGCGCCGGTCTCGCGCAGGGTTCCGTCCCGCTCGCCGTCCGGATGCGCCCCACCAGCCTCGACGAGGTCGCCGGTCAGCAGCACCTGCTCGGCCGGGGTTCGCCCCTGGTGCAGCTCGCCACCGGCACGCGTGAGAACCCCGGCGGGGTCTCCGTGATCCTGTGGGGACCGCCGGGCACCGGCAAGACCACGCTGGCGCAGGCCATCGCACGGCAGTCCGGTCGCGAGTTCGTCGAGCTCTCCGCCGTGACCGCCGGCGTGAAGGACGTGCGCGAGGTCATGGAGAAGGCGCTGACCCACCGGGACCTGTACGGGTCGACCACGGTGCTGTTCCTCGACGAGATCCACCGGTTCAGCAAGGCCCAGCAGGACGCCCTGCTGCCCGGCGTCGAGAACGGGTGGGTCATCCTGATCGCCGCCACCACCGAGAACCCGTCGTTCTCGGTCATCTCGCCCCTGCTGTCCCGCTCGCTGCTCCTGACGCTCAAACCGCTCACCGATCCCGACCTCGGCATGCTGGTCGACCGCGCGGTGGAGGACCCCCGCGGGCTCGGCGGTGCCGTCGTCCTCGGTGACGAGGCCCGCAGTGCGATCATCCGCCTCGCGTCCGGCGACGCCCGACGTGCCCTGACCGCGCTCGAGGCCGCGGCGGCGTCGGCCACCGCCGCGCAGGACGAGGACGACGACACCGTGCCCGTCGTCGACGCCGACACCGTCGCGGCCGCGGTCGACCGGGCCCTGCTGCGTTACGACCGACAGGGCGACGAGCACTACGACGTCATCAGCGCGTTCATCAAGTCGGTGCGGGGGAGCGACGTCGACGCGGCCCTGCACTACCTCGCCCGGATGATCGAGGCAGGCGAGGACTCCCGGTTCATCGCGCGCCGGATCATCATCTCCGCGTCCGAGGACATCGGCATGGCCGACCCCCAGGCGCTCCCCATCGCGGTCGCCGCGGCCCAGGCCGTGCAGCTCATCGGGATGCCAGAGGGGCGGATCCCGCTGGCCGAGGCCGTCGTGTACCTGGCGACGGCGCCGAAGTCGAACGCCGCCTACAACGGCATCAACCAGGCGATGGCCGACGTCAAGGCGGGGCGCATGGGCACGGTCCCGATGCACCTGCGCGACGCGCACTACGCCGGGGCGAAGCGCCTCGGGCACGGCAAGGGGTACGTCTACTCCCACGACGCCGAGCACGGGGTCGCCGAGCAGCAGTACCTGCCGGACGCCCTCGAGGGCACCGAGTACTACACGCCGACGGCCAACGGCTACGAGCGCGAGGTCGGGCCACGGCTCGAACGACTCCGGAAGATCACACGCGGCCACTAGCGTCGGTGCTTCTGCGCTCGCCCCGATGCTGCTAGCATTGCCGGGCCTACGTCCTGGTCCTCGAGCACGGCTGCGTCGAGGACAGAGTGCCACTCCGGTGGTACGGGGGCAGAGGTTCGGACTGTAGCCGTCCGATCCCACAGGCTCATCCCTCTGGATCCCGTCGTCGGGGCCACCGGCACTCGCGTGCCCGGCCTCCGGTGAGTATTCAGTTCGAACAGAGAAAAGGACCCTGTGTCTACCAAGTCACGTACCCGCAGCAAGACCCGCCTGTCGCGCGCACTCGGCATCCCGCTGACGCCGAAGGCCGCCCGTTACCTCGAGAAGCGCCCCTACGGGCCCGGTGAGCACGGCCGTACGCGCCGTCGTGCGGACAGCGACTACGCCGTCCGCCTCCGTGAGAAGCAGCGTCTGCGCGCCCAGTACGGCATCCGCGAGAAGCAGCTCCGCATCGTCTTCGAAGAGGCCCGCAAGACGAAGGGCCTGACCGGTGAGAACCTGGTCGAGCTCCTCGAGCAGCGCCTCGACGCCCTCGTGGTCCGTGCCGGCTTCGCCCGCACCACCGCGCAGGCCCGTCAGCTGATCGTGCACCGCCACATCCTGGTCGACGGCAAGCTCGTCGACCGCCCCTCCTTCCGCGTCAAGGAGGGCCAGCTGATCCACGTCAAGGCGAAGTCCGAGTCGATGGAGCCCTTCCAGGTCGCCGCTGCCGGTGGCCACCAGGAAGTCCTCCCGAAGGTCCCGGGCTACCTCGAGGTCGAGATCGAGAAGCTCCAGGCCCGCCTCGTGCGTCGCCCGAAGCGCGCCGAGGTCCCCGTGACCTGTGAAGTGCAGCTCGTCGTCGAGTACTACGCAGCTCGCTGATCCACTGATCACACCCGAACGGCGGGTCGTCCTCTCGAGGGCGACCCGCCGTTCGGCGTTCCGGCACCGGCGACTAAGCTTGTCCGGGCATGCACCGCCCGGGTGCACAGAGGGAGAGGCACCGTGAAGCAGCTGTTCTTCGTCGCCGTCGGCATCGTCATCGGGTTCGCCGTCGCACACCGGGTCGCCCAGAGCTCCGGTGGTGCCCGGCTCTTCGCCGAGGTGAACGCCAAGACGAAGGCCTTCACGGGTGCCGTCGCGGACGGCTACCGGTCGCGCGAGGCCGAGCTCCGTACCGACGTCTGAGCGCTCCGACCGAGCAGCCTCGACCCTCCTCCACCCACGACCTGAACCCAGGAAGCACCATGCAGACCGCAGAGATCCGCCGCCGTTGGCTCCAGTACTTCGGTGACCGCGGCCACACCGTCGTCCCGTCCGCGTCCCTCGTCTCCGACGACCCGTCGCTCCTCTTCACGGTCGCCGGCATGGTGCCGTTCATCCCGTACCTGACCGGTCTCATCCCGGCGCCGTTCCCGCGGGCGACGAGCGTGCAGAAGTGCATCCGCACGAACGACATCGAAGAGGTCGGCAAGACCCCTCGCCACGGCACCTTCTTCCAGATGAACGGGAACTTCTCGTTCGGCGACTACTTCAAGGAGCAGGCGATCCAGTTCGCCTGGGAGTTCCTGACCAAGCCGGAGACCGACGGCGGACTCGGCTTCTCGCCCGACGACCTCTGGGTCACCGTCTACGAAGAGGACGACGAGGCGATCGGCTTCTGGAAGCAGCACTCGTCCCTGCCCGACGAGCGGATCCAGCGCCTCGGCAAGGACACCAACTACTGGTCGACCGGACAGCCCGGACCCGCGGGTCCCTGCTCGGAGATCTTCTTCGACCGTGGCCCCGAGTACGGCATCGACGGCGGCCCGGCGACGGACGACGACCGCTACGTCGAGATCTGGAACCTCGTCTTCATGCAGTACCAGATCGCCGACGTGCGGTCGAAGTACGACTTCGAGATCACCGGCGAGCTGCCGAACAAGAACATCGACACCGGCATGGGGCTCGAGCGCGTCGCCTTCATCAAGCAGGGCGTCGACAACATGTACGAGATCGACCAGGTGCGCCCGGTGCTCGACCGCGCGGCCGAGATCTCCGGCCGACGCTACGGTGCCGTGCACGAGGACGACGTGCGGATGCGCGTCATCGCCGACCACGTCCGTTCCTCGCTGATGCTCATCGCCGACGGCGTGAGCCCGTCGAACGAGGGCCGCGGGTACATCCTCCGTCGTCTGCTCCGTCGCACCGTCCGCGCGATGCGCCTGCTCGGTGTCGAGGCGCCCACGTTCCCCGAGCTCTTCCCGGCGTCCCGCGACGCCATGCGCGACGCCTACCCCGAGGTGGCGTCCGACTACGACCGGATCTCCCGCATCGCCTACGCGGAAGAGGAGACCTTCCTCCGCACCCTGGCGCAGGGCACGACCATCCTCGACGTCGCCGTCGAGCGTGCGAAGCAGGACGGCGCCCCGTCGATCGGCGGCGACACGGCGTTCCTGCTGCACGACACCTTCGGGTTCCCCATCGACCTGACGATGGAGATGGCCGAGGAAGCCGGGGTCCACGTCGACCGCACGGCGTTCGAGACCCTGATGTCCGAGCAGCGTGCCCGGGCGAAGGCCGACGCGAAGAGCAAGAAGACCGCGATCGCCGACCTGAGCGTGTACAGCGCGTTCCGGGCCAAGGGCGAGACGACGTTCCTCGGCTACGACGCGCTCAAGGCCGAGACGCGCGTGCTCGGCATCATCGTCGGCGGTGTGAGCGTCGACCGTGCGGTCGCCGGTGACATCGCCGAGGTCATCCTCGGCGAGACCTCGCTGTACGCCGAGTCGGGCGGCCAGGACGCCGACCAGGGCTCGATCGTCGGCAACGGGTTCGACCTCGAGGTCCTCGACGTCCAGCGACCGGTCTCCGGACTGTGGAGCCACACCGTCCAGGTCCGCTCCGGCGAGGTCGGCGTCGGTGACGCCGCGAGCACCGTCGTCGACGCGGAGTACCGCCGCGGCGCGACCCAGGCGCACTCCGCGACGCACCTGGTGAACGCGGCCCTCCGCGACATCCTCGGGCCGGAGGCGCTGCAGGCCGGTTCGTACAACAAGTCCGGCTACATGCGCCTCGACTTCTCGTGGTCGCAGCCGGTCTCGCTCGAGACGCGCTCCGAGATCGAGGAGGTCGTGAACACCGCGATCCGCACCGACCTCGAGGTCTCCACGCGCATCCTGCCCATCGACGAGGCGAAGGCCCTCGGGGCGCAGGCCCTGTTCGGTGAGAAGTACGGCGCCGAGGTCCGCATGGTCGACATCGGCGGCCCGTGGTCCCGCGAGCTCTGCGGTGGCACGCACGTCGCCTCGAGCGCGCAGATCGGGCTCGTCAACCTGGTGGGGGAGTCGAGCGTCGGTTCGACGAACCGCCGCGTCGAGGCACTGGTCGGGCTCGAGGGGTTCCGCGACCTCGCCGTCGAGCGCACGATCGTGTCGCAGCTCTCCAGCGCGCTCAAGGCTCCCCGTGCCGACCTGCCGGCCCGCGTGCAGAACCTGATGGAGGACCTCCGGTCCGCCCAGAAGAAGCTCGCCGAGTACGAGTCGGCGAACCTGCAGCAGCGCGTGCCCGCCATCGCCCGGAACGCCACCACCGTCGGTGCCACCACCGTGGTCGCCGAGACGGTCGACGGGCTGCAGTCCGGTGACGACCTGCGCTCGCTCGCCACCGGCGTGCGGGGCCAGCTCGGTGACGGCGCGGCGGTCGTCGTGCTCGGCGCCGTCGTGGGCGGCAAGCCGATCGTGATCGTCGCGACCAACGACGCCGCTCGTGCTGCGGGCGTGCAGGCTGGCCCCCTCGCGAAGGAGGCCGCCGGTGTGCTCGGTGGCGGTGGCGGCGGCAAGCCGGACCTGGCGCAGGGCGGTGGGACGGACGCAGCAGCGCTCCCCGCGGCGCTGCGTGCCGTGACCGCACGGCTCGCGGGCTGACCGTGGGCATCCGGTCCGGGCGGCGGCTCGGCGTGGACGTCGGACGCGCCCGGATCGGGGTCGCCGTGTGCGACCGCGACGGCCTGCTGGCGACGCCGGTCGAGACGGTCCGTCGCGACGACTCGAAGGACCTCCGGCGCATCCTGGAGCTCGCGGACGAGTACGACGTGCTCGAGGTCGTCGTCGGACTGCCCCTGTCGATGTCGGGTGGGGACACGGCCTCCACCGAGGACGCCCGCGTCTTCGCGGCCCGGATCGCGGCGCGTCGACCGGTGCGCCTGGTCGACGAACGACTGTCGACCGTGACCGCCCAGCGAGGGCTGCACCAGGCCGGCAAGAACACGAAGAAGTCCCGGGCCGTGATCGACCAAGCCGCCGCTGTTATCATTCTGCAACACGCGCTCGACCACGAGCGCAGTGCCGGTGCCCCTCCGGGCACCACGCTTCCCTGACAGGGCTGCCCGGTACCGCACATGGGTGCTCTCGTCGTCAGCTGCGAGGACGACGGTGCCCAGGTGGAGTTCCCGACCGAGAGACCGAGGACGTTGGCAGACGATCTGGACTGGAACGCGATCATCGCGCCCGGCAACGACGCCGAGCGGCGGAAGGCGACTTCCGACCGCACGACAGGCACCGATGACCGCGACGACGCTGGTCAGGTGACCCCACCGCCGGCGCCCCCGATGTCCCGACGCGAAGCCCGCGCCCTCGAGGCCGAACGAGCCCGCGTCGCAGCGACCGACGAGCCGTCGGCCGCCGAACGGACCAACGACGCGCCGGTCGCCGAACGGACCAACGACGCGCCGGCAGCCGCACGCGACGAACGTCCTGCGTCCCCCGCCGACGCACCGATCGCCACCCGCCCCGAAGACCTGCACCCCGAGGTCGCCGCACTGCTGACCGGCGAGCTGCCGACCGAGCCCGCGGCGACCGCCGCGGCCGGTGGGTCCGGAGCCGACGGGACGGACGACGGTGACGCGACCGGCGGCGGTGGCGCCGCGGGAGGCGGTGGCCGCGGGGGACGAGGCGGGGGAGGCCGCGCCTCCAGGCCGCCCCGGGAGCCACGGCCGAAGCGCCGACGCGGACCGCTCGTCGCGGGGCTCGTCATCGTCGCGGTGGTGCTCGCCGCCGGCGTCGGCGCCTACACCTTCGCCGCACCCAAGTTCCAGCAGCTCATCGCGGCGATCAGCGGCGCGCAGGAGCCCGACGACTACACGGGCAACGGCACCTCGAAGGTGACCATCACGATCAAGCAGGGCGACATCGGCGAGAACGTCGCCGCGACGCTGCAGCGCAGCGGCGTCGTCAAGGACTCGAAGGTGTTCTACAAGCTCCTGCTGGCATCGCCGGACGTGCAGTTCCAGCCCGGTTCGTACGCGCTGAAGAAGCAGATGAGCTCGAAGTCCGCGCTTGCCGCCCTGCAGGACAAGGACAACCGCGTCCAGGCGTCGATCATCATCCCGGAGGGCACGGCACTCGCCGACATCAAGGCCGGGATGGTCTCCAAAGCCGGCCTGACCGAGAAGCAGGTCGACGCGGCCGCGAAGGACCTGTCGGCCTACGACCTGCCGTCCGGCGTCACGACGCTCGAGGGCTGGCTCTTCCCCGCGACCTACCCGATCAACCCGGGCTGGACCGCCGAGCAGTACTTCAAGTCGATGGTCGACACCATGAAGGAGCACCTGTCCGCCGCCGGCGTCAAGGAGGCCGACCAGGAGCGCACCATCGTCTTCGCGTCGCTGGTGCAGAAGGAAGCCGGTCTCGCAGCCGACTACCCCAAGGTCGCCCGCGTGTTCCAGAACCGCCTCGACCAGGGGATGAAGCTGCAGTCCGACGCCACGGTCGCCTACGGCACGGGCAACACGCACACCGTGACGACCACGGACGCCGAGCGTGCGGACGCCTCGAACGAGTACAACACCTACGTGCACGAAGGACTGCCGCCCGCACCGATCTCGAACCCGGGTGACATCGCGATCAAGGCCGTGACGAACGAGGCCCCGGGCAAGTGGCTGTACTTCGTGACGGTGAACCTGGAAACCGGCGAGACCGTCTTCTCGGACACCTACGACCAGCACCTGGTGGCGGTCGAGCAGTTCCAGTCGTGGCTGCGGGCGCACCCCGACTACCAGTAGGCGACGACGTCGCACGGACGAACGCTGTGGGAGGATTGCGGCATGCTTCGTTGGTTGACTGCTGGTGAGTCCCACGGACCCGAACTGATCGCCATGCTCGAGGGCCTGCCCGCGGGTGTCCCGGTGTCGTTCGAGTCCATCCGTGCCGATCTCGCGCGCCGCAAGCTCGGCTACGGCCGTGGCTCGCGGATGAAGTTCGAGCAGGACGAGCTGCACGTGTCCGGCGGCGTCCGACACGGCTACTCGCTCGGCAGCCCCATCGCGATCCGCATCGGCAACACCGAGTGGCCGAAGTGGGTCGAGGTCATGAACCCCGAGCCGATCGAGTCCACCGAGATGTCCCGCGGGCGGAGCGCCCCGCTCACCCGACCGCGTCCGGGTCACGCCGACCTGGTCGGCATGCAGAAGTACGGCTTCGACGAGGCGCGCCCGATCCTGGAGCGGGCGAGCGCCCGCGAGACCGCCGCACGCGTGGCGCTCGGCGCCGTCGCGAAGTCGTTCCTGGCCGAACTGGGCATCCGCTCGGTGGCACACACCCTGCAGGTCGGGACCGTCCGGGTCCCCGACGGTACGGACCTGCCACTGCCCGACGACGTGGACCGCCTCGACGAGGACCAGCTGCGCTGCTTCGACGCCGAGACCTCTGCCCGCATGGTCACCGAGGTCGAGGCCGCGAAGACGGACGGCGACACCCTGGGCGGCGTCGTCGAGGTGTTGTTCTACGGCGTCCCGCCGGGCCTCGGCTCGCACGTGCACTGGGACCGCCGGCTCGATGCCCGCCTCGCCGCGGCGATCATGGGGATCCAGGCCATCAAGGGGGTCGAGGTCGGTGACGGCTTCGCGACCGCCGGCCGCCGGGGCTCCGCCGCGCACGACGAGCTGTACCGCGAGGACGGCGAGATCTACCGCACGAGCGACCGCGCCGGTGGGACCGAGGGCGGGATGTCCACGGGCACCGTGCTGCGCGTCCGCGCCGGGATGAAGCCGATCGCGACCATCCCGCACGCCCTGCACACGGTGGACGTCGTCTCCGGTGAGGACGCCTCGGCGCACCACCAGCGCTCCGACGTCTGCGCCGTGCCGGCTGCGGGTGTCGTCGCCGAAGCGATGGTGGCCCTGGTGCTCGCCGACGCGGTGCTCGAGAAGTTCGGTGGCGACAACGTCGTCGAGACGAAGCGCAACCTCGACGCCTACCTCGCCGCGATCCCGGAGACCCTGCGCACGCGCCGGACCGAGCCGTCGGCGACGTCGACCGACCTGTGAGCACCGACGTCCGACGCGCCGACGCGCCCGTGGTCGTCATCGGCCCGATGGGTGCCGGCAAGTCGAGCGTCGGCAAGCGGGTGGCGAAGGCACTCGGCGTCCCGTTCACGGACACCGACCGGGTCATCGTGCGCGAGCACGGGCCGATCCCCGGGATCTTCGCGGACCGCGGTGAGCCGGCGTTCCGCGCCCTCGAGGCCCAGGCGGTCCGGGCAGCGCTCGCCACGGGCGGCGTGATCGCCGTGGGCGGGGGAGCCGTCACCCACGCGGACACCCGGCAAGCCCTGAGCGGCGCGCGCATCGTCCTGCTCACCGTGTCGCCCGAGGCCGTCGCCGACCGGATCGCCGGGTCCGACCGGCCCCTGCTGGCAAACGGCGGGATGGACGCCTGGCAGACGATCATGGACGAGCGGGCCGCCACCTACGCCGAGCTCGCGCACGTCGTGGTCGACACGTCGCGCCGGCCGATGTCCCGCGTGGTCGACGACGTCGTCACGTGGCTGCGCAGCACGACCAGCAGCACCACCAGCACCACCAGCACCGAAGGAGCACCGTGACCGAGTCGACCCTGCCCGCCGGGACCACCGAGATCCGGGTCGGCGGTGACGACGGCTACACGGTGGCCGTCGGCACGGACCTGCTCGGCGCCCTGCCCGCGATCCTGGGCCCGCGTGTCGCCAAGGTCCTCATCGTGCACTCGCCGACGCTCGGTGCCCGGGCGAACGAGCTCCGCGCGCTCCTGGTCGAGGCCGGGCTCGAAGCCCTGATCGCCGAGGTCCCCGACGCCGAGGGCGCCAAGCGCGTCGAGGTCGCGGCGTTCTGCTGGCAGATCATGGGGCAGGCCGACTTCACCCGCACCGACGCGGTGATCGGCCTCGGGGGCGGCGCGGTCACCGACCTGGCCGGCTTCGTCGCCGCGACCTGGCTGCGCGGTGTGCCGTACGTGGCCGTCCCGACCAGCGTGCTCGGCATGGTGGACGCCAGCGTCGGCGGCAAGACGGGCATCAACACGAACGAGGGCAAGAACCTGGTGGGCGCCTTCTACGCGCCCCGTGCCGTCGTCGTGGACCTCGACCTCGCCCGCACGCTGCCGCGCAACGAGATCCTGACCGGGTTCGCCGAGATCGTGAAGGCCGGGTTCATCGCCGTGCCCGAGATCCTGGACATCATCGAGGCCGACGTCGACCGGGTCACCGACCCGACGACGCCGGAGTTCCGCCGGGTCGTCGAGCTCGCCATCGCGCTCAAGGCCGAGGTCGTCTCGGACGACTTCACGGAGCAGGGCCGACGCGAGATCCTGAACTACGGGCACACCCTCGGGCACGCGATCGAACACGCCGAGCGGTACCAGTGGCGCCACGGTGCAGCGGTGTCGGTCGGCATGGTGTTCGCCGCCGAGCTCGCCCGACTCACCGGGCACCTGGACGACGCGACGGTCGACCGGCACCGCGCGATCCTCGAGTCGCTCGACCTGCCGACCTCGTACGGCGTCGGGCGCTGGCAGGGGCTGCTGGCCACCATGCGTCGTGACAAGAAGGCCCGTGCCGGCATGCTGCGGTTCATCATCCTGGACGGCGTCGGCAAGCCCGTCGTGCTCGAGGGCCCCGAGGACCACCTGCTCTTCACTGCCTACCAGGAGGTCGGCGTCTAGCCTGCTCGGTCAGCGCAGGACCTGACGAATCCACTCCAGGTCCGAGCCCCGCGCCGGACCCACACGGACCTGTGGAGGCCGCGCCGAGCCTCCAGGCTGTGGAGGACGACAGGACGACGTGACGGACGGCACCACCCGCACGCTGCGGACCCAGCACCGGGGAGCAGACTGACGGGCGTGCCCACCCCACCCCGACTGAGCGACCTCTCCGGCCCGCGCGACGCCGACACCGGCAGCCTGCGCTCCCGTGGTCGACGCTTCACCGAACTCCTCTCGATCGCCCGCCGCCACCACCTGGTGCCGTTCCGCCGTCTCGACTTCTCGCACGACCCGGCAACGTCGGACCTGCGTCGCGACCAGGCCGAGCACCTGCGCCGGGCGCTCGAGGAAGCCGGTGGTGGATTCGTGAAGATGGGCCAGCTGCTGTCCACCCGTGACGACCTGCTGCCCGAGGAGTGGACCGAGGGACTCGCCCACCTGCAGCGGAACGTCACGGCGGCGCCGGCGGACGAGGTCCGTGCGCTCCTCGAACAGGAGCTCGGCGCCCCGATCGACCAGGTCTTCGCGACCTTCGACCCGGTGCCCGTCGCTGCGGCGTCCATCGCGCAGGTGCACCGCGCCCGGCTGCCCGACGGCACCGCGGTCGCCGTGAAGGTGCAGCGGCCGGGGATCGACGCCGCGGTGCGCCGCGACGTGGACATCGCACTGCGGGTCGTCCGGTTCATGGCCCGGTGGTCGACCGAGGCACGGCAGGTCGGGGTGCAGGACATCGCCGGCCAGTACGCGGACGACCTGATCCGGCAGGTCGACTTCGTCTCCGAGCTCCGGAACCTCACCGCGCTGCGTGCGGCCCAGGCCCGCAGCGCGCGTCCGGACGAGGTCCGGTTCCCGGACCCCTACCCGGACCTGTCCGGCCGGCGTGTGCTCGTGATGGAGTTCCTGGAGGGCGACACGCTCAGCGCGATCCGCGCCGAGCGTTCCGAGCGCGACCTCGACGCGCCGATGCGCGCGATCCTCCGCGCCTTCCTGCGCCAGGTCGTCTTCGACGGCCTGTACCACGCGGACCTGCACCCGGGGAACGTCCTGGTGCTGCGCGACGGGCGGCCCGCGTTGATCGACTTCGGATCGGTCGGGAGGCTCGACCCGGGTCTCCGGGACACGGTCCAGGACCTGTTGGCCGCGTACCTGCAGGACGACACGTCGCGGATCGCCGATGCGGTCCTGCGGATGGCGCCCGTGCGCGATGCCCACGACGAGCCCGACTTCCGTCGGGACATCGCCCGCTTCGTCGCGGACGAGCTCGGCCCGGGTGCACGCATCGGCGTCGACACCGTGGACGACGCGGTCGAGGTCTTCGGGCGGTACCGGTTGAAGCCGCCGCCGGACTTCGTCGCCGCGGCCCGCGCGCTGGCCATCTTCGAGGGCACGCTCCGCACGCTCGCACCGTCGTTCGACCTGCTCGAGGAGTCCCGCGGACTCGCCCGGGAGCAGATCACCGACCAGCTCCGGCCGGGCAAGCTCCGGGACCTGGCGGCGAAGGAACTGCTCGGCGTCGTGTCGGCTGCCCGTCGCCTGCCCCGCCGGGTGGACCGCATCGGCGAGGCGATCGAGACCGGCCGGTTCACGGTGAACATCCGGCTCTTCGCGGACAGCCGCGACCGGCAGCTCGTGTCCGGGATGATCCGGCGCATCCTGCTCGTGCTGCTCGGTGCGGGGGCGGGGATCCTGGCGATCGTCTACCTGTCCTTGCCGGCACGACCGACGGCGGCCCTGTCCACGGGGGTCGCGGGCGGGTTGCTCGGGGGAGCGGCGGTGGTGCTGCTCGGCTGGGCGGCGATCGACGCCTGGCTCGCTCGACGGCGACGCTGACCGCGGGCCCGGCGCCCGTCCGTGACCGGCGCGTCCGGCACGCACGCGCACCGCTCGGGCCGCCGGGCGGGCGTCCGCTACACTCGTCCGGGGCCGTCCGCGGCCCGAGGACACTTCACAACACGACCGAACGGGACACCGACGACTCATGGCCAGTACCACAGACATCAAGAACGGCGCCGTTCTCATCATCGACGGCCAGCTGTGGTCGGTCGTCGAGTTCCAGCACGTCAAGCCGGGCAAGGGCGGCGCGTTCGTCCGCACGAAGCTCAAGAACGTCGTCTCCGGCAAGGTCGTCGACCGCACGTTCAACGCCGGCGCGAAGATCGACACCGCCGTCGTCGACCGTCGTGACTACCAGTTCCTCTACGAGGACGGCGACTCCTACGTGTTCATGGACACCGACACGT
Organism: Curtobacterium sp. ME-Dv--P-122a; assembly: GCF_030209645.1. Lineage (NCBI taxonomy): Bacteria > Bacillati > Actinomycetota > Actinomycetes > Micrococcales > Microbacteriaceae > Curtobacterium > Curtobacterium sp. ME-Dv--P-122a. The sequence goes on from NZ_JARVRO010000005.1 coordinate 26,229, forward strand.
ACGACCAGATCCCGGTCTCCGCGACCGTGGTCGGCGACGCCAAGAACTACCTGCTCGAGTCCGCGATGGTCACCATCGCGATGAACGAGGGCAACCCGCTGTACGTCGAGCTCCCGACGTCGATCGTCACCGAGGTCGAGACCGAGCCCGGCCTGCAGGGCGACCGCTCCTCCGGCGGCACCAAGGACGCGACCATCATCGCGACCGGCCACCGCATCCAGGTCCCGCTGTACCTGGAGAGCGGCACCCTGGTGAAGATCGACACGCGCGACGGCAGCTTCCTCGGCCGCGTCAACTCCTAGGCGCTGACCGTATGAGTGCTCGTTCGAAGGCCCGCAAGCGCGCCCTCGACATGCTGTACGTCGCCGAGGTGCGTGAGCTGCCGATCGCGGACGTGCTCGCCACCGAGACGGTCCGGCACCTGGACCAGCCGGAGCGCGCCTCCAGCTGGGACTACGCCCGCCAGATCGTCACCGGTGTCGACGATGCCCGCCACGAGATCGACTCCGTCATCGTCGACCACGCCCAGGGCTGGTCGATCGCCCGGATGCCTGTGCTCGACCGGTGCATCCTGCGGATGGCCGTCTGGGAGCTCCGGTTCAACCCGGAGGTGCCCGACGCCGTCGCCATCGCCGAGGCGGTCGAGCTCGCGCAGTCGCTGTCCACCGAGGACTCCGCCGGCTTCGTCAACGGCGTCCTCGGGGCCGTCGCTGGCGGTCGTGCACCGTCCGGTCGGACGGTCGCAGGAGACCAGGAGTCCCGGTAGGGTTGACCACGTCAGCATCCTTTAATGCCGTCCAGTGAGGCGGGGAAGGGGGTCGACGTGGGAACCAGAACGGTCCTGCAACAGCCCGACATCACGCGTGCCCTGACACGCATCGCGCACGAGATCCTCGAAGCCAACCACGGGGGCTCGGACCTCGTGCTCCTCGGCATCCCGACCCGCGGCGCCGTCCTGGCGGAACGCCTCGGCCGGATCCTGGCCGGCATCGAGCCGGAGTGGTCCTCGGCCGCCGGTGGCATCGGGACGGAGCGTGTCGGCACGCTCGACGTCACCATGCACCGCGATGACCTCGGCCACGGCATCGGCCGCGCGCCGCACCGGACGGTCATCCCCGCCGGCGGCATCGACGGCAAGGTCGTCGTGCTCGTCGACGACGTGCTGTACTCCGGTCGCACCGTCCGAGCCGCGCTCGACGCGCTGCAGGGCATCGGCCGGCCGCGTGCCGTCCGGCTCGCCGTGCTCGTCGACCGCGGCCACCGCGAGCTGCCGATCCGCGCGGACCACGTGGGCAAGAACCTGCCGACCGCGTCCGACGAGCGGGTCACGCTGCACCTGGCCGAGACCGACGGCGACGACACCGTGTTCATCGAGCAGGGGGTGGCGTGATGCGGCACCTGCTCTCCACCGCCGACCTCTCCCGCGACCAGGCCGTCCACATCCTCGACGTGGCCGAGGAGATGGCCGAGGTGAACACGCGCGAGGTCCGGAAGCTCCCGGCCCTGCGCGGCAAGACCGTGGTGAACCTGTTCTTCGAGGACTCCACGCGCACGCGCATCTCGTTCGAGGCCGCCGCGAAGCGCCTGTCCGCCGACGTCCTGAACTTCGCCGCGAAGGGCTCGAGCGTCTCGAAGGGCGAATCCCTGAAGGACACCGTGCAGACCCTCGGCGCGATGGGCATCGACGGCATCGTCATGCGCCACGGTGCCTCGGGTGCCCCGCGGGTGCTCGCCGACGCCGACTGGATCGACGTGCCGGTGGTCAACGCCGGTGACGGCACCCACGAGCACCCGACGCAGGCACTGCTCGACGCCTTCACCATGCGCCGCCGCCTGCACGGTGCCGGCTCGCGCGGCCAGGGCCTCGACGGCGTGCGCGTCCTGATCATCGGCGACGTGCTGCACAGCCGAGTTGCCCGTTCGAACGCCTGGCTGCTCCGCACCCTCGGCGCGAGCGTGACCTTCGCCGCGCCGCCGACGCTGCTGCCCGCCACACCGACCCCGTTCGGCGCCGCGGTGCATCACGACCTCGACACCGCCCTGGCCGAGGACCCGGACGTCGTCATGACGCTCCGCATCCAGCAGGAGCGCATGAACGACGCCTTCTTCCCGAACCCGCGCGAGTACACGCGGCACTGGGGCCTGACGGCGGCGCGCTTCGGTCGGCTGTCCGAGCGCACGCTGATCATGCACCCCGGTCCGATGAACCGCGGGCTCGAGATCGCCGGCGTCGCCGCCGACGACCCCCGTTCGACCGTCGTCGAGCAGGTCGAGAACGGCGTCTCGGTCCGGATGGCCGTCCTCTACCTCGCCCTGACGGGCAGTGCCGGCACCGGCACCGACGCGAAGGAGTCCGCCGCATGACCGCTCACCTGATCCGTGGCGCGCAGCTGGTCGACGGCTCGCGTGCCGACATCCGCCTGGAGGCCGGTCGCATCACCGCGGTCGGGTCCGGTCTCGACACGGCCGGCGCCACCACCGTGGACGCGGACGGCCTCATCGCCCTGCCCGGCCTCGTGGACCTCCACACGCACCTGCGCGAGCCCGGTCACGAGGAGTCCGAGACCGTCCTCACCGGCTCGCGTGCCGCCGCCGCCGGTGGCTTCACCGCCGTGAACGCCATGGCGAACTCGAGCCCCGTCGCCGACACCGCCGGGGTCGTCGAGCAGGTCCAGGCCCTCGGTGACGACGCCGGCTACGTGACGGTCCGCCCGATCGGTGCCGTGTCGCAGGGGCTGCAGGGCACGCACCTGTCCGAGATCGGCGCCATGGCGACCTCCCGTGCGAAGGTCCGGGTGTTCTCGGACGACGGCTCGTGCGTGGCCGACCCGCTGCTCATGCGCCGCGCACTCGAGTACATCAAGGGCTTCGGCGGGGTGCTCGCGCAGCACGCCCAGGAGCCCCGGCTGACCATCGGCGCGCAGATGAACGAGGGCCGACTGTCCTCGGAGCTCGGCCTCGCCGGGTGGCCCGCCGTCGCGGAAGAGGCGATCATCGCCCGCGACGTCCTGCTCGCCGACCACGTCGGAGCACGCCTGCACGTCTGCCACGTCTCGACGGCCGGCAGCGTCGAGGTGATCCGGTGGGCGAAGTCCCGCGGCATCGACGTCACGGCCGAGGTCACCCCGCACCACCTCGTGCTCACCGAGGACCTCATCGCCGGTCACGACGGTGCGCCGGGCTACGACGCCCGCTACAAGGTGAACCCGCCCCTCCGCGCCCGCGAGGACGTCGAGGCGCTCCGCGCGGCCCTGGCCGACGGCACCATCGACATCGTCGCGACCGACCACGCACCGCACACCGCCGAGGCGAAGTGCTGCGAGTGGCCCGCCGCCGCGAACGGCATGGTCGGCCTCGAATCCGCGCTGAGCGTGGTGCAGTCCGCCGTGGTCGACGACGGGCGGCTCGACTGGGCCGACGTCGCCCGGGTGCTGTCCGAGGCGCCGGCGCGGATCGGCCGGGTCGAGGGGCACGGGCAGCGCATCGCCGAGGGAGCACCCGCCGAGATCACGCTCTACGACCCGTCGGCCAGCCGCGAGTTCGCGGTCACCGACCTCGCCGGTCAGTCGCAGAACTCGCCGTACCTCGGCATGACCCTGCCGGGCCGGGTCGTCGCGACCTTCCACCAGGGGTACGCGACGGTGCTCGACGGCCGGGTCGTCGACGCGGACACGATCGCGGCGCACGCGGCGGCGCTCCGGACAGGGGCGCGCGCATGAGCGGTGACACGCAGCGCTGGCTCCTCGGCGCGGTGATCCTGCTCGCGGTCGCCGCCCTGTTCGTCGCGATGGCGCGCACCTGGCGGACGCGGACCAGGAAGCAGGCGGAAGCCGTGCCTCCGGTCCGGGTGCCGGCCGACCTGGCACCGGCGGTCGGGTCGTGGGACGGGTTCACCGTCGCGACGACCCGCGCCGACCAGCCGTTGGAACGCATCACCGCAGGCGGCCTCGGCTTCCGCGGCCGCGGCGGGGTGACGGTCCACGCGACCGGCGTGGTGATGCGCCTCGCCGGTACCGACGACCGCTGGATCGCGCGTGACGCGGTCCGCGGTGCCGACCGCTCCACGTGGGCGATCGACCGAGTGGTCGAACCCGGGGGACTGGTCCGTCTGCGATGGACGGCGACCGGCGCCGCAGGTGCGACGGACCTGGACACCTACTTCCGGTTCCCGGAGGGCGACGCAGCCGCGCTGCACGCCCTGCAGGGACTGACCGAGACCGGGCCGCAGGCAACTGCGGCCGATGCTCCGCGAACCGCGGGCGAAGGGAAGAAAGCATGACACGCGAACGGGCCGTCCTGGTCCTCGAAGACGGCACCCGGTACGACGGCTGGGCCTACGGCGCCCGTGGGCGCACGCTCGGCGAGGTGGTCTTCGCGACAGGCATGACCGGCTACCAGGAGACGCTGACCGACCCCTCCTACGCCGGACAGATCGTGGTGCAGACCGCGCCGCACATCGGCAACACCGGGGTGAACGACGAGGACCCCGAGTCCCGTCGCATCTGGGTCGCCGGGTACGTGGTGCGCGACCCCAGCCGCGTGGTGTCGAACCACCGCGCGAACGCCACGCTCGACGACCACCTGGTGCGCGACGGCATCGTCGGCATCTCCGGCATCGACACCCGCGCACTCACCCGCCGCATCCGTGACGCCGGCGCCATGAAGGGCGGCGTCTTCAGCGGTCCGGACGCGGCGCTGTCGGCCGAGTCGCAGCTGGACGCGGTCGTGTCGCAGGCGACCATGGCCGGTGCGAGCTTCTCGGCGGTCGTGTCCACCCCGGAGACCTACGTCGTCCCCGCCGTCGGCGAGCAGATCGGCACCCTGGCCGTGCTCGACCTCGGCGTGAAGGCCTCGACCACCCGGTACCTCGCGGCCCGCGGCTTCGAGGTGCACGTGGTGCCGCAGGACATCTCCGCTGCGGAGCTGGAAGCCCTCGCACCGGACGCCCTGTTCTACTCGAACGGCCCCGGCGACCCCGCCGCGTCGGACGCGCAGGTGGAACTGCTGCAGGACAGCCTGCGCACCGGCCGACCGTTCTTCGGCATCTGCTTCGGCAACCAGCTGCTCGGCCGCGCGCTCGGCTTCGGGACCTACAAGCTGCCCTTCGGCCACCGCGGCATCAACCAGCCGGTGCTCGACACGACCACGGGCAAGGTCGAGATCACGAGCCAGAACCACGGCTTCGCGGTCGACGCGCCCCTCGGTGAGGTCCTCGAGTCCCCGGCCGGGTTCGGTCGGGTCGAGGTCTCGCACTACTCGCTGAACGACAACGTGGTCGAGGGCCTCCGCGCGCTCGACGTGCCGGCGTTCAGCGTGCAGTACCACCCCGAGGCCGCCGCCGGACCGCACGACAGCATGTACCTCTTCGACCGGTTCGCGGACATGGTGCGCGAGCGTCGCGACGGGGAGCCGCTCGACGCGGCCACCGCCGACGCCACGACCCCCGCAGCAGACATCACCAAGGAAGCGAACTGATGCCCAAGCGCGCAGACATCAACTCCGTCCTCGTCATCGGCTCCGGCCCGATCGTCATCGGTCAGGCCGCCGAGTTCGACTACTCCGGCACCCAGGCATGCCGCGTCCTCCGGGCCGAAGGTGTCCGGGTCATCCTGGTCAACCCGAACCCGGCGACGATCATGACCGACCCCGACTTCGCCGACGCGACCTACATCGAGCCGATCACGAACGCGTCGCTCGAGGAGATCATCCGCATCGAGAAGCCGGACGCCGTCCTGCCGACCCTCGGCGGCCAGACGGCCCTGAACGCGGCCATCGCGCTCGACGAGGCCGGCATCCTCGCGAAGCACGGCGTCGAGCTCATCGGCGCCAAGGTCGAGGCGATCCAGCGCGGCGAGGACCGCCAGCTCTTCAAGGAGCTCGTGCTCGAGTCCGGTGCCGACGTCGCCCGCAGCCACATCGCGCACACGTTGGAGGAAGCGAAGGAGTTCGCGAAGGACCTCGGGTACCCGCTGGTCGTCCGCCCGTCGTTCACCATGGGCGGCCTCGGCTCGGGCTTCGCGTACAACGAGGCCGAACTCGTCCGCTTCGTCGGCGACGGGCTGCAGTCCAGCCCGACGACCGAGGTCCTGCTCGAGGAGTCCATCCTCGGCTGGAAGGAGTACGAGCTCGAGCTGATGCGCGACAACTACGACAACACCGTCGTCATCTGCTCCATCGAGAACGTCGACCCGGTCGGGGTCCACACCGGTGACTCGATCACGGTCGCCCCCGCGCTGACCCTGACCGACCGCGAGTACCAGAACATGCGGAACATCGGCATCGACATCATCCGTCGCGTCGGCGTCGACACCGGTGGCTGCAACATCCAGTTCGCCGTCGATCCGTCCAACGGCCGCGTCATCGTCATCGAGATGAACCCCCGCGTGTCCCGCTCGTCGGCCCTCGCGTCGAAGGCCACGGGCTTCCCGATCGCCAAGATCGCCGCGAAGCTCGCCATCGGCTACCGGCTCGACGAGATCGAGAACGACATCACGAAGGTCACCCCGGCGAGCTTCGAGCCGACGCTCGACTACGTGGTCGTGAAGACCCCGCGGTTCGCGTTCGAGAAGTTCCCGGCCGCCGACGCCACCCTGACCACGACGATGAAGAGCGTCGGCGAGGCGATGGCCATCGGCCGGAACTACGCCACGGCACTGCAGAAGTCGCTGCGCTCGCTCGAGAAGCGCGGGTCGAGCTTCCACTGGGACACCCCGGCGTCCGAGCTCGACAAGGACGCCCTGCTGGCGAAGTCGTCGATCCCGACCGACGGCCGCATCGTCACGGTCCAGCAGGCCCTGGTCGCGGGTGCCACCGCGGACGAGGTCTTCGAGGCCACCAAGATCGACCCCTGGTTCATCGACCAGATCGTGCTCATCAACGAGGTCGCGGACGAGGTCCGGGCCGCCGACACCCTCGACGCGGACACGATGCGCTGGGCGAAGGAGCACGGCTTCAGCGACACCCAGATCGCGAGCCTGCGCAGCACGGACGCGGCACCGGTCTCCGAGCAGCAGGTCCGTGACGAGCGGCACGCCCAGGGCATCCGACCGGTCTTCAAGACCGTCGACACCTGCGCCGGCGAGTTCCCCGCCCTGACGCCGTACCACTACTCGTCGTACGACACCGAGACCGAGATCACGCCGAGCGACCGCAAGAAGGTCGTCATCCTCGGCTCCGGCCCGAACCGCATCGGGCAGGGCGTCGAGTTCGACTACTCGTGCGTGCACGCGTCCTTCGCTCTGAGCGCCGCCGGGTTCGAGACGATCATGATCAACTGCAACCCCGAGACCGTGTCGACCGACTACGACACCTCGGACCGCCTGTACTTCGAACCGCTGACCGCCGAGGACGTCCTCGAGGTCATCGAGGCCGAGGCCGCGTCCGGCGAACTCGTCGGCGTCGTCGTGCAGCTCGGTGGCCAGACCGCACTGGGTCTGGCGAAGCCGCTCGAGGCCGCGGGCCTCCCGATCCTCGGCACCAGCCCCACCGCGATCGACTCGGCTGAGGAGCGCGGGCAGTTCTCCGCCATCCTCGACGCCGCCGGTCTGCTCGCACCGCGCAACGGCACGGCCCACGACCTGTCGAGCGCGACCACGGTGGCCGAGGAGATCGGGTACCCCGTCCTCGTCCGCCCGTCGTTCGTGCTCGGCGGCCGCGGCATGGAGATCCTGTACGACTCCCCGTCGCTCGCGGACTACTTCGACCGGATGGCCGACCAGGCGATCATCGGCCCGGAGCTCCCGCTGCTGGTCGACCGGTTCCTCGACGACGCCGTGGAGATCGACGTCGACGCGCTCTTCGACGGCGAGCGGCTCTACATCGGCGGCATCATGGAGCACCTCGAAGAGGCCGGCATCCACTCCGGCGACTCGGCCTGCACCCTGCCCCCGGTCGGTCTCGGCCGCGCGGAGATCCAGGGCGTCGTCGACGCGACCGAGAAGATCGCCCGCGGCATCGGCGTGCAGGGCCTGCTCAACGTCCAGTTCGCCATCGGTGCCGGCGTGCTCTACGTCCTCGAGGCGAACCCGCGCGCCAGCCGCACCGTGCCCTTCGTCTCGAAGGCGCTCGGCATCCCGCTGGCCAAGGCCGCGTCCCGCATCATGACCGGCACCACGGTCGCCGAGCTCGTCGCCGAGGGCATGCTGCCCGAGCGTGACGGGGCGTTCGTGCCCGCGCAGTCGCCGGTCGCCGTGAAGGAAGCCGTGCTGCCCTTCCGTCGCTTCCGCACCCGCGAGGGCCAGGTCGTCGACTCGGTGCTCAGCCCCGAGATGCGCTCCACCGGCGAGGTCATGGGCATCGACCGCGACTTCCCGCGGGCGTTCCTCAAGTCGCAGGACGCCGCGTACGGCGGCCTGCCGACCAGCGGCACGGTCTTCGTGAGCGTCGCAGACACCGACAAGCGCGCGATCGTGCTGCCGGTGCACCGCCTGCAGCAGCTCGGCTTCACGATCATCGCGACCGAGGGCACGGCGGAGATCCTCCGCCGCAACGGCATCGAGGTCGGGATCGTCGGCAAGTACAGCCAGGGCGGCGAGAGCGTCGTCGACCTGCTCGCCCGGGGCGAGGTCGACATCGTGATCAACACGCCGTCGGGTGCCGCCGGTCGTGCGGACGGGTACGAGATCCGTGCGGCCACGGTCGCGGCGGACAAGCCGCTGTTCACGACGATCGCGCAGATCGGGGCGGCCGTCGCGGCGATCGAGACGATCGGTTCGCCGCTCAACGTCCGCAGCCTGCAGGACTACGCGCTCGAGCGCGCGACCTGGTGACGGCTGCCGGCATGGCAACGAACCAGTCGGGAGGCCCGGCCTCCTTCGGCGACCGCCTCGCGTCCGCCATGGGGGAGCGTTCACCGCTCTGCGTCGGGATCGACCCCCACGCCGCCACCCTGGCGGCGTGGGGGCTCGCCCGCGACGAGCAGGGCCTGACGGCGTTCGGCGCGACCCTGGTCGACGCGGCCGCCGGCCGCGCGGCGATCGTGAAGCCGCAGGTCGCCTTCTTCGAGGCGGCGGGGGTCGCGGGCTACCGTGCGCTCGACGCGACGATCCGCCGGGCGCGCGATGCGGGCCTCCTGGTCGTCGCCGACGTGAAGCGGGGCGACATCGGCACGACCGGCGACGACTACGCACTGGCGTGGCTCGACCGCGACGGGCCGTTCGCGGCCGACGCCATGACGGTGTCGCCGTACCTCGGGTACGGCTCGCTCCGGGGCACGATCGACGTCGCGCGCCGGAACGGTGCCGGGGTCTTCGTGCTCGCGGCGACGAGCAACCCCGAGGCGCGGGTGCTGCAGACCGCGGTGCTCGCGGAAGGACCGCGTACCGGCCGGACGGTCGCGGCCGGTATCGTCTTGGACGTGGCAGACGACAACCGGTCCGTGGGCGATCAGGCCCTCGGCGACGTCGGGCTCGTGCTCGGCGCGACCCTTCACCTCGACGACTTCGGCATCGACGCGGACGCGATCGGCACCGCGCCGGTCCTCGCCCCGGGCTTCGGTGCCCAGGGTGCCCGTATCGAGGACCTCCGTGCGCTGTACGGCGCCCGTGCCGAGCAGGTGCTCGTGAGCGAGTCGCGCGGCCTGCTGACCGATGGCCCGGACGGCGTCGCGGCGCTCGTCACCGACCGGGCAGACCGCATCCGCACCGCACTGGCGGCGGCAGCGTGACCGACGAGCACGAGGGCCTGCCCGCACACCGGACCCCGCCAGAGGTCGACCGCGTCGCTGCGGCGAAGGCCGCCGTCGCCGCGCGACGCGCCCGGGCCGCGGTGAAGGCCGCGATCGCGTCGGGGGAGCGCTCGGCACTCGACGTCGCCCGCGCCGCGTGGGACGACTCGCTGGTCGAGACGACCTCGGCGGAACGCTCGCTGCGGGTCCGTGACCTGCTCGTCAGTCTGCCGGGCATCGGCCCCGCACGAGCCGAGGCGATCATGGGGACCCTGCGGATCGCCCCGTCGAAGCGCCTCGGTGGCCTGGGGACCCGGCAGCGGACCGCCCTGGCGGACTGGCTCGCCGCCCGCGGGCGCAAGCGTGGTGCCTCGAAGCTCGTCGTGCTCGCCGGACCCACCGCGGTCGGCAAGGGCACGGTCAGCGCGCACATCCGACAGCACTACCCGGACGTCAACCTCAGCGTCTCCGCCACCACCCGGAAGCCGCGCCCCGGCGAGGTCGACGGCGTGCACTACTACTTCGTGGACGACGATGAGTTCGACCGCATGATCCGCGACCGCGAGCTGCTCGAGTGGGCGACCGTCCACAACTCGTACCGGTACGGCACCCCGCGCCCGCCGATCGACCGCGCGCTCGACGCCGGCGAGAAGGTCATGCTGGAGATCGACCTGCAGGGCGCCCGGCAGGTCCGCGACGCCATGCCCGAGGCGGTGCTCGTGTTCCTGCTGCCCCCGACGTGGGAGGAACTGGTGCGCCGACTCATCGGCCGTGGCACCGAATCCGCCGAGGAACAGGCGCGTCGTCTCGAGACCGCGAAGGTCGAGCTGGCCGCGCAGGACGAGTTCGACGTGCGGATCGTGAACTCCGATGTCGGCACCGCGGCACGTGAGGTCGTAGACTTGTTCTCTGCGCCCTGACGGGTGCACTGACTTCGAGGAGACACCATGGCCAACCCCCAGGGCATCATCGACCCGCCCATCGACGACCTGCTCAGCAAGGTCGAGTCGAAGTACGCGCTCGTCATCTTCGCGTCGAAGCGCGCCCGCCAGATCAACGACTACTACGCCGACCTGCACGAGGGCTCGCTCTTCGACAACGTCGGACCGCTCGTCGACTCGACGATCGACGACAAGCCGCTGTCCGTCGCGCTCCACGAGATCAACGAGGACAAGCTCACCGTCACCAAGCAGCAGCAGCCCACCGACTGATCCCGGTGACTGCAGCTGCTCTCCGCCTCTTCACGTCCGAGTCGGTGACCGAGGGGCACCCCGACAAGATCTGCGACCAGATCTCGGACAGCATCCTCGACGCACTGCTGACGGTCGATCCGAACGCGCGCGTCGCCGTCGAGACGATGGTGACCACCGGGCTCGTGCACGTCGCCGGCGAGGTCACGACCTCCGGCTACGTGGAGATCCCCAAGCTCGTCCGTGACGTCATCACCGGCATCGGCTACAACTCGTCGGACGTCTCGTTCGACGGTGCCACCTGCGGTGTCGAGGTCTCGATCGGCGCGCAGTCGCCCGACATCGCGCAGGGTGTGGACGAGTCGCTCGACTCCCGCACCGGTGCCGTCGACCCGCTCGACCGTCAGGGCGCCGGCGACCAGGGCATCATGTTCGGCTTCGCGACGAACGAGACCCCCGAGTACATGCCGGTCGCGATCTGGCTGGCGCACCGCCTGGCCGAGCGCCTGGCCGCGGTCCGCAAGTCGGGCGAGTTGTCGTTCCTGCGCCCGGACGGCAAGACCCAGGTCACCATCGGGTACGACGGCGTCGTGCCGAAGACCGTCGAGACCGTCGTGCTCTCCACGCAGCACTCGCCGAGCGTCACGCTCGACGAGCTCACCACGGCGATCACCGAGCACGTGATCCGTCCGGTCCTCGACCTGGTCGACCTCGACTCGTCGCACGTCGACGTCATCGTGAACCCGACCGGTCGCTTCGAGATCGGTGGCCCCCAGGGCGACGCCGGGCTCACCGGCCGCAAGGTGATCGTCGACACCTACGGCGGGGCCTCTCGTCACGGTGGCGGCGCGTTCAGCGGCAAGGACCCGTCGAAGGTCGACCGTTCGGCGGCCTACGCGCTGCGCTGGGTCGCCAAGAACGCGGTCGCCGCGGGGCTCGCCGACCGGCTCGAGGTGCAGGTCGCCTACGCGATCGGCCGTGCGAAGCCCGTCGGGCTGTACGTCGAGACCTTCGGCACCGGACACGTCGACGACGCCACGATCGAAGCCGCCATCCGCCAGGTCTTCGACCTGCGGCCGGCCGCGATCATCCGCGACCTCGACCTGCTCCGACCGATCTACGCGCAGACCGCGACCTACGGCCACTTCGGCCGCGAGCTCCCCGGGTTCACGTGGGAGCAGCTCGACCGTGTCGAGGAACTCCGCGCCGCCGCAGGACTCGTCGCCGCGACCGTCTGAAGCACCGCGTGACCACCGTCGCGCGCGTCGTCCTCGACTCGCCGCTCCCGCAGTTGGACCGTCTGTTCGACTACCGGGTGCCGGCCGAGCTCGAGGACGACTGCGTCGCGGGGGTCCGCGTCAAGGTGCCGCTGCGCACCGGGGCACGGATGTCCGACGGGTACGTGATCGAGATCGTCACCGAGGGTGAGTACCCCGGTGAGCTCAGCCAGATCGAGGCCGTCCTGTCCCCGGTGCCCGTGCTCGCGCCGGAGATCTGGACCCTCGCGCGCGCCGTCGCCGACCGTGCCGCGGGTGTCGCCTCCGACGTCCTGCGCCTGGCCGTGCCGCCGCGGCAGGTGCGCGCCGAGAAGGCCTGGCTCGCCCGGGACACCGCGTGGTCGCCGCCGCCGGTGACCGCCCCGCCCGTCACCGGCTACGCCCACGGCGTCCTGGAGGCCGTGGTGACGGAGCACGGACGCGCTGCGGTCGCCGCCGTGCCCCAGCCCGTGGCGGTGGGTGGCGCGGACGCACCGGTCTGGGTACCGGGATGGGCCGCGACGCTCGCCCAGGCTGCGGCGCACACCCTGGTGGCCGAGCAGTCCGCGGTGATCGCCGTGCCGGACTTCCGCGACGTCATCGACCTCGAGCGCGCCCTGCTCGCGGTGCTGCCGCCGGAACGGGTGGTGCGCTTCGACGCCAAGCAGACGAACGGGCAGCGCGCGAAGGCCCTGCTGCAGGCCCGCACGCACCCGGTGGTCGCGATCGGCAACCGTACGGCGATGTACGCGCCGGCGACGGAGCTCGGCCTGATCGCGATGTGGGACGACGGCGACGCCTCGTTCATCGAGCAGCGGGCGCCCTACGTGCACACGCGTGACGTGGCCCTGGTGCGGGCCGCCCAGTCCGGGGCCGCGCTGCTGTTCGTCTCACACGCGCGCAGCACCGACGTGCAACGGCTGGTGGAGCTGCACTGGCTGCAGGACGTCGTGCCCTACCGCGTGAAGACGCCGAAGGTCATCCCCACCGTGCAGCAGACCGGGGCCGAGGGGTTCGCCGCACAGGCCCGCATCCCGAGCTCCGCCTGGCGTGCCGCGCGCGAGGCCAGCCAGCACGGTGCCGTCCTGGTGCAGGTCGCGAGCCCGGGCTTCGGCACGGGGCTGGTCTGCGCCGAGTGCGGCGAACGCGCGCACTGCCGGGTCTGCGGCGGGCCGCTCGGCAGCCCGCACCGCGGCGCCACGCCCCAGTGCCGCTTCTGCGGCGCGCTGGCCGTCGGCTTCCGCTGCCCGACGTGCGGCAACGGCACCGTGAAGCCGGTCGGCCAGGGGGCACAGCGCACCGCGGAGGAGCTCGGGCGGGCGTTCCCCGGCACCCGGATCATCGTCGCGGACGGCTCCCGCCCGCTCGACGAGGTTCCCGCCAAGCCATCGGTCGTCGTCGCCACCCGTGGGGCCGAGCCGTCGGTGCCGGGGGGCTACGCCTGCGTGCTGCTGCTGGACGGCGAGAAGATGCTCGCCCGCGAAGGGCTGCGGGTGCAGGAGGACGTGCTGCGCTTCTGGACGAACGCCGCCGCGAAGTCGGCCCCCGGTGCCGAGGTGTACCTGGTCGGGATCGGTGGGCGGCTGGCGTCGGCGATGGCCTTGTGGCAGCTCGACGGTCCCGCGCACGACGAGCTCACCGACCGCCGCGAACTCCACTTCCCGCCGGCGGTGCGGGTGGCGACGATGACCGGCACCGACGAGGCCGTCACCGCTGCGGTCGAGGCCCTCGGCGACGCTGTCGTCGGTCCGGTGCTCGGCCCGGTCCCGGTCGAGGACGACACGTTGCCGGGCACGGTCCGGGCCATCGTGCGGTTCCCGTACGCGCACGGGGCCGAGGTCGCCGCGACGCTCAAGGCCGAGGTGATCCGGCGCTCGTCGACCCGGCGGGTGCTCAAGGGTGGCAACCGACGACGGGCCGCTCCGACGCTGCGGGTGCGATTGGACGACGCGGAGCCGTTCTCCGAGGTCTGACCGCGCCCGGGTCCGTGTGGGCCCGGGCGCTGCACGACGCAGAACGACACCGTCGACGTCGTGCGACGTCGGCGGTGTCGTTCGGGGTCTGCCGCCGGGTGGCGCCAGGCAGGTGCGGGTCGGTCAGGCGTTGGCGGGCCGGCGACGCTCGCGCGGCAGCACGACGCCGAGGGCGACCATGCCGATGGCGAGGACGAGGTGCAGCCAGTTGTCGGCGTTGTTCAGCGGGACGAAGTTCGCACCCGAGCTGTGCCCGGCGGTGAACAGGCCGTAGACCCACAACACGAAGTAGACGATCCCGCCGAGCACCAGGTACATCCGCGAGCCGGAGGCGCGGTTGGCGGCGAGCAGTCCGACGACGCCGAACAGCAGGTGCACGATGTTGTGCAGCACGGACACCTGGAAGATGCCGAGCAGCATGCCCATCGACTCGTGTCCGGCCCCGGCCAGGTCGCCGGTCGTGATGCCGGGGATGAACCCGGCGATCCCGACGAGCAGGAACACGATGCCGACCACGAGGGCGGCCTTCTGGACGGACGAACCGGCGTAGCGGTTGGTGGCGGTGGTGACGTCGCTCATGGTGGTTCCTTTCCTGATGTGCCCCAGACGGTACGCAGCCGATGCTCTGCTGTCCCCAAGGTGAGCCGGAACGCGCACCGTGGCGCTGTCGACCGGGCACGGCGCAGTGGCTCGCCCGTGGGAGGATCGAACCCATGCGTCTCGTCGTCGCCGGCAGCCCCGCTGCGGCCGTCCCCACCCTCCGCCGTCTGGCGGCGTCCGACCACGAGATCGTCGCGGTGCTCACGCGGCCGGCCACCCCGCAGGGCCGCAAGCGCGCCCTCACGCCGACCCCGGTGGCCGTCGTCGCCGCGGAGCTCGGCCTACCGGTCATCGAGGCCTCGCGCGTCGACGACGCCGTCACCGCCCGGATCGCGGACCTCGACGTCGACCTCGGCGTGATCGTGGCCTACGGTGCACTGCTCCGCCGCCCGGCGCTCGGAGCCCCGAGGCACGGCTGGATCAACCTGCACTTCTCCGACCTGCCGGCGTACCGCGGTGCGGCTCCCGTGCAGCGTGCGGTGATGGCCGGCGACACCCGGACCGCCGCCACGGTCTTCCAGCTGGTCGAGGCGCTGGACGCCGGCCCGGTCTACGCCGCCCGGCCCTTCGAGATCGACCCCGAAGCGACCTCGGGCGAGGTCCTCGCGGCGATGGCCGAGGTCGGCGCCGACGTGGTGGCGGACGTCGTGGACGCCATCGCCGCCGGTACCGCCATCGCGACCGAGCAGGCCGGCGAGCCCACGCTCGCCCCGAAGCTCACGATCGACGACGGCCGCACCGACTTCGCCGCGCCCGCCGCCGCCGTGCACGCGCGGCTGCGCGGGGTCACGCCCGAGCCCGGCGCGTACGCCCACCTGGGCGAGACCCGCGTGAAGCTGCTCCGCAGCACGATCGAGCCGGGAGGCACGCAGGACCCCGCCCCGTCGCTCGCGCCCGGTGCGCTCGCACTCCACGGCGGTCGGCTGCTGGTCGGGACCGCCGACACCCCGCTGGTGCTGCTCGAGGTGCAGCCGGCGGGCAAGAAGGCGATGGACGCCGCCGCCTGGGCCCGTGGCCTCGGCGAACTGGACGGGAAGGTCCTCGCATGAGCCCCCAGACGAAGCCCCAGGGTGCCCGCCGCGGCCCGCGTCCGGCGAGTGCCCGCCGCGTGGCGTTCGACGTGCTCCGCGCCGTGCAGGTCGACGACGCCTACGCGAACCTGCTGCTGCCGACGCGCATCCGCCGCGCCGGGCTCACCGCCCGCGACGCCGGGTTCGCGACCGAGCTCACCTACGGGTCGATCCGGATGCTCGGCCGCTACGACGTGATCATCGCGCTGGCATCCGGTCGCCGGGCCGAGAACATCGAGGCGGACGTCCTCGACGTGATGCGTCTCGGTGCGCACCAGCTGCTCGCCATGCGCACGCCGACGCACGCCGCCGTCGACGCCACGGTCGAGCTCGCCCGCGAGGTCGGTGCCCGCCGCGCCACCGGGTTCGTGAACGCCGTGATGCGCAAGATCGCCGCCCGCACCGACCAAGAGTGGGACGCCCTGATCACCGAGGGCCGTGCAGGGGACGCCCTGCTCGCCACCCGCTGGTCGCACCCGGTCTGGGTCGTCTCGGCGCTCCGCGACGCCCTGGCCGCCGAACGCTCCCGCGACGAGCTCGCCGCCCTGCTCGCCGCCGACAACGCCGCACCCCGGGTGCAGCTCGCGGCCCTGCCCGGCCTCGCCACCGACGAGGACATCGCCACCGCGACCGCCCGCACCGCCCCGGACGACGACACCGACGCCGCGTTCGCCGACGCGACCGGTGCGGACGACGTGCCCGCGGCCCTGGTGCCCGCCGACGACGAACCGGAGGCCGACGGTGCGACGGGCACCGTGCCTCCCGTCCGGACCGACGAGCCCGTCGTGCAGGCGGATGCCGCACCGGTGTCGCCCGTCGGCATCCGCGGCATCAGCGGCGACCCGGCGCGCGTGCCGGGCGTCGCCGCCGGACGCCTGCGCGTGCAGGACGAGGGGTCGCAGCTCGCCGCGCTGGCGCTGAGCCGCTCGTCGGACGTGCGTGCGGGGGAGCGGTGGCTCGACATGTGCGCCGGGCCGGGCGGCAAGGCCGCGCTGCTCGCCGCCGAGGCGCGGCAGGGCGGGGCGACCCTCGTCGCCAACGAACTCGTGCCCGCTCGGGCCGGACTCGTGCGGAACGCCCTCGGCGTGTTCGGCGACCACGTGCGGGTCGTCGAGGGCGACGCCCGTCGGTACGGACGCGACGGCACCGGGATGACCTTCGACCGCATCCTGCTCGACGCCCCGTGCACCGGGCTCGGTGCGCTGCGTCGCCGACCGGAGGCACGTTGGCGGAAGCTCCCCGAGGACGTCGAGGAGCTCGCTGCCCTGCAGACCGAACTGCTCGACGCCGCGGTCCGGGTGCTCGCACCGGGCGGGACCCTGGCGTACGTGACGTGCTCGCCGCACCTGGCCGAGACCCGCGGGCAGGTCGACGCGCTGATGGGGCGGCACGGCGACCGGCTCGAGCAGCTCGACACTGCCACGATCGTCCGGGGTGTCGCCGCACGTGACCCCGAGATCGCCGACGGTGCCACGGCGCAGCTGTGGCCGCACCGCATCGGGACGGACGCGATGTTCATCGCGCTGTTCCGTCGCGTCGACTGACCACCCCGCCGACCGGGATCGGGCTCAGCGCGACCGTCGGTAGGCACTGCCGTCGCACGTGTGCACGGCCGTGTCGTCGAACAAGGTGCGCAGGTTGTACGCGGCGCAGTCCCGGAAGGTACCGATGCTGATCCACCGCGCCGAGCGGCGCAGCTCGCCCTTGGATGGGCCGTCCGAACCGATGCCGGCGCGGTGGACCGTCCAGGCGATGTCCTGCGCCTCGGCGTCGAGGTAGCGCATCACCGACTCGTTGTCCGCGTGCTGTCCGATGTACTCCCGCGCGAGCGTCGACCGGACGAGGCGGAGCACGGGCGCGAGCCGCTTGCCGGGAGGCGCACTCAGCCCACCGGCCTGGTAGAGCAGCCGCCGGGTGCCGCTCCGGCGCATGGCCGGCACGAGCGTGCGGACGAACGCGGTGTTGACCGGTCGCTCGCGCTGCGCGGCGACGTCCCCGAGCATCACGACCACGCCCGTCACGCCCTCGAGCAGCGCGTCGAGGTCGAGGCCGTCGGTGACCGAGCCCTGCACGACCTGCAGGTCGTCGTGCTGGACCGCCAGCTTCGACGGTGTCCGGACGACGGCGCGGACACGGTGTCCGGCATCGAGTGCGAGCCGGGTGAAGTGCTGGCCGGTCTGTCCGGTCGCGCCGAACACGAGCAGGTGCTGTCGAGGTGTCATCCACCCAATCTAGGCAGTGACTAGAAAATAGGCAATGCCTAGTACCGCGATAGGCTCTCACCATGCCGGAGCGTCCCTTCCACCACGGGAACCTGCGTGCCGTGCTGCTCGACGAGGCCGTCCAGGTCCTGCGCGAGGACGGCGTCGACGGGTTGTCCCTCCGTGACCTGGCGCGGCGCGCCGGGGTCAGCCACGGTGCGCCGCGGAGCCACTTCGTCGACCGCCAGGCACTCCTCGACGCCCTCGCCGTGCTCGGTTTCGAGCGACTGACCACCGCGGTGCGCCGGGTCCTCTCCGGCTCGGGCGACCTCGACGACCGGTTCCGTCGGGTCGCCATGGCGTACGTCGACTTCGCCATCGACGACGCGGCGCTCATGGACCTCATGTTCCAGGCGTCGACGGCCGGCCGGTCCGGCCCCGTGCAGACCGCCGCCGAATCGCTGTTCGCCGTGCTCGACGGCGCGCTCGGAGCGTCCGCGCCGGAGCCCGGCGAGGACGCCCGGACCACCTTCAAGCTCCTGTTCGCCGCGACCATGCAGGGGATCGCGGGCCTCGTCGTGTCGCGCCGGATCGACCGCCCGCAGGGCGAGCGGCTGGTCGAAGCAGCACTCGGGACGATGCTCCGGTCCGACCTCGGCACGCGCGCCCTCGGCGACGGCTGACCCCACCCCCGGACGGCGCCGCGCGCACCCGGGCAGCGCAGCCAGGCAGGCGCACGCCGGTAGGCTTGCCCGGTGACGATCCGCATCTCGCCGAGCATCCTGTCCGCCGACTTCGCGAACCTCGAACGCGAACTCCAGCGCATCGAGACCGCCGACCTGGTGCACGTCGACGTGATGGACAACCACTTCGTGCCGAACCTGACCCTCGGGCTGCCGATCGTGCAGCGCCTGCAGCAGGTGTCGCCGGTGCCGCTCGACGTGCACCTGATGATCACCGATGCCGACCGCAACGCGCCGAAGTACGCCGAGACCGGTGCGTCGAGCGTCACGTTCCACTTCGAGGCCGCCGACGACCCGGTGGCGACCGCCGCGGCGATCCGGTCGAACGGTGCCCGCGCGGCCGTCGCCGTGAAGCCCGGCACCCCGATCACGCAGGTGCTGCACCACCTCGACGCCTACGACATGATCCTGCTGATGACGGTCGAGCCCGGGTTCGGCGGGCAGTCGTTCATGCCGTCCGTGATGCCGAAGCTCGCCGACGCCCGCGCCGCCGTCGACGCCTCCGGGCTCGACGTCTGGCTCGAGGTGGACGGCGGGATCGCCGTGGACACCGTGCCCGAGGCCGTGCGGAGCGGTGCCGACACGCTGGTCGCGGGCTCCGCGGTCTACGGCGGCGAACCCGCCGCGCGCATCGCCGACCTGCGCGAGGCCGCCGCTCGGGCACGCTCGTGACCGGGGGAGCGCCGGACGGTACCGGCGTGAGCGAGGCGAACACCGCCTCCCGTCCGGACGGTGCGTCGGCAGCGTCAGCGGAGACCGGTAGCCTGGACCCCGTGAAGACGTTCGACGACCTGTTCCAGGAGCTCACCGAGAAGGCGCGCACGCGCCCCGAGGGCTCCGGCACCGTCGCCGAACTGGACGCCGGCGTGCACCAGATCGGCAAGAAGATCGTGGAAGAAGCCGCCGAGGTCTGGATGGCGGCCGAGTACGAGGGCGACGAGCGCACCTCGGAGGAGATCTCGCAGCTGATCTACCACCTCCAGGTCCTCATGGTCGCCAAGGGGCTCACCCCGGCGGACGTCTGGCGACATCTGTAGGACGAGCTCGGGCACCAGCCCGCGCACCGACCTCGATCCGCCACGACCCCGACCAGAAAGCAGACCCCTGATGCTCCGCATCGCCGTGCCCAACAAGGGCTCCCTGTCCGAGACCGCGTCCGACATGCTGCGGGAGGCCGGGTACGCCGGCCGCCGCGACCCGAAGGCGCTGCACCTGCTCGACGAGCGCAACGGCGTCGAGTTCTTCTTCCTCCGCCCGCGGGACATCGCCACGTACGTGGGGTCCGGCGCGCTCGACGTCGGCATCACCGGCCGCGACCTGCTGCTCGACTCCGGGTCCGAGGCGCACGAGGTCGACGCGCTCGGCTTCGCCGACTCCACCTTCCGGTTCGCCGGCACGCCCGGTCGGTTCGCCTCGCTGCAGGACCTCGACGGCGTGCGCGTGGCCACGAGCTACCCCGGCCTGGTCGGGGCCTTCCTCGCCGAGCACGGGGTCAGCTCCACGCTCGTGAAGCTCGACGGCGCGGTCGAGAGCGCCGTGCGGCTCGGGGTCGCCGACGCCGTGGCCGACGTCGTGTCGACGGGCAGCACGCTCCGGCAGGCGGGCCTCGAGATCTTCGGCCCGGTGATCCTCGAGTCGACCGCGGTGCTCGTCTCCACCGACGAGACCATCCCGGGCATCGACGTCCTGCGCCGACGCCTGCAGGGCGTGCTCGTCGCCCGTGGCTACGTGATGCTCGACTACGACGTCCCCACGGCCCTGCTCGAGCAGGCGACCGCGGTGGCGTCCGGCATCGAGTCGCCCACGGTCTCACCGCTGCACGACCGCGACTGGGCGGCGGTCCGCGTGATGATCCCACGCGACGACGCGAACCTCATCATGGACGCGCTCTACGACCTCGGCGCCCGGGCGATCCTCGTCAGCCCGATCCACGCCGCACGCCTGTGACCCCCGGAGGCGTGTCGGTCCGGGTCATCCCGTGCCTCGACGTCAAGGGCGGCCGCGTCGTCAAGGGCGTCAACTTCCTCGACCTGCAGGACGCCGGTGACCCCGTCGAGCTCGCGGCTCGGTACTACGAGCAGGGTGCCGACGAGCTGACCTTCCTTGACGTCGGCGCCACGGTCGAGAACCGGGCGACGATGTACGACACCGTGACCCGGACGGCCGAGCAGGTCTTCATCCCGCTCACCGTCGGCGGCGGGGTGCGCAGCGTCGACGACGTCTCGCGGCTGCAGCAGTGCGGCGCGGACAAGATCGGCGTGAACAGCGCAGCGATCGCCCGGCACGAGCTCATCGGCGAGATCGCCGACCGGTTCGGTGCCCAGGCCGTCGTGCTGTCGCTCGACGTCAAGCGGTCCGACCGGATGCCCTCGGGCTTCGTGGTCACCACCCACGGCGGGCGGACCGAGTCCGACCTCGACGCCATCGCGTGGGCACGCGAGGCCGTCGAGCGCGGCGCGGGGGAGCTGCTCGTCAACTCCATCGACGCCGACGGCACGAAGAACGGGTTCGACCTCGAACTCGTGGCCGCGGTGCGCGCCGTCTCGTCCGTCCCGGTGATCGCCTCGGGAGGCGCGGGTCGCGTCGAGCACTTCGCCCCGGCCGTCGACGCGGGTGCGGATGCAGTCCTCGCCGCCAGCGTCTTCCACCGTGGCGAGATGACCGTGGGGGACGTCAAGGCCGCGCTCCGCGCGACCGGTCACGCCGTCCGCTGATCCGCCGCCGTAGGCTAGGAGCCTCATGACCGACAGCACCAGCACCGACACCGAGGCGGTCCTCGACCGCGCACACTTCGGTGCGGACGGCCTGCTCCCCGCCATCGTGCAGGAGGAATCGTCGAAGGACGTCCTCATGCTCGGCTACATGGACCGGGAAGCCCTCCGCCGCACCCTCACCGAAGGCCGTGTGACCTTCTGGTCGCGGTCGCGGAACGAGTACTGGCGGAAGGGCGACACGTCGGGACACGCCCAGTACGTCCGTGGTGCCGCGCTGGACTGCGACGACGACACGCTCCTCGTCACGGTGCAGCAGGTCGGGGCGGCGTGCCACACCGGTGCGCACCGGTGCTTCGACGTCGACCCGCTCGCGCCCGTGACCATGTCCGCCCCGGCGGACACGGCCGTGGAGCCGACCCGATGACCACCGCGACGATCTCCGAGACCCCGCACACGACCTCCCGACCGGAGTTCGACGGCCTGCTCGGCGACCACCGTGTCCTGCCGGTCGTCCGTGCGCTGTACGGCGACAGCGAGACGCCGGTCGGCGTCTACCGCAAGCTCGCCGACGGCCGCCCCGGGTCCTTCCTGCTCGAGTCCGCCGGCCAGGGCGGCCTGTGGTCGCGCTGGTCGTTCGTCGGCGTGCGGAGCTTCGGCGTCCTGACGCAGGACGGCGACCGCGCGGCCTGGATCGACACCGGCATCGACGCCGAGCGCGCCGTCGGGTCGCTCGACGGTGCCCCGCTCGAGGTCCTTGCACGGTTGCACGAACGCTGGGCGACGCCCCGCGTGCCCGGCTCGCCGCCGCTCGTCGGCGGCACCGTCGGCTTCATCGGGTGGGAGGCCGTGCGCCAGCTCGAGCACCTGCCGAACGTGCCGCCGGCCGACTTCGACGTCCCCGGACAGGCGCTGTCCTTCGTCTCCGAACTCGCCGCGCTCGACCACCGCACCGGTCTCGTGCTGCTCGTCGCGAGCGTGCTGAACGACGGCACCGACGACGCGGACACGCTCTGGGCGGACGCGCAGCAGCGACTCGATCGCATGCAGGGCGACCTGGTGCAGCCGAGCGTCGCGACCGTGGCCGAGGCGTTCGAGATCGCCGAGCCGACCCCGACCCACCGCACGAGCCCGGCCGACTACATGGCGGCCGTCGAGCGCTCGAAGGACTTCATCCGCGACGGTGACGTGTTCCAGGTCGTCATCTCGCAGCGGTTCGACCACGAGGTCACGGCCGACCCGCTCGACGTCTACCGGGTGCTCCGGACGCTGAACCCGAGCCCGTACATGTACTTCCTCGCCCTCGCGGACACCGCCGACGAGCGGTTCTGGATCGTCGGCGCATCGCCGGAGGCGCTGGTGAAGGTGCAGGGCGACCGCGCCATCACGCACCCGATCGCCGGGTCCCGCCCGCGCGGTGCCACCCCGGAAGCGGACGTCAACCTCGGCGAGGACCTGCTCGGCGACCCGAAGGAGCGCGCCGAGCACCTGATGCTCGTCGACCTCGCGCGCAACGACCTGCAGAAGGTGTGCGAGCCCGGCACCGTCAGCGTCACCGAGTTCATGACCGTCGAGCGGTTCAGCCACATCATGCACCTGGTGTCGAGCGTCGAGGGGCGGGTGCGTCCCGACGCCTCGGCGATCGACGTGTTCCGCGCGACGTTCCCGGCAGGCACGCTCTCGGGCGCGCCGAAACCGCGTGCGCTGCAGATCATCGACGAGCTCGAACCGGCGAAGCGCGGTGCGTACGCCGGAGTCGTCGGGTACTTCGACTTCGCCGGTGACGCCGACCTGGCGATCGCGATCCGCACCGCCCTGATCAAGGACGGCGTGGCCCGCGTGCAGGCCGGGGCCGGACTCGTGGCGGACTCCGACCCGGAGACCGAGCACGTCGAGGCGGTCAACAAGGCCGCTGCCCCACTGCGTGCCGTCGCCACCGCCAACCGGATGCGCGAGGTCCGCTCGTGAAGCGTTCTCGTCCGATCGTCGTCGTCGCCGGGCTCCTGGTCGCCGGCGTCATCATGCTCGCCTGGACCCAGACCTGGTTCACCGTCCGCCTGCACGCGGGTGCCGCCGTCACCTCGACGGTCGCGGCCGACGGGGCGGCGGTCGTGCCGCAGTACACCGCGCTGGCGATCGCGAGCCTCGCGCTCTTCCTGGCGATGACCATCGCGGGACGGGTGCTGCGCATCGTGCTCGCCGCCGTCGAGATCCTGCTCGGACTCGGCGTGGTCGTCAGCGGCATCACCGCCCTCGGCGACCCCATCGCCGCCGCACGCGGTGCCGTCGGCGAGGTCGCCGGGGTCAGTGACCTCGGCGCCGTCCGCGGGGTCGTGTCGAGCGTCTCCGTGAGCCCGTGGCCCGCCGTCGGGATCGCGGGCGGCGTGCTCGCCGTGCTGCTCGGCGTGGTCGTCATCGTGGTCCAGCGCGCCTGGCCCGGCCCGAGCCGGAAGTACGGTGCCGCCACCGCCGGAGCCGCCGCAGCAGCACGTGCAGCAGCACCCGTCCAGCGCGACGCGGTCGTCGACTGGGACGACCTGAGCGCGGGCGTGGACCCGACCACCGCCGACGGCGCGGGCGCGGAGGCGCCGAGTGACGACACGGTAGGATCGACAGGGCGTCGCTCGACCGACGACGCCGGAGCAGAACGAGGAGCACCGTGAGCAACACTGAGCCCGCAGAACTCGGCGAAGGCCACTCGCCGGCCGCCTGGACCGCCGTCGTGATCATGCTGATCGGATTCGCGGCAGGCACGCTGTTCTTCTGGTTCGACCAGCCGTGGGGCGTCTGGGCCTCCGCTGGCGTCGTCCTCATCGGCCTCATCGTCGGTGGCGTGATGAAGAAGGCCGGCTACGGCGTCGACGGTCCGAAGTTCGTCCCCAAGCACCACGGCGAGTAGGGGTCTCCCGATGCCGAACGTGCTCGAGACCCTCGTCGCGGGCGCGCTCGAGGACGCCGCCGCCCGTCGTGTCGACCGTCCGTACTCGGACGTCGAACGCGACCTCGACCGGGTGGCGTCGCCGCTCGACGCCCTCGCGTTCCTCAGCCCGGGTGACCGGGTGAAGATCATCGCCGAGGTCAAGCGCGCCAGTCCGTCCCGCGGGTCGATGGCCGCGATCGCCGACCCAGCCGCCCTCGCCGCCGACTACGAGCGTGGCGGGGCCTCGACGATCAGCGTCCTGACCGAGGGCCGCAAGTTCCTCGGCAGCCTCGCCGACCTCGAAGCCGTGAAGGCCCGCGTCGGGGTGCCCGTGCTGCGCAAGGACTTCATCGCCGACCCGTACCAGGTGATCGAGGCCCGGGCGTCCGGTGCCGACGTCGTGCTGCTCATCGTGGCGGCGCTCGAGCAGGCCCGTCTGGTCGAGCTGCACACCCTGGCCGAAGAACTCGGCATGCGCGTGCTGGTCGAGGCCCACTCCGGTGACGAGGTCACGCGTGGCCTCGACGCCGGTGCCCGCATCCTCGGCGTCAACGCCCGTGACCTGACCGACTTCTCGCTCGACCGCGACCTGTTCGGGTCGCTCGCCGACCGCATCCCCGACGGGGTCGTGCGCGTCGCCGAGTCCGCGGTCTCCGGTCCGGCCGACGTCGCCCACTACCGTGCGGCGGGCGCCGACGTCGTGCTGGTCGGCGAAGCGCTCGTGACGGGGGACGACCCCGCCGCGACCCTGGCGTCCTTCGTCGACGCCGCCGACCGGGCCTGACCGGCTCCGCCCACGTATCGAGGCCGCCGACCGCGGCCGCACGTTCCACCCGTCCGACGCGGCCGACCAGCCGCGTCGGACTCGTCCCGGGAGACACATCGTGACCTCACTCCGCGACCTGCACGGCCCCTACTTCGGTGACTTCGGCGGACGCTTCGTCCCCGAGTCCCTCGTCCTCGCGCTCGACGAGCTCGAGGCCGCCTTCCGCCAGGCCTGGGCGGACCCGGCGTTCCGTGCGGAGCTCGACGAGCTGCAGCGCGACTACACGGGGCGCCCCTCGATCATCACCGAGGTGCCGCGCTTCGCGAAGCACGCCGGTGGCGCCCGGGTCATCCTGAAGCGCGAGGACCTGAACCACACCGGGTCCCACAAGATCAACAACGTCCTCGGCCAGGCCCTCGTCGCCCGTCGGCTCGGCAAGACCCGCCTGATCGCCGAGACCGGTGCCGGCCAGCACGGCGTCGCCACCGCGACCGCCGCAGCCCTGTTCGGCATGGAGTGCGTCGTCTACATGGGCGCCGTGGACACCGAGCGACAGGCCCTCAACGTGGCCCGGATGCGCCTGCTCGGTGCCGAGGTGATCCCGGTCGAGACCGGTTCGCGCACCCTGAAGGACGCCATCAACGACGCCCTGCGCGACTGGGTCGCCAACGTCGAGTCGACGCACTACCTGCTCGGCACGGTCGCCGGTCCGCACCCGTTCCCCGAGATGGTGCGCGAGTTCCACAAGGTCATCGGCGAGGAAGCGCGCCAGCAGGTCCTCGACCGCGTCGGTCGTCTGCCGGACGCCGTCGCAGCGTGCGTCGGCGGCGGCTCGAACGCGATGGGCATCTTCGAGGCGTTCCTCGACGACGAGTCCGTCGCACTGCACGGCTTCGAGGCCGGGGGCGACGGCGTCGAGACCGGTCGGCACGCGGCGAGCATCACGCTCGGTCGCGAGGGCGTCCTGCAGGGCGCGAAGTCGTACCTGATGCAGGACGAGGACGGCCAGACGATCGAGAGCCACAGCATCTCCGCCGGACTCGACTACCCGAGCGTCGGACCGGAGCACGCGTACCTGGCGTCGATCGGCCGCGCGAAGTACCAGCCGATCACCGACACCGAGGCCATGGAGGCGTTCCGCCTGCTGAGCCAGACCGAGGGCATCATCCCGGCGATCGAGTCGTCCCACGCCCTCGCCGGTGCGATGAAGCTCGGCAAGGAGCTCGGCCCCGAGGGCGTCGTGCTCGTGAACCTGTCCGGCCGCGGTGACAAGGACGTCGCGTCCGCCAGTCGCTACTTCGGCATCCTCGACGAGAACGCGGTGCAGCTGTGACCACGAACAAGACCGTCGCCCAGACGATCGACGCCGCCAACGCCGAGCGCGCCGGAGCCGTCGTCGGCTACCTGCCCGCCGGGTACCCGAACCTGCAGACCAGCGTCGACGCCGCCGTCGCCCTCGCCGAGAACGGGGTGGACGTCATCGAGTTCGGTCTGCCGTACTCCGACCCCGTGATGGACGGGCCCGTGATCCAGCGGGCAGCCGAGGAGAGCCTAGCGAACGGCTTCCGGGTCGCACAGGTCTTCGACGCCGTGCAGCAGATCA
This sequence comes from Curtobacterium sp. ME-Dv--P-122a, assembly GCF_030209645.1. Taxonomy (NCBI): domain Bacteria; kingdom Bacillati; phylum Actinomycetota; class Actinomycetes; order Micrococcales; family Microbacteriaceae; genus Curtobacterium; species Curtobacterium sp. ME-Dv--P-122a. Next base: position 52,926 of record NZ_JARVRO010000005.1, read on the forward strand.
CCGAGCGGGCCGACGTGCCGGTCCTCGTCATGACCTACTGGAACCCGGTGCTGCGCTACGGCGTGGACCGCTTCGCCGACGACCTCGTCGCCGCCGGTGCCGCCGGCCTCATCACGCCCGACCTCATCCCCGACGAGGCCTCCGCGTGGACCGAGGCCTCCGAGCGGACCGGCCTCGACCGGGTCTTCCTCGCCGCACCGTCCTCGTCGGACGAGCGCATGCGCCAGGCGGTCGAGGCCAGCCGTGGGTTCGTGTACGCCGTCTCGACGATGGGTGTGACCGGTGCCCGGGTCGGCGTCGACGTCGCCGCACGCACGGTGGTGTCGCGCCTGCGTGACGCCGGGGTCGAGCGCACCTGCGTCGGTCTCGGGATCTCGACGGCCGAGCAGGTCGGCGAAGTGCTCGAGTACGCCGACGGCGCCATCGTCGGGTCCGCGTTCGTCCGTGCGCTGGCCGACCTCGGTGTGCAGGGTGTGGCCGACCGTGCCGCCGACCTCGCCACCGGCGCCCGCCGCCGCTAGTCCAGTTCCTGTCCGGCCCGCGAGCCGCGCTACAGTGAGCGAGGCCGACGCCACGTCGACCGCGCCCCGTCAGTTCCGAAAGGCGACAGCACCTCCATGCCCCTCCTGAGCATCCCGAGCCCGAGCACCGCCTGGCAGTACTTCGACCTGACCGCCTGGCTGCGCGACGCGTTCGGCTGGTCGCTGCCCCTCGACTTCCGCATCCACGCGTACGCGATCTGCATCCTGATCGGGATCGTGGCCGCGGTCGTCCTGGCGAACCGACGACTCAACGCCCGTGGCGTCGAGCGCTGGATCATCATCGACATCGCGATCTGGGCCGTGCCCGCCGGCATCATCGGCGGTCGTCTCTTCCACGTGTTCACCCACGTGTCCGACTACTTCGGCCCCGGCATCGACCCACTGTCCTTCCTGTACATCTGGGAGGGCGGGCTCGCCATCTTCGGGGCGCTCATCCTCGGGTCGGTCGGTGCGTGGATCGGCTGCCGTCAGGTGGGCCTGCGGTTCACGTCGTTCATCGACGCGGTCGTGCCGGGCGTCCTGCTCGCACAGGCCTTCGGTCGCCTGGGCAACTACTTCAACCAGGAGCTCTTCGGCATGCCGACGAGCCTGCCCTGGGGCCTCGAGATCGACTCGAGCAACGCCGCGTTCCCGAAGGGCCTGCCCGAGGGCACGCTGTTCCACCCGACGTTCCTGTACGAGATCATCTGGAACGTCCTCGGTGTCGTCGTCATCCTCTTCCTGGCGCGCAAGTTCACGCTGCAGTGGGGCAAGGTCCTCGGCCTGTACCTGATCTGGTACGGCGCCGGGCGCTCGGTGCTCGAGTCCATCCGCGTCGACACGAGCGAGACCTTCTTCGGCGTCCGCACCAACGTGTGGGTGGCCCTCGCCGCGGTCGTGATCGGCATCCTGATCTTCGTGGTGCAGAGCCGTCGCCACACCGGCAAGGAGCCGAGCCCGTACCTGCCGGGTCGCGGGCCCCGTCCGACCTCCGTTGTAGACTCCGAGGACACCTTCTCGGAGCACGATGACGACGCAGCAGACGGCGTCACGAGCGACGAACCGGTCACGACCACTCGCTGATCCCGTGGTGGGAGCACCCGCTCCCGACGACCACCGGTCGCGTGCAGCACCACCAGCAGCAGCAGCACCAGACGGTCTCCGCCACAAGCGGGGCCCAGCAACCTCGCCGGCCGGCAGGGCAACTCACTGACGGCGGGCACGGGCACCAGTCCCGCCCGCTCGGGCGGAACGCACCACCGGGCCACCGCTGTCCCTGTTCCACTTCCTCGTGAGGACGGTTCCCCATGGCGCTCCAGCCAACCCAGCCCTCGGCACCGACGAGCCTCGTGCCGCCGCACCGCCGCTTCTCCGCGATCCCGGATGCCACGGGCATGTACGACCCGGCGAACGAGAAGGACGCCTGCGGTCTCGCGATGGTCGCGACCCTGCGCGGCACGCCCGGGCACGACATCGTCGACGCGGCCCTCGGTGCGCTCCGGAACCTCGAGCACCGCGGTGCCGTGGGCTCCGACGCGGGCACGGGTGACGGCGCGGGCATCCTGTGCCAGGTGCCCGACGAGTTCCTGCGCGCCGTCGTACCGTTCGAGCTGCCGGCAGCGGGGGAGTACGCCGTCGGCACCGCCTACCTGCCCCTGGACGACGACGCCCGCCACGCGGTGAAGGGCGCCGTCGAGCGGCTCGCCCGCGAAGAGGGCCTGAAGGTCCTCGGGTGGCGCGAGGTCCCGGTGCGTCCTGAGGTCCTCGGCACGCTGGCCCGTGCCGCGATGCCGGCGTTCGAGCAGCTCTTCGTCGCCTCCATCCGGCACGACGTGCACGGTGCCTCGTGGAGCGGCATCGCGCTGGACCGTCAGGCCTTCCGCCTCCGCAAGCGCGCCGAACACGACAACGACCTGTACTTCATGTCGCTGTCCAGCCGCACCATGGTCTACAAGGGCATGGTCACGACGCTGCAGCTCGAACCGTTCTACCCGGACCTCAGCGACGAGCGCTTCGCCTCGAAGCTCGCGATCGTGCACTCGCGCTACTCCACGAACACGTTCCCGTCGTGGCCGCTCGCCCAGCCGTTCCGGACGATCGCCCACAACGGCGAGATCAACACGGTGCGCGGCAACCGCAACTGGATGCGTGCGCGCCAGTCGCAGCTCGAGAGCGAACTGCTCGGCGACATGGCTCCGCTGCTGCCCATCGTGAGCCCGGGGGCGAGTGACTCGGCCTCGTTCGACGAGGTCCTCGAACTGCTGACCCTGACCGGCCGGACCCTGCCGCACGCCGTGTCGATGATGGTTCCAGAGGCGTGGGAGAACCAGGTCGGGATGGACCCGGACCTCCGCGCGTTCTACGAGTACCACTCGATGCTCATGGAGCCGTGGGACGGCCCCGCCGCGATCACCTTCACCGACGGCTCGCTCGTCGGCGCCACCCTCGACCGCAACGGCCTGCGCCCCGGACGCTTCCTCGTCACCGACGACGGCCTCATCGTGATGGGCTCCGAGACCGGGGTCATCGACGTGCCGGCCGCCAAGGTCGTGCGCAAGGGCCGCCTGCGTCCGGGCCGGATGTTCCTGGTGGACACCGAGGCCGGCCGCATCATCGAGGACGACGAGGTCAAGCGCGAGCTCGCCGCCTCCGGTCCCTGGGGCGACTGGCTCGAAGCCGGACGCATCAACCTCAACGACCTGCCGGAGCGCGAGCACATCGTGCACACCCCGGCCTCGGTCACCCGACGGCAGCGCGCGTTCGGGTACACCGAGGAAGAAGTCCGGATCCTGCTGCGCCCGATGGCGGCAGCGGGTGCCGAGCCCCTCGGCGCGATGGGCTCGGACACCCCGATCGCCGTCCTGTCGGAGCGTCCGCGGCTGCTCTTCGACTACTTCACGCAGCAGTTTGCGCAGGTGACCAACCCGCCGCTCGACTCGATCCGCGAGCAGGTCATCACCTCGATGGGGATGGGACTCGGTCCGGAGCGCAACCTGCTCTCCGCCGGTCCCGAGCACGCGAAGCAGATCACGCTCGACTTCCCGGTGATCGACAACGACCAGCTCGCCAAGGTCCAGCACTTCGAGACCGAGTCGGGTCGCCACCTGACCGTCACGATCAAGGGCCTGTACCGCGTCGACGCGGGCAAGAAGGCGATGCAGAAGCGCATCGCCGCCGTGTGCGACGAGGTCGACGCTGCGATCGAGTCCGGCAAGCAGTTCATCGTGCTGTCCGACCGCGACGGCAACTCCGAGCAGGCACCGGTGCCGAGCCTCCTGCTCCTCGCTGCGGTCCACCACCACCTGATCCGCACCGAGCAGCGCATGAAGGTCGGGCTGATCGTCGAAGCCGGCGACGTGCGCGAGGTCCACCACGTGGCCACCCTCATCGGGTACGGCGCCTCGGCGATCAACCCGTACCTGGCGATGGAGACCTGCGAGAACCTGGTCCGCGCCGGCATGATCCCCGGGATCACCCCGGAGCAGGCGGTCAAGAACGTCATCAAGGCGCTCGGCAAGGGCGTGCTGAAGATCATGTCGAAGATGGGCATCTCGACGGTGTCCAGCTACGCCGGTGCGCAGGCGTTCGAGGCCGTCGGGCTCAGCCAGGAGTTCGTCGACAAGTACTTCACGGGCACCTCGTCGATCCTGGGCGGCGTCGACATCGACGTGATCGCCAAGGAGAACGCCGAGCGGCACGCCCAGGCGTACCCGCAGGACGGCGCGGTGCTCTCGCATGAGCGACTGCAGATCGGTGGCGAGTACCAGTGGCGCCGGCAGGGTCCGCCGCACCTGTTCAACCCGGACACGGTGTTCCGCCTGCAGCACGCCACCCGTGCCCGCCGGTACGACATCTTCCGCGAGTACTCGAGCGCCGTGGACGACCAGTCCGAGCAGCTCATGACCCTCCGCGGGCTCTTCCGGTTCAAGCAGGGCGCGCGCAAGCCCATCGCGCTCGACGAGGTCGAGTCGATCGAGTCGATCGTCAAGCGGTTCAACACGGGTGCGATGTCCTACGGCTCCATCTCGAAGGAGGCCCACGAGACGCTCGCCATCGCGATGAACCGACTCGGCGGCCGTTCGAACACGGGCGAGGGCGGCGAGGACGTCGACCGCCTGCTCGACCCCGAGCGCCGCAGCGCGATCAAGCAGGTCGCCTCCGGCCGGTTCGGCGTGACGAGCATGTACCTCACGCACGCCACCGACATCCAGCTCAAGATGGCGCAGGGCGCGAAGCCCGGCGAGGGCGGGCAGCTGCCCCCGGCGAAGGTCTACCCCTGGGTCGCTCGCACCCGGCACGCCACCGCGGGCGTCGGCCTCATCTCGCCGCCGCCGCACCACGACATCTACTCCATCGAGGACCTCAAGCAGCTGATCTTCGACGTCAAGCGCGCCAACCCGTCAGCACGCGTCCACGTGAAGCTCGTGAGCCAGTCCGGCATCGGTGCGGTCGCGGCCGGTGTGACGAAGGCCCTGGCCGACGTCGTGCTCGTGTCCGGCCACGACGGCGGCACCGGCGCGAGCCCGCTGAACTCGCTCAAGCACGCCGGCACCCCGTGGGAGATCGGCCTGGCCGAGACCCAGCAGACGCTCATGCTGAACGGCATGCGCGACCGCGTCGTCGTGCAGGTGGACGGGCAGATGAAGACCGGGCGCGACGTCGTCGTGGCCGCGTTGCTCGGGGCCGAGGAGTACGGCTTCGCGACCGCGCCGCTCGTGGTCGAGGGCTGCATCCTGATGCGTGTCTGCCACCTGGACACCTGCCCGGTCGGCGTCGCCACGCAGAGCCCCGAGCTCCGCAAGCGGTTCTCCGGCAAGCCCGAGTTCGTCGTGAACTTCTTCGAGTTCATCGCGCAAGAGGTCCGCGAGCTCCTCGCCGAGCTCGGCTTCCGCAGCCTCGACGAGGCGATCGGGCAGACCGACGCGCTCGACGTCGACCGTGCCGTCGAGCACTGGAAGGCGTCGGGCCTCGACCTCGCGCCGGTGCTCAAGGGACCGCACTTCGACGACGCCGAGCCGCGCCGCCACCACCGCGAGCAGGACCACGAGCTGGACCAGCACTTCGACGTGCAGCTCATCCAGCAGACCGCGGACGTGCTCGACCACGGCGGTTCGATCGCGCTCGACCTGCCCATCCGCAACACCGAGCGCGCGGTCGGCACCATGCTCGGCCACCAGGTGACCCTGCGGCACGGCGAGCACGGCCTGCCGAACGGTTCGATCGACGTGACGCTGCGCGGTTCCGCCGGGCAGTCGCTCGGCGCGTTCCTGCCGGCGGGCATCACGCTGCGGCTCATCGGCGACAGCAACGACTACGTCGGCAAGGGGCTCTCCGGTGGCCAGATCGTCGTCCGCCCCGACGCCGGTTCGGGCTTCGACCCCGCCGAGAACGTCATCGCCGGCAACGTCATCGGGTACGGCGCCACCCAGGGCAGCATGTTCATCCGCGGCATCGTGGGCGAGCGGTTCCTGGTGCGGAACTCCGGTGCCACGGCCGTCGTCGAGGGCGTGGGCGACCACGCGCTCGAGTACATGACGGGCGGGCTCGCGCTCATCCTCGGCGAGACCGGCCGGAACCTCGGTGCCGGCATGTCCGGTGGAACGGCGTACGTCCGCGGCCTGCGCCAAGAGCACGTGAACACCGACGCCCTGGCGTCCGGCGAACTCCGGCTCGAGGCGCTCGACAGCGCCGACGTCGAGATCGTCACCGACCTGCTCACCCGGCACGCCGACGAGACGGGTTCGACGCTCGCGTCCGACCTGCTGGCGTCCGGAGACCTGAGCGATTTCGTCAAGGTGCTGCCACGCGACTACGCGGCGGTGCTCGAGACGCGCAGACAGGCCGTCGACGAGGGGCTCGACCCCGACGGTGACATCGTTTGGAATCGGATCATGGAGGTGACCGGTGGCTGACCCCAAGGGATTCCTGAAGGTCCAGGAACGCGAACTCCCGCCCCGGCGACCCGTGCCCGTGCGGCTCATGGACTGGAAAGAGGTCTACGAGCAGCAGGAGTCCGGTGTCCTGAAGCGCCAGGCCGGCCGCTGCATGGACTGCGGCGTGCCGTTCTGCCACCAGGGCTGCCCGCTCGGCAACCTGATCCCGGAGTGGAACGACCTGACGTGGCGCGGTGAGGGCCGCCAGGCGATCGAGCGCCTGCACGAGACGAACAACTTCCCGGAGTTCACGGGTCGGCTCTGCCCGGCACCGTGCGAGTCGTCGTGCGTGCTCGGCATCAACCAGCCCCCGGTGACGATCAAGCAGGTCGAGGTCTCGATCATCGACCAGGCGTTCCAGAACGGCTGGGTCACGCCGCACCCGCCGGAGCGCCTGACGGGCAAGACCGTCGCCGTCGTGGGCTCCGGCCCCGCCGGACTCGCCGCCGCGCAGCAGCTCACGCGTGCCGGCCACACGGTCGCCGTCTACGAGCGGGACGACCGCATCGGCGGCCTGCTCCGCTACGGCATCCCGGACTTCAAGATGGAGAAGCGCCAGATCGACGCGCGCCTCGCCCAGATGCAGGCCGAGGGCACCCGGTTCCGTGCCGGGGTCGAGATCGGCAAGGACATCACCTGGGACGACCTGAAGTCGCGCTACGACGCGGTCGTGGTCGCCACCGGTGCAACGGTCCCGCGCGACCTGCCGATCCCGGGGCGCGACCTCGAGGGCGTGCACTTCGCCATGGACTACCTGGTCCAGCAGAACAAGGCGAATGCGGGAACGACGGTCGACAACCAGATCACGGCCGAGGGCAAGCACGTCGTCGTCATCGGCGGCGGCGACACCGGCGCGGACTGCATCGGCACCGCCCACCGCCAGGGTGCGCTGAGCGTGACGAACCTGGCGATCGGCAAGCAGCCGCCGCTCGAGCGTCCGTCCGACCAGCCGTGGCCGATGTTCCCGACCGTGTTCGAGATCACGAGCGCCCACGAAGAGGGCGGCGAGCGGCACTTCCTCGCCTCCACCGTCGAGTTCCTGTCGAACGACGCCGGCGAGGTCCGCGCACTGCGGGTCGCCGAGACCGAGTACCTCGACGGCCGACGGGTCCCGAAGGCGGGCAGCGAGCGGGAGATCCCGGCCGACCTCGTCCTCATCGCGATGGGCTTCACCGGTCCCGAGTCGGACACGATCGAGCCGCAGCTCGGTCTGCCGACCACGGGTTCCGGGGCGCTCGACCGCCGTGCCGACTACGCGACCAACGAGGCCGGCGTGTTCGTCGCCGGCGACGCGGGTCGTGGTCAGTCGCTCATCGTGTGGGCGATCGCCGAGGGCCGTGCCGCGGCCGCACAGGTCGACGAGTACCTCGAGGGCTCCACGATCCTGCCGGCACCGGTCAAGGCGACCGACCGGGCGATCTCCGTCTGATGTCGGACGATCACGGAATGTCGGACGGCCACCAGATGTCGGGCCGCCGCCAGACGGCGGACCGTCTCCACCAGATGCTCACGCTCCCGTGAGCGTGAGGCCACCAGCACTCGGTAGGGTGCTGGTGGCCTCGCTTCGTTCCGCGCGGCCCCACAGCGCGGAAACCCAAGCTCCATCCACCACCACGAAGGAATCCATTGAGACGCGCAAAGATCGTTTCGACGCTCGGACCGGCAACGTCGGACTACGAGACCGTCAAGGAGATCATCGAAGCGGGCGTCGACGTCGCCCGCCTCAACCTCAGCCACGGTGACTACAGCGTCCACGAGGCCAACTACGTCAACGTCCGTCGTGCCGCCGAAGAACTCGGCAAGCCCGTCGCGATCCTCGTCGACCTGCAGGGTCCGAAGATCCGTCTGGCTCGGTTCGCCGACGGCCCGCACGACCTGGCGGTCGGTGACATCTTCACCATCACGACCGAGGACGTCCCCGGCTCGAAGGAGATCTGCGGCACGACGTTCAAGGGCCTGCCGCAGGACGTCAAGCCCGGCGACCCGCTGCTCATCGACGACGGCCGTGTCCGCCTCCGTGTCCTCGACACCGACGGCGTGCGGGTCCGCACCGAGGTCGTCGTCCCCGGCACGGTGTCCAACAACAAGGGCATCAACCTGCCCGGTGTCGCCGTCAACGTCCCCGCGCTGAGCGAGAAGGACGAAGCCGACCTGCGCTGGGCGATCCGCCAGGGCGCCGACCTCATCGCGCTGTCGTTCGTGCGCAACGCGAGCGACGTCGTGCGTGCCCACGAGATCATGGACGAAGAGGGCAAGCGCCTGCCGGTCATCGCCAAGGTCGAGAAGCCCCAGGCCGTCGACGCGCTCGAGGAGATCATCGACGCCTTCGACAGCATCATGGTCGCCCGCGGTGACCTCGGCGTCGAGCTCCCGCTCGAGGCCGTCCCGATCGTGCAGAAGCGCGCCGTCGAGCTGTCCCGCCGCATGGCGAAGCCGGTCATCGTCGCGACGCAGATGCTCGAGTCGATGATCTCGTCGCCGATCCCCACCCGCGCCGAGACCTCCGACGTCGCGAACGCCGTCCTCGACGGTGCCGACGCGGTCATGCTGTCCGGTGAGACGAGCGTCGGTGAGTACCCGGTGCAGACCGTCCGCACCATGGCCCGCATCGTCGAGTCCACCGAGGACCACGGGCTCGAGCGCATCGCCCCGCTCGGCACCAAGCCGCGCACCCTCGGCGGTGCGATCACCCTCGCCGCCGTCGAGATCGCCGAGTTCACCGAGGCGTCGTACCTCTGCGTCTTCACCGAGTCCGGTGACTCGGCCCGCCGCATGTCGCGCCTGCGCCACGGTCTGCCGATCATCGCCTTCACCCCGAACGAGGCCACGCGCCGCCGGATGGCCCTCACCTGGGGTGTCCGTTCGTTCCTGGTGGAGCGGAAGACCCACACCGACGAGCTCTTCTCGCAGGTGGACGACGTCCTCCTCGAGAACGGCCTGGCCGCCCCCGGCGACCGCGTCATCGTGACGGCCGGGTCCCCTCCCGGCATCGAGGGCTCGACGAACGACCTTCGCGTGCACCGGGTGGGCGACGCCCACGCCGAGGCCGCCCCGGCCTACGTCCGGGACTGACCCGAGGGATCCGTCGCCGCCAGGGCGCGGACGGGAGGCCCGGCGCGCGCAGCGCCGACCGCTTCCGGTCCGCGCCCTGCCGCGTCTCCACGGCCCTGGTGGTGACCGGACGTCGGCCGCAGGCGGCAGGATGGTCGCTGTGAGCCTCCGATCCGTCACCCCGGCGCCGCGCGCCGACGTCCGCCGCTGGCGTCGCTACCTGGCCGACGAACGTGCCGAGGCGGCCGTGTACCGCAACCTCGCTGCCCGCCGTTCCGGCGAGGAGCGCGAGATCCTCGCCGCGCTGGCCGAGGCCGAGGGACGGCACGCCGACCACTGGCTCGACCTGCTCGGCGACGACGTCGGACGGCCGCAGCGGGGGAGCCTGCGCACCCGGGTGCTCGCCGTTCTGGCCAAGCGGTTCGGGTCGGTCTTCGTCCTCGCGCTCATGCAGCGCGCCGAGGACCGCTCGCCGTACGCCGACGACTCGGACGCGACCGCGCGGATGGCCGCTGACGAGCGGATCCACGGCGAGGTCGTGCGCGGGCTCGCGAACCGCGGCCGGATGCGGCTGTCCGGCACGTTCCGGGCGGCGGTGTTCGGCGCGAACGACGGCCTGGTGTCCAACCTGGCACTCATCATCGGCATCAGTGCCTCCGGGGCCGACCGGCACTTCGTGCTGCTGAGCGGCATCGCCGGGCTGCTCGCCGGCGCGTTGTCGATGGGGGCGGGGGAGTACGTCTCCGTCCGGTCGCAGCGCGAACTGCTCGAGGCGTCCGCGCCGCACCCCGAGGCAGGCAAGGCCGTGTCGGACCTCGACGTCGACGCGAACGAGCTCGCCCTGGTCTACCGCGCGCGCGGGATGTCCGAGGCCGAGGCGACCGAGCACGCCGCGCAGGTGCTGTCCGGCATCGGCGAGCGGCGGCCGGCGACCGGTTCGACCGCGGTCGCGGACGACCACGAGGCGGTCGGTACCGGGCTGAGCGCCGCGGTGTCGAGCTTCTGCTTCTTCGCCTCGGGCGCGATCATCCCGGTGCTGCCGTTCCTGTTCGGCATGCAGGGGTGGCCGGCGATCGCTGTGGCCGGCGGGCTGGTGGGCATCGCGCTGCTCGGCACCGGCGCCGTCGTCGGCGTGCTCAGCGGAGCCTCGCCGGGCAAGCGGGCCTTCCGGCAGCTCGCCATCGGGTTCGGCGCGGCGATCGTCACCTACGCGCTCGGACTGCTCTTCGGTACCGGGTCGGCCTAGCGGCGGACGGCGGCGCGGCCGGCGAGTGGCGGCTACCGGCGGACGGCGGCGCGCGGCGGCAGGAGGAGCAGGGCCGCAGCCCCGACGACGATGAGCGCGATGCCGGCGAAGACCATGAAGACGGTCAGCGCGAGTCCGGGCGCGACGAGCACGACGATTCCCCCGATGATCGACAGCACGCCGCTGATGACCGTCGGGACGCGTGACGACCCCGGGTGGCCGACGAAGCCGCCGACGATCGCGGCGACCCCCTCGATCAGGAACCCGACCCCGGCGAGCACGGCGTACACGACGAGCGGGATCGCCGGGTCGAGCAGGGTCACGAGCCCCGCGACCGCGACGAGGCCGCCGACGATGCCGGACGTCCACCGCCACACCGGACGGGTGCCGTGCCCCCGCACCGCGGCGAAGACCCGGAGCGCTCCGGCCACGACGAGGTACACGCCGAACAGCAGTGCCACGAGCACGAGCGACGGGCGGGGCCAGACGATGGCCACGATGCCCAGTGCGATGGCGACGACGGCGGTGACGACGACGAACACCCGGAACGTCCTGACGGCACGAGAATCCACGAGCGCTCCTCCCTGATCGCCAGCGCTGGTGCCCAGCACGCTACCCGTCGGAGCTGCGGACCGTGCAACGACCTGCAACCCCCGCGGTCGTACCGTGCGGAGCAGGCGCGCGACCCGTGCGCTCCGACAGCGTCGTCGAAAGGGCACCACCATGACCATCGCACCCTCGCCCACCAGCTACGCCGCACCAGGCGAACCCGGCTCCCTGGTCGAGTACCGATCCCGGTACGACCACTTCATCGGCGGCGAGTACGTGCCGTCCGCCAGCGGGCAGTACTTCGAGAACCCCACCCCCGTCACCGGCAAGGTGTTCACCGAGGTCGCCCGCGGCGACTCCACGGACGTCGACCGCGCCGTCGCCGCCGGATGGAAGGCGTTCCCGGCCTGGGGACGGACGAGCGCGGCCGAACGTGCCGTCATCCTCAACAAGATCGCGGACCGCATGGAGGAGCACCTCGAGATGCTCGCCGTCGCCGAGACGTGGGAGAACGGCAAACCGATCCGCGAGACCCTCGGCGCCGACATCCCGCTCGCGATCGACCACTTCCGGTACTTCGCCGGGGCGATCCGTGCGCAGGAGGGCTCCGCCGGCGAGATCGACCACGACACCGTGGCGTACCACTTCCACGAACCGCTCGGCGTCGTCGGGCAGATCATCCCGTGGAACTTCCCGATCCTGATGGCGGTGTGGAAGCTCGCGCCGGCCCTCGCCGCCGGCAACTGTGTCGTGCTGAAGCCCGCCGAGCAGACCCCGGCGTCCATCCACGTGCTCGTCGAGCTCATCCGCGACCTGCTGCCCGCCGGGGTGCTCAACGTCGTCAACGGCTTCGGCATCGAGGTCGGCGCACCGCTCGCGCAGCACCCCGACATCCGGAAGATCGCCTTCACGGGGGAGACCACGACCGGGCGGCTGATCATGCAGTACGCGTCGCAGAGTCTCATCCCGGTGACGCTCGAGCTCGGCGGCAAGAGCCCGAACGTGTTCTTCCCCGACGTGGCGGCCGAGCAGGACTCCTTCTACGACAAGGCGCTCGAGGGCTTCACGTTCTTCAACCTGAACCAGGGCGAGGTCTGCACGTGTCCGTCGCGGGCACTCGTGGCGAAGGAGATCTACGACGGGTTCGTCGCCGACGGCCTGGAACGCGTCCGCGCCGTCAAGCAGGGACACCCGCTCGACCTGTCGACGATGATCGGCGCCCAGGCGTCCAACGACCAGCTCGAGAAGATCCTGAGCTACATCGACATCGGCAAGCAGGAGGGCGCGAAGCTCCTGACCGGTGGCGAGCGCGCCGACCTGGGCGGCGAACTCTCCGGTGGCTACTACGTCACGCCGACGGTGTTCGAGGGCGACAACTCGATGCGGATCTTCCAGGAGGAGATCTTCGGGCCCGTGCTCGCGCTGACGTCCTTCAGCGGCTACGACGACGCGATCGCCACGGCCAACGACACCCTGTACGGGCTCGGCGCCGGGGTGTGGAGCCGGGACGTCACGACCCTGTACCGCGCCGGACGGGACATCCAGGCCGGGCGCGTGTGGTCGAACACGTACCACCAGTACCCGGCGGGTGCGGCCTTCGGCGGCTACAAGCAGTCCGGCATCGGGCGCGAGAACCACAAGATGATGCTCGACCACTACCAGCAGACGAAGAACCTGCTCGTCTCCTACGCCGACGGACCGATGGGCTTCTTCTGATGCCCGACACCGCCCGCGTCGCGGTGACGCCGGCGGCGGGGGAGCTCCTCGGCACCCTCACCGCCCGGCACGGCCCGCTGATGTTCCACCAGTCCGGCGGCTGCTGCGACGGCTCGAGTCCGATGTGCTACCCCGTCGGCATGTTCCGGACCGGTCCGGGGGACGTCCTGCTCGGTGCGTTGCAGGTCGACGGGCTGGACCCGGTCGAGGTGTACATGTCGGTGTCGCAGTTCGAGTACTGGAAGTACACGCACCTGACGATCGACGTCGTTGACGGTCGGGGCGGCGGGTTCTCGGTCGAGGTCCCCGAGGGCAAACGGTTCCTCACCCGGTCGCGGATGTTCGACGACGCCGAGCTCGCCGATCTCGGCCTGGTCCCGCGGGTGGCCCGGACGTAGGCTGACCGCACGCGTCGCGACGGAGCGGCGGGTGGGGTCGATCGGAGGACGCATGCGCGCACCCGGTCGGCTCCGCCCGCTCGTCGCCGCGTCGTGGCAGCGGTCCGCCCGGGTCGACCCCGACGCCGCCCCGGTCCTCGCCCTCGGCGACGACGAACTCGACGCCGTCCGGCACGACGGCCCCCTCGCCACCCTGCTGCCGGTGGTCCGCCGGCTGCTGCTCGACGACTCCCGCTCGGCCGGGTGCGTCGTCGCCGTCGCGGACGCCGCGGGTCGTCTCGTCTGGGTCGACGGAGCCCGCTCCACGCGTCGCGCCGCCGAGGACATGGGCTTCGTCCCCGGGGCCGACTGGTCGGAGGACCGCGTCGGCACCAGCGCGCCCGGCACGGCACTGCGCCTGGACCGTCCGGTGCAGATCCGCTCCGACGAGCACTACGCGAACGCCGTCAAGCCGTTCTCGTGCACGGCCGTCCCGGTGCACGACGTGAGCGGTGCCACCGTCGGGGTGCTCGACCTGACGGGCGACGACCGCGCCGTCGAGCGGCACACGCTGTCGCTGCTCGCCGCCACGGTCGCCGCAGCCGAGGCCCAGCTCGCCCTCGCCGCGGTCCGCCCACAGGCGCGGACACCCCGCGTACCGTCGGCCGAGCTGACCGTGCTCGGGACCGACACCGCCGTGCTCCGTGTCTCCGACCGCCGGGTCGAGCTGTCCGCCCGGCACTCGGAACTGCTCGTCGTGCTCGCCGCGCACCCCGACGGCCTCGCGGCGACCGACCTCGCCGCCGCCGTCTACGGTGACCCGGGCGCGGTCGTCACCCTGCGCGCCGAGGTCGTCCGGCTGCGCCGTGTCCTCGCGCAGCACGCGCCGGACGTGACCGTGACGTCGCGGCCGTACCGGGTGACCGGGGTCCGGACCGACGTCGACGGCGTGCTGTCCGCGCTCGAACGCGGGGCGCGCCTCCAGGCCGTCGACCGGTACGCCGGACCGGTCCTGCCGGGCTCCGCCGCACCCGGCGTCGACGCGGTCCGTGACCTGGTGCGACTGCGGTTCCGCGAGTCGGTCGTCGCCGACGGCGGCGTCGACGCCCTGCTCGCGTGGGCGCGCACACCGGACGGTGCGACCGACGCGCTCGTGCTGCGCGCGCTGCTCGCGGTGCTGCCGCGGCGGTCGCCGCGACGGGCCGGTCTCGTGGCTACGATCGAGGCGCTCGAGGGTTCCGGAGACGCTCGGGACGACCAGACCGGGAGGCGCGCCCCGCGCGATCGGGATCGCTGACGGCGCGCGCTCCCCGGCTCGGTATCAGGAACCGGAGGCCGGCGCAGGGGTCGTGGTCGCGTCGGGAGCTGCCGGGGCTGGTGCCGTGGCCTTCCCCGTCGCGCTGTCCTCCGGCGGGGTCGGCGCCGTGGGCTTCGCACCCTCCTTCGGCGGGGTCGGCGCCTTCCCGTCGGCGCCCTTCGGCGGGGCGGGGACGGTCGCGTGCGCACCGGCGTCCGGGAGCGCCGTGCAGCCGGGCGCCGTCGCGGGCCCGCCCTCGGGCGGTGCGGGCACCGTCGCGGTGTCGCCGTCGGCCGGAGCCGGGGCCGGCGTGGTCGCACCGGTCGGTGCGCCGGTCGGGGTGCCCTGCGCCGGGGTGGTCGTGGCTGCGTTCGCCGTGGCGATGCCGAACCCGCCGAGCACCAGGACCGCGGCCGCGGCCGTGCCGATGCCGACCCGTCGCAGGAGCGCCCCGCGTCGCCGGGTGGGAGTGGTGGTCGAGTCGTCTCGTTCGTCGTGCATGGTGGTCACCGTTCGTCTGTCCGAGCGGATCCGGGTGATCCGCCGCTGCAGACGACGCTCGAGTCCGAATCTGAAGCATGCCTGAAGCACAGGGGTTCTCCAGCGTCCTCCATGCTCGGTGGCCGTCGGAGCGCCGTACGGTGTCCGCCGTGCCTGCTCCCGCCCGAATCCTGGTCGTCGACGACGACGAATCCATCCGCACCGCGGTCGCGACCACACTCCGCGCCGAGGGCTTCCTCGTCGCCGAGGCCGCGGACGGACGGGACCTCGTCGACGACCTGCGACGCAGCGCCCCCGACCTCGTCCTGCTCGACTGGATGCTGCCCGGACCGAGCGGCATCGTGCTCGCCGGACGGGTGCGTTCCGCCACGGACGCCGCCGTCGTCATGATGACCGCGCGGGACGAACTCGACGAGCGGTTGCGCGGTTTCGCCGAGGGGGCCGACGACTACGTGGTGAAGCCGTTCGCGATGGCCGAACTGGTCGCCCGCGTGACCGCGGTGCTCCGACGGCGTGGCCGGATCCCCTCGGTCGTCGAGGTGGGCGACCTCGTGCTCGACCCGGACGCCGCCACCGCCCGCCGCGCCGGGGTGCTGCTCGACCTCACCGCGACGGAGTTCCGCCTGCTGCGCTTCCTGGCCGAGAGCCGGGGCCGGACGGTGTCCAAGGGACAGATCACCACCCAGGTGTGGGGGTACGACGACGTCGCGGCGAACGTCGTCGAGGTCCACCTCAGCGCCCTCCGGCGGAAGATGGAGGCGCACGGACCACGCCTCGTGCACACCGTCCGGGGCATCGGGTACCGGCTCAGCGACGAGCGGACCGCAGCGTGAGGGCTGAGGCCGGGCGCCTGCGGACCACCTCGCTGCGGCTGCGGACCGTCGTCGCCATCGTGGTCCTGCTCGCCGTCCTGCTCGCCGGGCTGACGATCGCGGTCGAGGGGCTGCTCGGCGTCCGGCTCCGCGCCCAGGCCGAGGACCGCCTGCGTGACCGTGCGTCGGCCGCTGCGGCGCTCGTCGGCACCGTCGACGCCGAGGATCTGGCCGACCGGCTCTCCGCGCAGGGACTCTCGGTCCGGATCGTCCAGCCGGACGGGGACGCCGTCGAGGCCGGACCGACCCCGGACCAGCTCCGCGCCGGTCCGCTCGACCCCGGTTCCCTCCCCGTGACGGTCCCGCGGGGCAGCGGGGGCGTCGGACGGACACCCACCGATCCGGCCACGCCGGCGCCCGCCGACGACGGCGCCACGATCACGTCGTCGTCGGTTCGCGAGGACGACGGTGTCCTCACCCTGGTGAGCCGGCTCGACGACGGCACCCGGATCACCCTCACCGCCGGCACCCGTGACGTCCAGGACACGCTCGTGCAGCTCGGCTGGGTGATGGGCGGTGCCTCGGCGGCGTTCCTCGGCATCGCCGTCCTCGGCGTCGTCCTGGTCGTCCGACGGTCCCTGCGACCGCTCGACCAGATGGCGACGACCGCGCGGTCGATCGCCGGCGGTGACCGTGGGCAGCGGCTCCGACCCTCGCGCCGCGACACCGAGATCGGTCGCGTGGCCGTCGCCCTGGACGAGATGCTCGACGCGGTCGAGGGCGCCGAGCGTGACGCCGTCGCCGCAGAGGCCCGCGTCCGGTCGTTCCTCTCCGACGCCGCGCACGAACTGCGGACACCCGTCGCAGGGGTCCGCGCGGCCGCCGACACCCTGGTGCGGGGTGGCGCCGGTGACGACCGGACCCGCGAGGTGCTGGCCGTGCACGTCGTCCGGCAGGCCGACCGGGCAGCTCGGCTCATCGAGGACATGCTCACGATGGCCCGGCTCGACCGCGGGATCGAACTCGACCGTCGGGTGGTCGACCTCGGGGCGTTCCTGGCGGCCGAGGGAGACCGGCTCCGGCTCCGGCTGCCCACCCTCGAGCTCGACGTCGTCGTGCCCGCGCACCCGGTGGAGGCCGACGTCGACGCCGAGCGGATCGCCCAGGTCCTCGGCAACCTCGTCGACAACGCGGCACGTGCGGGCGGTGCGACGGGACGGGTCGTCGTCAGCCTCGACGACCGCGGACCCGGCCCCGTGGTGCGGGTCGAGGACGACGGGCCGGGGATCCCCGTGGAACACCGTGAGCGGGTGTTCGACCGGTTGGTCCGGCTCGAGGCCGCACGGGACGCCCGCTCGGGCGGAGCGGGGCTCGGGCTCCCCATCGCGCGGGGCATCGCCGAGGCGCACGGCGGCGGGCTGCGGTACGGCGAGGACGGCACCCTGGGCGGCGCCGTGTTCGAGTTGTCGCTCCCGGCGGCGACCGGGGTGGTGCGCGCGTCCTGCTAGCCTGGAGTCCTCGCGAGTGTGGTGGAATCGGCAGACACGGGGCACTCAAAATGCTCTGCCTCACGGCGTGCGGGTTCAAGTCCCGCCACTCGTACGAAATTGCTCACGGCGTGCGGGGCAGTTCGGACCCGCGTCCCGCCACTCGTACCAAACCGGTGGGTCTGGGATACGGCACTTCCGTCGTCTAGTAGGCTTTCGTCCGTGAGTGACACAGAAGCAACAGCACCAGCACCCCGTCGCGTCGTCGTCGCCGAGGACGAGTCGCTCATCCGCCTCGACATCGTGGAGATCCTCCGCGACAACGGGTTCGACGTGGTCGGTGAAGCCGGTGACGGTGAGACCGCCGTCCAGCTCGCGACCGACCTCCGCCCCGACCTCGTCGTGATGGACGTCAAGATGCCCCAGCTCGACGGCATCTCCGCAGCCGAGAAGCTGTCCAAGAACCACATCGCGCCCGTCGTCCTGCTGACCGCGTTCAGCCAGAAGGACCTCGTCGAGCGTGCCACTGAGGCCGGCGCGCTGGCCTACGTGGTCAAGCCCTTCACCCCGAACGACCTGCTCCCCGCGATCGAGATCGCCCTCTCGCGGTACCAGCAGATCATCACGCTCGAAGCCGAGGTCGCCGACCTCGTCGAGCGCTTCGAGACCCGCAAGCTCGTCGACCGCGCCAAGGGCCTGCTGAACGAGAAGATGGGCCTCACCGAGCCCGAGGCGTTCCGCTGGATCCAGAAGGCCTCGATGGACCGCCGCCTGACCATGCACGACGTCGCGAAGGCGATCATCGAGCAGCTCAGCGCCAAGAAGTAGTCCAGCGCACCACCGTCGCTCACGGAACGCCGTCGGACCCCCTGGGGTCGGCGGCTTTCCTGCGTCCGGGGGCGGGGCGTGTGCCGCGACCACCTGGCAGGCTGGAGCCATGGACGACGTGGTGATCCGGGCCTCCCGGCCTGACGACATGCCGGCGGTGGCGGACCTGCGGTGGCGGTGGAGCGTCGACGAGGGCGGCGCGCAGCCGGCGGCGAGCGTGGAGGCCTACCGCGATGCCATGACGGCGTTCGCCGCCGACCACACGGAGTCGCACCGGTGCGTCGTCGCGGAGCGGGACGGTGTCGTGCTCGGCATGGCGTGGCTCGGGCTCATCGCGCGACCGCCGCTGCCGGACCGGCCGGGCCGCCGACTGACCGCTGACGTGCAGACGGTCTACGTGCACCCGGAGTTGCGTGGTTCCGGCGTCGCCGGACGACTCGTCACGGCCCTGCTCGAGCTCGCCGACGAACTCGGCGTGGAGCGGACGTCGGTGCACTCGAGCGTGGACGGCGAACGGCTCTACCGCAGGCTCGGGTTCGGCGACGCCCGCCTGTTGCTGCAGCGGCCGCCGGAGGACTGAGCCGTCGGTCCGTCGGTCAGCGACGCTCGCGGATCATGTTCGTGATCCGGACGGTGGAGCAGCGGCGACCCTGGTCGTCGGTCAGGACGATCTCGTGGGTGGTGAGCGTGCCGCCCAGGTGGATGGCGGTGCACGTGCCCGTGACGATGCCGCTCGTCGCGCTGCGGGAGTGCGAGGCGCTGAGCTCGATGCCGACGGCGTAGCGGCCGGGCCCGGCGTGCACGTTCGCGGCCATCGAACCGAGGCTCTCCGCGAGGACGACGTAGGCGCCGCCGTGCAGCAGGCCGACCGGCTGGCGGTTGCCCTCGACGGGGATCGAACCGACCGCCCGCTCGGCCGAGAGCTCGGTGATGACCATGCCCATCTTCTCGGCCAGCTCGCCCATGCCGCGTTCGTCGATGCGGGGATCGATCGTGGTCGATGTGGTGTCGTCGGTCACGGTCTGCGTCGACCTTCCGTGTCAGCGGGCGTCGGTAGGCTGTCCGGGTGTCGGACTCCGCAAAGCCTACCCTCATGGTCATCGACGGCCACTCGCTCGCCTTCCGGGCCTTCTACGCGCTGCCGGTCGACAGCTTCGTGAACCGCGAGGGGCAGCACACCAACGCGATCCACGGCTTCATCTCGATGCTGCTGATGCTCCTGCAGCGCGAGAAGCCCACCCACCTGGCGGTGGCGTTCGACATCTCCCGGTTCTCGTTCCGAACGCGTGAGTACGCCGAGTACAAGGGCACCCGCTCCGAGACCCCGGCCGAGTTCAAGGGCCAGATCCCGCTCCTGCAGCAGGCGCTCGAGGCGATGGGCATCACCACCGTCACGAAAGAGGACTACGAGGCCGACGACATCCTCGCGACCCTCTCCAAGCAGGGTGCCGACCAGGGCTTCACGGTCTACGTGGTCTCCGGTGACCGCGACTCGATCCAGCTCGTCAACGACGACGTCACGCTGCTCTACCCGTCCGTCCGCGGTGTCTCCGAGCTCACCCGCTACGACCGTGACAAGGTCTACGAGCGGTACGGCATCGAGCCCCACCAGTACCCGGACATCGCGGCACTCGTCGGCGAGACCAGCGACAACCTGATCGGCATCGACAAGGTCGGCGAGAAGACCGCGGTCAAGTGGGTGACCCAGTACGGGTCGCTCGACGGCGTCCTCGAGCACGCCGACGAGATCAAGGGCGTCGTCGGCAACAACCTGCGCGAGCAGCGGGACCGGGCCATCCGGAACCGCCGGCTCAACCGCCTGGTCACCGACGTCGAGCTGCCGGTCGGTCCCGCCGACGTCGCGCTCCGCCCGGTCGACGAGACCGCGGTGCGCGAGCTCTTCGCGAAGCTGCAGTTCCGCACGCTGCTCGACCGCGTCTTCAAGGTCGCCGGGTCGGGCGACCCCGCGGAGCCCGCGGCCGAGGGTGCAGTCGCCGACGGCGCGCCGACCCCGCCGCCCGTCAAGACGCTGATCGACGAAGAGCTCGGGTACTGGCTCGAGCGCCGTAACGCGACCGAGGCGGCGAACGGCTACGGCGTCGCGGTCGAGGTCATCGACGGACGCCTCAGCGCCATCGGCATCGCGACCCACGACGACGCCGTGCTGGTGCCGGGCGGCAGCGGCGCGAAGGACTACGAGCAGCTCTCGGCCTGGTTCGCCTCCGACGCCCCGAAGCACTTCCACGACGCCAAGGCCGCGATCAAGGCGCTCGGCACCGCCGGCTTCGTCGTGAACGGCATCGCCGGCGACGCACGGATCATGGGGTGGCTCGCGCAGCCCGGCAAGCAGGGACAGCCACTGTCCGACCTCGTCTACCAGGAGCTCGGCGAGGAACTGCCGACGGCCGACCCGAACCAGCTGGTCCCCGAGACCGACCCGGTCAACGTCGGGGTGCACGCGTGGTTCGTGCTCCGCGTCACCACGGCCCTGCGCGCCCGGATCGACGCGTCCTCGCTGCAGGTCCTCGACGACATCGAGCTGCCGCTCGTGTCGGTGCTGGCCGGCATGGAGACCATCGGCGTCGGCATCGACCGCCCGGTGCTCACCGGCCTGTCGAAGGAACTCGGGGAGCGCGCCGCCGAACTCGCGCAGCAGGCCTTCGCCGAGATCGGGCACGAGGTCAACCTCGGGTCGCCGAAGCAGCTGCAGGAAGTCCTGTTCACCGAGCTCGCGATGCCGAAGACCCGCAAGACCAAGACCGGGTTCTCGACCGACGCCGCGAGCCTGGCGGACCTGCAGGAACAGCACCCGCACCCGTTCCTCGGGCTCCTGCTGCAGCACCGCGACGCCACGAAGCTCCGGCAGATCGTCGACACCCTCGATGCCGCCGTGGTCGACGGGCGCATCCACACCCGGTACGAGCAGACCGGTACGAGCACCGGCCGGGTCTCGTCGACCGACCCGAACCTGCAGAACATCCCCGTCAAGACGGCCGTCGGTCGCCGGATCCGGTCGGCGTTCGCGGTGGCCGAGCCTTACACGACGCTCGTCACCGCCGACTACTCGCAGATCGAGATGCGGATCATGGCGCACCTCTCCGGCGACCCGGGGCTGATCCAGGCCTTCAACGAGGGCGAGGACCTGCACCGCTTCGTCGGCGCGCGGGTGTTCGGCGTCGACCCGTCCGAGGTCTCCAACGAGATGCGCACCAAGGTCAAGGCGATGTCCTACGGCCTGGCCTACGGGTTGAGCGCCTTCGGTCTGTCGAAGCAGCTGCGCATCGAGCAGTCCGAGGCCCGCACCCTGATGACCGAGTACTTCGCCCGCTTCGGTGCGGTGCGCGACTACCTGCGCAACGTCGTCGAGCAGGCGCGCGAGGACGGCTACACCGAGACGATCTTCGGACGCCGCCGCCCGTTCCCCGACCTGAAGAGCCCGAACCGCGTCCTGCGCGAGAACGCCGAACGCGCCGCGCTGAACGCCCCGATCCAGGGTTCGGCCGCCGACATCATCAAGATCGCGATGCTCGGGGTCGCCGACGACCTGCGCGAAGGCGAGCTGCAGTCGCACCTGCTGCTCCAGGTGCACGACGAGCTCATCCTCGAGGTTGCGCCCGGTGAGCAGGAGCGTGTCGAGGAGATCCTCCGCACCCGGATGGGCAGCGCCGCCGAGCTGAGCGTCCCGCTCGACGTCTCGGTCGGCGTGGGGCCGAACTGGGAGAGCGCCGCCCACTGACCCGGGCGGCCCGGGGGTCCTGTCGACCCGAGGGTCGGTAGGGTCGGGGCATGAGCGAAGAGCGTCCTGTCCGCCAGCCGTCCGCCGTCGACCGCGTCGCCGAGGACTGGGTCACCACCCTCGTCGACCTCGACCCGACGACCGCCACGTACATCGGCGTCCCGGGGCGCACGGGGGAGTACGGCGACACCTCGCCCGCCGGCGCAGCCGCGATGGCCGAGGCCGCGCGCGGTGCGAAGCGTGCGCTCGACGCCGCTCCCGCCGTCGACTCCGTGGACCAGGTGACGAAGGCCGACCTCGGCGCCGAGCTGGACCTGGTGCAGGAGTCGTACGAGCGCAAGCTGCACCTCCGCGACCTGAACGTCATCGCGAGCCCGGCACAGTCGGTCCGCGAGATCATCGACCTGATGCCGACCGCGACCGAGGGCGACTGGCAGGACATCGCGAGTCGGCTGCAGGCGCTGCCGGATGCGCTCGAGGGCATCCGCGAGACCCTGCTCGAGGGCACGCGTGAAGACGTCACCCCGGCGAAGCGCCAGGTCGCGCTCATCGCCGAGCAGGCGGCGCGCACCGGCGCCGACGGCGGAATGTTCCGTCAGCTGGCCGACTCCGCGGCGTTCGAGGGCGACGGCCCCGTGCCGGAGACGCTCCGAGCAGACCTGCACCGCGGTGCCGAGGTCGCCGCGGCGGCCTACCGCTCGTTCGGACAGTTCCTGGAGCACGAGCTGCTGCCGCTCGCCACCCCCGTCGACGCCGTCGGTCGCGAGGCCTACGAGCTGCACTCGCGCCGGTTCCTCGGCGCGGTCGTCGACCTCGACGAGACGTACGAGTGGGGCCTCGAGGAACTCGCGCGCATGCGGGACGAGCAGGAGCGCATCGCCGACCGCATCGAGTCCGGCGCGAGCGTCGCCCGGGCGATCGAGGTGCTCGACACCGACCCCTCCCGGATCCTGCACGGCACCGACGCGCTGCAGCGGTGGATGCAGGAGACGAGCGACGCGTCGATCGCCGCGATGGCCGGGACCTACTTCGACATCCCGGATCCGATCCGTCGACTGGAGTGCCGGATCGCCCCCACGCAGGAGGGCGGCATCTACTACAGCGGCCCCTCCGACGACTTCTCCCGTGCCGGCCGCATGTGGTGGTCCGTGCCCGAGGGCGTCACCGAGTTCGGCACCTGGCGCGAGAAGACGACGGTCTACCACGAGGGTGTCCCCGGACACCACCTGCAGATCAGCCAGGGCGTCTACAACCGCGGCGAGCTGAACACGTGGCGCCGGCAGCTGTCCGGGTCGTCCGGGCACGTCGAGGGCTGGGCGCTGTACGCCGAACGGCTGATGGAGCAGCTCGGGTTCCTCGACGACGACGGCGACCGGCTCGGCATGCTCGACGGGCAGCGGATGCGGGCGGCCCGCGTCGTGCTCGACATCGGCGTGCACCTGCAGAAGACGAACCCCGACGGCGGCGGCTGGACGTGGGAGTACGCGCTCGACTTCATGGGCCAGAACGTGAACATGGACCCGGCGTTCGTCCGGTTCGAGGTCGCCCGGTACTTCGGGTGGCCGGGCCAGGCCCCCTCGTACAAGGTGGGTCAGCGCGTCTGGGAGTCCATCCGCGACGAGGTCGCCGCCCGCGAGGGAGCCGACTTCGACCTGAAGGCGTTCCACCACCGTGCGCTCTCGCTCGGCAGCATCGGGCTCGACACCCTGCGGACCGCGCTGGTCGGGTGACGCGCCGTCGACACGCCCGGTTGTGGGGCCTCCGCCGGTGCGGTTAGACTTGTGCGGCGCAATCCGCGCCACTCAATCAATCGCCACGGCGGTGCACCACGGGGGCCGAGTCCCCGCACGCCATGGCCCGACTCATGTCCGTTCGGAGCAATCTCTACATGACAACCACTACGACCAAGGCTCCTAAGCAGGTCGCCATCAACGACATCGGTTCGGCTGATGACTTCCTGGCCGAGGTCGAGAAGACCCTGAAGTTCTTCAACGACGGTGATCTCATCTCCGGCACCGTCGTGAAGATCGACCGCGACGAGGTCCTCCTCGACGTCGGTTACAAGACCGAGGGCGTCATCCCCTCGCGCGAGCTCTCGATCAAGCACGACGTCGACCCCAACGAGGTCGTCGAGGTCGGCGACGAGGTCGAGGCCCTGGTTCTCCAGAAGGAGGACAAGGAAGGCCGCCTCATCCTGTCGAAGAAGCGCGCGCAGTACGAGCGTGCGTGGGGCGACGTCGAGAAGATCAAGGAGTCCGACGGCGTCGTGACCGGGACGGTCATCGAGGTCGTCAAGGGCGGTCTCATCGTCGACATCGGCCTCCGTGGCTTCCTCCCCGCCTCGCTCATCGAGCTCCGTCGTGTCCGCGACCTCACGCCGTACCTCGGCCAGGAGATCGAGGCGAAGATCCTCGAGCTCGACAAGAACCGCAACAACGTGGTCCTGTCGCGCCGTGCGCTCCTCGAGCAGACGCAGTCCGAGTCCCGGACGACGTTCCTCAACAACCTCCACAAGGGCCAGGTCCGCAAGGGCATCGTGTCCTCGATCGTCAACTTCGGTGCGTTCGTGGACCTCGGCGGCGTCGACGGTCTCGTCCACGTCTCCGAGCTCAGCTGGAAGCACATCGAGCACGCCAGCGAGGTCGTCGAGGTCGGTCAGGAAGTCACCGTCGAGATCCTCGAGGTCGACCTGGACCGCGAGCGCGTGTCGCTCTCGCTCAAGGCGACGCAGGAGGACCCGTGGCAGGTCTTCGCCCGCACCCACGCGATCGGTCAGATCGCACCGGGCAAGGTCACGAAGCTCGTCCCGTTCGGTGCCTTCGTCCGCGTTGCCGACGGCATCGAGGGCCTCGTGCACATCTCGGAGCTCTCGAACAAGCACGTCGAGCTCGCCGAGCAGGTCGTCTCGGTCAACGACGAGGTCTTCGTCAAGATCATCGACATCGACCTCGACCGTCGCCGCATCTCGCTCAGCCTCAAGCAGGCGAACGAGGGCGTCGACCCGGAGAGCGACGAGTTCGACCCGGCGCTCTACGGCATGCCGACCGAGTACGACGACAAGGGTGACTACAAGTACCCCGAGGGCTTCGACCCGGAGACCAACGAGTGGCTCGAGGGCTACGACACGCAGCGCACCGAGTGGGAGGGCCAGTACGCGGCCGCCCAGGGTCGTTGGGAAGCCCACAAGGCGCAGGTCGCGAAGACCATCGCCGACGAGGCGCAGGGTGGCTTCGACCTCCCGGCCACGGCTTCCTCGTCGTCGTCGACCTCGTCGTTCGCCGGCGAGACGGGTGGCGCGAGCCCCCTGGCCGACGACGCGTCGCTCGCTGCACTCCGCGAGAAGCTCAGCTCGACCAACAACTGATCGAGCGGTTCGTCCCGACCGGAAGCCCGGCACCCCTGACAGGGTGCCGGGCTTCCGGCGTTTCCGGGCGTCGGGGTCGTTACCCTGTTGCCGTGCACATCATCGGACTCACGGGCGGCATCGCCGCGGGCAAGTCGACCGTCTCCCGGCGCTGGGCCGAGCACGGGGCCGTCGTCGTCGACGCCGACCGACTGGCTCGGGACGCCGTGGCACCGGGCAGCCCGGGCCTGGCACAGGTCGCCGAGCGGTTCGGTCCGTCGGTGATCGCCGCCGATGGTTCTCTCGACCGGCCGGCGCTCGGGTCGATCGTGTTCGCGGACCCCGCGGCGCGGAAGGACCTCGAAGCCATCACGCACCCCGAGGTCTGGCGGCTCGCGCAGCAGGCGTTCGACGCCGCCGAGGCAGCCGACCCCGACGCCCTGGTGGTCTACGACGTGCCGTTGCTCGCCGAGGCCCGCGGCTCGCGTCCGCTCCGGTTCGACGCCGTGGTGGTGGTCGACGCCCCCGCGGCGCAGCGCATCGAACGGCTCGTCGAGCACCGCGGGATGCCCCGTGACGAGGCCGAGCGCCGCGTCGCCGCCCAGGCGAGCGATGCCGATCGTCTCGCCCTCGCCGACCACGTCGTCGACGCCACCGGGACGCTCGAGCAGACGATCCACTCCGCTGACGAGGTGTGGGCGCGGATCACTCCATGAACCACCGCCTGGTGCTCGTCCTCGCCGCGATCGTCCTCGTGGCGATCGGGGCCGCCTCGCTCGTCGCCGCGAACGTCCTCGGTGCCCAGCGTGTGGCGGACAACGGCCGCGTCGCGGTGCACGAACGGCCGTCGGGTGACGAACACGGGCCCGAGGGGGAGTTCCACCGGTTCCGGCTCGGAACCGTGAACGGTGAGCGGCTCACCCCGAACCGCGACGACTTCGCCGCGCGCACCTCGGCCGACGGTCCGCTCCTGCTGTTCCTGCCGGCGACCCGGTCCCGTCCGGCGGAGTACCAGCGGTTCCTCGGAGCCGCCCTGGCCGACGGGTACCACGTGCTCGGCCTCGACTACTGGAACCTGGGCCGTACCCTGTCCGGCACGTGTGAGGCGAACGCACGCTGCTACGGCATGGTGCAGCGGAACCGCTTCGACGGCACGCGGCCCTCGGCGTTCAGTGCGGTGAGTCCGGCCGGGTCGATCGTCTCGCGCTTCCGGGACGCCGTCGCGTACCTCGACGACCACGACCCCGACGGCGGCTGGGGGCGGTTCGTCCAGGGCGATGACCGCATCGTCTGGGACGACATCGTCGTGGCCGGGCACTCGCAGGGCGGCGGAGAGGCGGCGTACATCGCCCACATCCGCAGTGTCCACGGCGCGCTGATGTTCTCGTCGCCCGTCGAGTCCCGCGGGCCGGCGCACGCCGCGTGGATGGACCGCCCGGGCCGGACACCGGTCGACCGGATGTACGCCATCGACGACGTCCGAGACACGTTCGGTCCCCGCATCACCGGTTCGTGGGACGTCCTCGGGCTGAGCGGTGTCTCCGGGCCGTTCGAGACGGACACCGCACCGCCACTCGCCGGAGCGGACCCGCACGCGATCCTCACCGACCTCGGCGGCGACGGCAAGGCGCACTCGCTCATCATCAAGGACTCGACACCGCTCACCCGTGACGGCGTCCCCCGGATGCTCCCGCTGTGGCAGTGGATGCTGCACCGGTTCTCCACAGATCCCGCTCTTCCCTCTGACCGCTCATAGCGTCGCGCAATAGCCTTCCTGCGTGCAGCCCGTTCGTGAAGAACCCGACCTGCGCTCGCTCATCCGGGCCCGTGCGGCCGACGGGGGCCTGCGCCACTTCCTCGAGGACGCCCGCTCCGAGCGCGTCCTCACGTACCGTGCGCTCGACGACGCGGTGACCGCCTGGTCACGGACCTTCGACGCGATCGGCATCGCCCCGTCGGGTGCCGTCCTGGTCGACGTGGGCGACCCGCTCGCGTTCGCGGTCGTGCACCTGAGCGCCGTCGCCTCCGGTCGCCGTGCGATCCCCGTCGACACCGGCCAGCCGGCCACCGAGCCCGGCCGTCTCGCCGACCTGATCGGCGGAGCGTCCATCGTCGTGTCGGACCGCGCGGTGGACGCGACCGTTCCCGGGGCACCGGCGAGCGGGATCGACCCGGCCACGTTCCTCCCGACCGCCGTCCGTGACGGCGACCTGCCCGCCCACAGCCCGCACGCGCCGGGCCAGGGTTCCGTCGTGCTGTTCACCTCCGGTTCGACCGGCACGCCGAAGGGCGTCGAGCTGCCCGAGACGCAGCTGCTGTTCGTCGCCCGGGCCGTCGCACGGCACAACCGGCTCGTGCCGGACGACCGCGGGTTCAACTCCTTGCCGCTGTTCCACGTCAACGCCGAGGTGGTCGGACTGCTCGCGACGCTCGTCGCCGGCGCGACCCTCGTGCTCGACCGGCGCTTCCGTCGTACCGGGTTCTGGGACCTGCTCGCGGAACGACGGATCACCTGGCTGAACGCCGTCCCGGCCGTCCTGGCCGTGCTGGCGAAGACCGGACCGCTCGAGTTCCCGCCGGGCCTGCGGTTCGTGCGCAGCGCGTCGGCGCCGTTGCCCGACCCGGTGCGCGCCGCCCTCGGCGACGTGCCGCTCGTCGTGAGCTGGGGCATGACCGAAGGCGCCTCGCAGATCACGGCGACCCCGCTCGACGAACCGGCCCGGCCCGGTACCGTCGGGGTGCCCGTCGGCTCCGAGGTGCAGGTCCGCGGCGAGGACGGCTCGGTGCTGCCCGCCGACGAGATCGGCGCGCTGTGGGTGCGGGGCGAGGGGATCGTCCGGGGCTACCTGGGTGGTCGCGCGTCCGAGCGGTTCGACGCCGACGGCTGGCTCCACACCGGTGACGTCGGCTCGGTCAGCGCCGACGGCTGGGTGTCCCTGGCCGGACGCTCCGACGACGTCATCAACCGCGGTGGCGAGAAGGTCTACCCGTCCGAGGTCGAGGACGTCCTGCTCGGTGACCCCCGCGTGCTCGAGGCGGTCGTCGTCGGCCGCCCCGACGACGTGCTCGGTGCCGTCCCGATCGCCTACGTGATCCCGCAGCCCGACGAACCCGTCGACCACGCAGCCCTCGTGGCCGACCTCGTGGCCCGGGCCGAGGCGCACCTGACCCGGTTCCGCCGACCGGTCGAGGTCATCGTCGTGCCCGACCTGCCGCGTGCGCCGACCGGCAAGGTGCAGCGCGCGAAGGTCCGGACCATGGCCCGACCATCGTGAACGGACCATCACGCGTGTCCCCGGCATCGACCGGCGACGAGCCTGGGGTGCAGACGCCGACACGCACGGCCGAGGGCAAGCCCCGGCACCTGTACGAGGTCGACGTGCTCCGCATCCTCACGTTCGCGTGCGTGATCGGGGTGCACACCACGAGCCACACCGCGGCCACCGACGACGTCGGGCTGAACGCGCTGCTCGCCCTGCTGCACTTCACCCGGCTGGTCTTCTTCTCGCTGACCGCGTTCGTGCTCGTGTACAGCTACACCTTGCGCCCGAGACCGATGGCACAGTTCTGGCCGAAGCGGTTCCTGCTCGTGGGCGTGCCGTACCTGGCGTGGTCGTTCGTCTACGTCGCGGCGGCGTGGCTGCTGAGTCCCACCCGCCGTGGCGACGTCCCCGACCTGGTGCGCACCGCGGCCGAGGGTATCGTCACCGGCACTTCGTGGTACCACCTGTACTTCCTGCTCGTGACGATGCAGGTGTACCTGCTCCTGCCGGTGATCGTCTGGCTGGTGCGCCGGACCCGCGGGCACCACGTGACCGTGCTGGTCGTGACGCTCCTGGTCCAGCTGGTGGTGTTCGCCGGGTACAAGTACTTCCCGGCGAGCGACGCGTGGATGCAGGGGTACCAGAAGCAGTTCTTCTTCTCGTACGTCTTCTTCATCGTCTCGGGGGCGATCGCCGCCGACCACGCGGAGGCGTTCCTGCGGTTCATCCGGGTCCACCGCCGTTCGGTCCTGTGGGCGTTCGCCGGCGTCGGGGGGCTGACCCTCGGCGTGTGGGCACTCCAGGTGGGCCTCGGCCAATCCCTCTACGCCGCGGGGACACCGCTGCAGCCGATCCAGGTGGTCTGGAGCACCGCGGTGTTCGTCGGGTTCCTGGCGATCGGTGCCGCCTGGGCGGACCGTCGGCGCCCCGGGAGCCGGACCGCCCGGTTCGTCGACTACGCGTCCGACCGCTCGTTCGGCATCTTCCTGAGCCACCCGTTCGTCATCTGGATCCTGCTCTACGGCGACAGCTGGCTCGAGGCCGTCGTGCCACGACCGTGGCTCACGCTCGTCACCTATGTGCTCGTGCTGGTGCTGTCCGTCGCGGTGACCGAGCTGTTCCGGTGGACGACGCTCAGCGTGCCGCTGACCGGGCGGCCGTCGTTGTCCTCGCGGGCGTCGCGAGCGGCGCGGGCGCGCCGTTCCGCAGGCGCGGCGGTGCCGCAGCGGTCGCAGGAACCGGTGGAGCCGGATGACGCCCTCGTCGGCGAGACCGACGACGTCGGGCGGCGCGCCGCGCACTGAGCGTTCGCCCGCACGGCGCAGCTCTCGTGCGAGGTTCCGTCCGTGGTGCGATGGTGACGCCGTCCCACGGGGTCCGGAACCTCGCACCAGCCGTGCGGGGCGGTGGACACGTGGCGCGGCGGCCGGGAGGCACGTGGCGGGCCCGACCCGTGGCCTCCCGGCCGCCGCGTGCGGACCACCAGGGCCGGCGCACGTCCCGCGCACCGGCCGCCGGCCGTCAGGCCGAGCGCTGCTCGGCCTTCGGGGTGCCGATCTCGAGCACGCCGTCGGTGGACGTCAACCGCTGGGGCTTCATGAACCACGCGACGACGGCCGCGGCTCCGAGCAGGACGCAGGAGAGCGCGAAGGGCACCTGCCAGCCGGAGGCGTCGATGAGCAGACCGAACACGATGGGCGAGACGACACCGGCGATGCCGAACCCGGTGTTCATGAAGCCCGAGGCCGTGCCGGACCACTGCGGCGCCACGTCCATCGGGATCGCCCAGAGGTTGGCGTTGCAGAGCTCGAGGTAGAAGAACGACAGGGCCAGCGAGATCGTCGCGACGAGCAGGCCCTGCCCGACCACGAGCGGGATGAGGCAGAGGAGCGAGCCGCCGAGCCCGATCACCAGGATGATCCGGCGGGCGTTCCGGGTGTTCCCGCCGCGTTGGATGATGCGGTCGCTGAGCATCCCGCCGACGGTGTCCCCGACGACACCGGCCAGCAGGATGAGGGTAGTGAACAGGGCGAAGTCGCCGATCTCCAGGCCGTAGGTCGAGCTGAGGAACGTCGGGAGCCACGTGAGGAACACCCAGAGGGTCCAGCCGTACCCGAAGTCGACGAAGGTGACCGGCAGGATCTGCTTCGCCATCTGCCGCCACGGCACCGGGGGACGGGTCGCGCGGGTCTCGACCGGCGGGAGCTCGGCGAGCTCGACCCGCGTGATGCCCTTCGCGGACTCCGGCTTGTCGCGGAACCAGACGAGCCAGACGACGGCCCACGCCAGGGACAGCACCGCGGTGGCGAAGAACGCCCAGCGCCAGCTGCCCGTCGCGCCGATCACCCACGCGACGATGAGCGGGGCCAGCGCGTTGCCGAGCCGTGCCGCGGAGTGCACCACGCCCTGGGCGAAGCCGTTCCGGTCGCGGGGGATCCAGCGGCTCATCGCCTGCGTGGCGGTCGGGAACGCGGCGGCCTCGCTCAGCCCGAGCAGGGCCCGTGCGGCGAAGAGGGTCCAGAAGCCGACCGCGAAC
Source organism: Curtobacterium sp. ME-Dv--P-122a (assembly GCF_030209645.1). NCBI lineage: Bacteria > Bacillati > Actinomycetota > Actinomycetes > Micrococcales > Microbacteriaceae > Curtobacterium > Curtobacterium sp. ME-Dv--P-122a. The sequence continues at coordinate 84,122 of NZ_JARVRO010000005.1, forward strand.
CCGGTCCAGAGCGTCGCGACGCCCCAGATCACCGTGATGACGAAGAGCGCCCGGCGCGGGCCGAACTTCTCGCTGATCGTGCCGCCGAACACCTGCAGCAGGGCGTACGGCAACGAGAACGCGGAGACGATGAGGCCGGCGGTCGCCTCGTTGAACCCGAACTCCTCGGTGATGTGCGGCAGCGCCGTCGAGATGTTCGTCCGGTCGATGTACGAGATCGCGTACATGCAGCAGAGCAGGACGAGCACGCGTCCGCGGATGCGTCCGCGGAACGGGGTGCCCTTGATCGGTGCGGCCGGGTTCGCCGTGGTCATGAGGCCTCTTCGGGGGAGTGGGAAGGAGTCGGGTGACTGAACGGATCGGACGGTATGCCCGTTGACCATCAGTCGACTTGGAGCCTGCTTGCAGCGGACAGTACGCCGAGGGCGAGCAGGGGCCCTCGGTGTCAGGGGTGCCGACTACCGTTGTCCTCATGGGTGTTGCGATCGAACCGACCCGAGCGGTGCGTCCGTTCGAGGTCATCAGCGAGTACTCGCCGAGTGGCGACCAGCCCGCGGCCATCGCGGAACTCGCCGGGCGGATCAACGCCGGTGAGACCGACGTCGTGCTGCTGGGTGCGACCGGTACCGGCAAGTCGGCGACGACCGCCTGGCTCATCGAGCAGGTGCAGCGGCCGACACTCGTGCTCGCGCACAACAAGACCCTCGCGGCGCAGCTCGCCAACGAGTTCCGCAGCCTGATGCCGAACAACGCGGTCGAGTACTTCGTCTCCTACTACGACTACTACCAGCCCGAGGCGTACGTCCCGCAGACGGACACCTTCATCGAGAAGGACTCCTCCGTCAACGCCGAGGTCGAACGACTCCGGCACTCCACGACGAACTCACTGCTCAGCCGTCGCGACACCGTGGTCGTGTCCACCGTCTCCTGCATCTACGGTCTCGGTACCCCCGAGCAGTACATGAACGCATCGGTCGCGCTCCACGTGGGCCAGACGATCTCGCGCGACCAGCTCGTCCGCAAGTTCGTCGCCATGCAGTACCAGCGCAACGACGTCGACTTCGCCCGGGGCACGTTCCGGGTGCGCGGCGACACCATCGAGATCATCCCGATGTACGAAGAGCACGCGATCCGCATCGAGATGTTCGGTGACGAGATCGAAGCGCTCTCCTCGCTGCACCCGCTCACCGGCGACGTCATCGACGACCTGCCCGCCGTGTCGATCTTCCCGGCCTCGCACTACGTCGCGGACACCGACGTGATGCACCGCGCGATCGCCTCCATCAAGGAAGAACTCGCGGAACGGCTCGCCGAGCTCGAGGGCCAGGGCAAGCTGCTCGAGGCCCAGCGCCTCCGCATGCGCACCACGTTCGACATCGAGATGATGGAGCAGATCGGGTTCTGCTCGGGCATCGAGAACTACTCGCGGCACATGGACGGCCGTGGTCCGGGCGAAGCGCCGCACTGCCTCATCGACTACTTCCCCGACGACTTCCTGATCGTCATCGACGAGTCGCACGTCACCGTGCCGCAGATCGGCGCGATGTACGAGGGTGACGCCTCGCGCAAGCGCACCCTCGTCGAGCACGGGTTCCGCCTGCCGAGCGCGATGGACAACCGCCCGCTGAAGTGGGAGGAGTTCCTCGAGCGCGTCGGGCAGAAGGTCTACCTGTCGGCCACCCCGGGGCGCTACGAGCTCGGGGTCACCGACAGCGTGGTCGAGCAGATCATCCGCCCGACCGGCCTGATCGACCCCGAGATCGTGGTCAAGCCGAGCGACGGCCAGATCGACGACCTGCTCGAGGAGATCAAGCAGCGGGTCGAGAAGGACGAACGCGTCCTCGTCACCACGCTGACCAAGCGCATGGCAGAGGAACTCACCGACTTCCTCGGGAACGCCGGTGTGCGCGTCCGGTACCTGCACTCCGACGTCGACACCCTGAAGCGCGTCGAGCTGCTGACCGAGCTGCGGCAGGGCGTCTACGACGTGCTCGTCGGCATCAACCTGCTGCGCGAGGGGCTCGACCTGCCCGAGGTGTCGCTCGTCGCGATCCTCGACGCCGACAAGGAAGGCTTCCTCCGCTCGTCGACGTCGCTCATCCAGACGATCGGTCGCGCTGCCCGCAACGTGTCGGGCCAGGTGCTCATGTACGCCGACAAGATGACCGACTCGATGAAGACCGCGATCGAGGAGACCGATCGCCGTCGTGAGAAGCAGGTCGCCTACAACCTGGAGCGCGGCATCGACCCCCAGCCGCTGCGCAAGAAGATCGCGGACATCACCGAGGTCCTGCAGCGCGAGAACGACGACACGAAGGCGCTCCTGCAGGGTCGCCCCGGCACCGACGGCCGTCGGTCGCCGACGCCGAACCTCAAGCGCGGCGGCATCGCGGGCGAGGGTGCGACGCAGCTCGGTGCCACCATCGCCGACCTGAACGACCAGATGCTGCAGGCTGCGGCGGAGCTGAAGTTCGAGCTCGCGGCGCGACTGCGCGACGAGGTGCAGGACCTGAAGAAGGCCCTGCGCCAGATGGAGTCGGCCGGACATGTCAGCTGACGGCGCCCGCACGGTCGTCGTCACCGGTGCGAGCGCCGGGCTCGGGTACCACGCCGCCGAGCAGCTCGCCGCGGCGGGGCACCGTGTGGTGCTGGCGACGCGCGACCGCGGCCGGGCGGACGCCGCCGAGCGCAGCATCCGTCGGCACGTCGACGGCGCCTCGCTCGCCCACGTCCACCTCGACCTCGCCGACCTCGACTCGGTCAGTGCCGCTGCCGACGAACTCGCCGCGCTGGAACCCGACGGCGTCGACGCGGTCGTGAACAACGCCGGGGTCGTCGGGGCGTCGACGCGGAGGAGCACGGCACAGGGCACCGAACTGCAGATCGGTACGAACCACCTCGGGCACTTCGCGTGGACCGCCCGGGTCCTGCCCCTGCTCGAACGACGAGCCGGCCGGGTCGTGCACCTCGGGTCGATCGCCCATCGATTCGCCCAGCTCGACGCGACCGATCCGCTCGGCGTCGGTCGGTACTCGAGCCACCGTCAGTACGCCAGGAGCAAGCTCGCCGTGATGCTGTTCGGTTTCGAGCTCGCCGAGCGACTGGCCGACTCGGGATCGTCCGTGTCGAGCGTCGTCGCGCACCCCGGCCTGTCGCTCGACCGCCTGTCACCGGCACGCCCGGACATCAGCCCGGCACGACCCGAACCCGAGTGGATCCGCCCGACGCAGCGCATCGTCGCCCAGGGCAAGGACGTCGGCGCCCAGCCGCTCGTGCACGCGGCCGTCGGTGCTGACGTGCACTCGGGGGAGTACTGGGGCCCGGCCGGCTGGATGCAGCTCCGTGGCCCGGCCACGGTGGTCGCGGCCGAACCACGGGCGCACGACCGCACCGTCGCAGCACAGCTCTGGGCCGCGAGTGTGCGTGCATCCGGCGCCGCGTTCGCTCTCGACGCACTCGTCTGACCCTCCATCCCGGCCGAATGTCGGTGCCGCTTCGTAGAATCGACGACGATGACCATCACCTCTGACCCCGGTACCTCGACGTCGGGCCGGAACGCCTTCGGCGAGCCCGCTGACCTCCACCTCCCCGGCGGGACCGCTCCGCACAGCACCTCCACGCTCAGCGTGCGGGGCGCGCGCGTGCACAACCTCCGTGACGTCGACCTCGAGATCCCGCGTGACTCGCTCGTCGTGTTCACCGGCCTGTCCGGCTCGGGCAAGTCCTCGCTGGCGTTCGACACGATCTTCGCCGAGGGGCAGCGCCGGTACGTCGAGTCGCTGTCCGCCTACGCGCGCCAGTTCCTCGGCCAGGTCGACCGCCCCGACGTCGACTTCATCGAGGGGCTCTCGCCGGCGGTGTCGATCGACCAGAAGTCGACCAACCGCAACCCGCGGTCGACGGTTGGCACGATCACCGAGGTCTACGACTACATGCGTCTGCTCTGGGCGCGCATCGGGGTCCCGCACTGCCCGACGTGTGGCGAGGTGATCAGCAAGCAGACCGTGCAGCAGATCGCCGACCAGCTCATGCAGTTCGAGACCGGCACCCGCTTCCAGGTCCTCGCACCCGTGATCTCGAAGAAGAAGGGTGAGTTCGTCGACCTCTTCCAGGAGCTCGCGGCGTCCGGCTACGCCCGCGCGATCGTGGACGGGGAGCGCATCCAGCTCAGTGACCCGCCCAAGCTGAAGAAGCAGGTCAAGCACGACATCTCGGTCATCGTCGACCGCCTGGTGGCGAGCGACGACATCCTCGGTCGACTCACCGACTCGCTCGAGACCGCCCTGCGCCTGACCGACGGCACCGTCGGCATCGACCTGGTGGACCACGAGGGGCCCGGAGCGGTCCGGAACTACTCCGAGAACCTCTCGTGCCCGAACAACCACCCGCTCGCACTCACCGAGATCGAGCCGCGCACGTTCTCGTTCAACGCGCCGTTCGGTGCCTGCCCCGAGTGCTCCGGCCTCGGTACGCGCATGTCGGTCGACCCCGACCTGGTGCTCGGCGACCCCGAGGCCTCGTTGCGGGATGGCGTCCTGCTGCCCTGGACCGGGACGAGCGGGCTGTACTCCTACTTCGAGAAGCTGCTCGGCGGCCTCGGCAAGGAGCTCGGCTTCTCGCTCGACACCCCGTGGAACCAGCTCGACCCCGCGGTGCAGGCGTCGATCCTGACCGGCAAGGACTTCCAGGTGTCGGTCTCCTGGCGCAACCGCTTCGGCCGCGAGATGCGGTACACGAGCGGGTTCGAAGGCGTCATGCCCTACATCGAGCGCAAGTTCGCCGAGGCCGAGTCGGACTCGCAGCGGCAGCGCTTCCAGGGGTACCTGCGCGAGGTCCCGTGCCCGGTGTGCGAGGGAACCCGCCTCAAGCCCGAGGTGCTCGCGGTGACGGTCAACGACCGCAGCATCGCGGACGTCACCGACATGTCGCTCGACAACGCGTACTCGTTCATGGACGAGCTGACGCTGACCGACCGCGAAGCGCACATCGCCGCAGCGGTCCTCCGTGAGATCCGCGCACGCCTCGAGTTCCTGCTCGAGGTCGGCCTGAACTACCTCACGCTGGCACGTGGTGCCGGCGGTCTCTCCGGCGGTGAGGCGCAGCGCATCCGCCTGGCGACGCAGATCGGCTCCGGGCTGACCGGCGTGCTCTACGTGCTCGACGAGCCGAGCATCGGCCTGCACCAGCGCGACAACCGTCGACTCATCGACACCCTGGTCAAGCTCAAGGACCTCGGCAACACGCTCATCGTCGTCGAGCACGACGAGGACACGATCCGCACGGCCGACTGGGTCGTCGACATCGGCCCCGGTGCCGGTGTGAACGGCGGCAACGTCGTGCACTCCGGTTCGTACGAGGGCATCATCGAGAACCGCGAGTCGATCACCGGTGACTACCTCGCCGGCCGACGCGCGATCGAGGTGCCGGCCGAGCGTCGCAAGGTCAACCTCAAGCGCGCCATCACCGTGCAGGGCGCCCGGGCGAACAACCTCAAGTCGATCGATGCAGACTTCCCCCTCGGTGTGTTCACCGCGGTGACGGGCGTCAGCGGGTCCGGCAAGTCGACGCTGGTGAACGACATCCTGTACAAGGTGCTCGCCAACCAGCTCAACGGCGCACGGCACATCGCGGGCAAGCACACCCGGGTGAAGGGCCTCGACCAGCTCGACAAGGTCGTGCACGTCGACCAGGCACCGATCGGCCGCACCCCGCGCTCGAACCCGGCGACCTACACGGGCGTGTTCGACCGCATCCGCCAGCTGTTCGCCGAGACGCAAGAGGCCAAGACCCGCGGCTACCAGCCCGGTCGCTTCAGCTTCAACGTCAAGGGCGGCCGCTGCGAGAACTGCGCGGGCGACGGCACGATCAAGATCGAGATGAACTTCCTGCCGGACGTCTACGTCGCGTGCGAGGTCTGCGGTGGTGCGCGCTACAACCGCGAGACGCTCCAGGTGCACTACAAGGGCAAGAACATCTCCGAGGTCCTCGACATGCCGATCAGCGAGGCGGCCGAGTTCTTCGAGCCGATCTCGGCGATCCACCGCTACATGGCGACCCTGGTCGACGTGGGCCTCGGCTACGTGCGCCTCGGCCAGAGCGCGACCACGCTCTCCGGCGGCGAGGCGCAGCGCGTCAAGCTCGCCACCGAGCTGCAGCGTCGCTCGAACGGCCGCACGGTCTACGTGCTCGACGAGCCGACGACCGGTCTGCACTTCGAGGACGTCCGCAAGCTGCTCCTCGTGCTGCAGAGCCTGGTCGACAAGGGCAACACCGTCATCACGATCGAGCACAACCTCGACGTCATCAAGTCCGCCGACTGGCTGATCGACATGGGACCCGAGGGCGGTTCCGGTGGCGGCACGGTCCTGGCGACGGGCACCCCGGAGCACGTGGCGACCGTGCCGGAGAGCCACACCGGTGTCTTCCTGCGCGAGATCTTCGACGCCCAGGACGCCCGGGTCGGCAAGCAACAGGCCGTCGGCGCACGGCAGGCCACCCAGAAGCAGCAGGGCGGCAAGCAGCAGAGCGACGAGAAGCAGGGTACGACCAAGCAGGCGAGCAAGCAGAAGGCGGGTGCTCGGTAGGTGGCGGACACCGTCCCCTGGCGTCCGAAGGCGGGGGAGATCCCGACCGACCCGGGCGTCTACCGCTGGCGTGACGAAGCCGGGCGGGTGCTCTACGTCGGCAAGGCGAAGAACCTCCGCGCCCGGCTGAGCAACTACTTCGCGCCGCTGCCGACGCTGCACGAGCGCACGCGGCGCATGGTCCTCACGGCACGCAGCGTCGAGTGGACGACGGTCGGCTCCGAGATCGAGGCGCTCCAGCTGGAGTACACCTGGATCAAGGAGTTCGACCCGCCGTTCAACGTCAAGTTCCGCGACGACAAGTCGTACCCGTACATGGCGGTCACCCTGGGTGACGAAGCGCCGCGGGTGATGGTGACACGCAACCGCAAGATCAAGGGCGCGAAGTACTTCGGTCCGTACCCGAAGATCTGGGCGGTGCACGACACCATCGACCTGATGATCAAGGTCTTCCCGATCCGCACGTGCTCGGACTCGTCGTACAAGAAGGCGATGCAGACGGGCCGTCCGTGCTTCCCGGGGCAGATCGGCAAGTGCGGTGGCCCGTGCTCGCAGAAGGTCACGATCGAGGAGCACCGCGCGCTCGTCGAGGAGTTCGTGCGCTTCATGAACTCCTACGACCGCCGGGTCATCACCGAGCTCCGGCAGCGCATGGGGGCCTCGGCCGACGCGATGCAGTACGAGCAGGCCGCGAAGTACCGCGACCAGGTCGAGGCGCTCGAGGCCGTGCTCGAGAAGTCCGCCGTGGTGCTCCGCGACTCGGTCGACCTCGACCTGTTCGGCATCGCGGAGGACGAGCTCGCCGCCGCCGTGCAGCTGTTCTCCGTCCGTGGTGGCCGCATCCGTGGTGTCCGCGGCTGGGTGGTCGACAAGGAGCTCGACATCGCCACGGGCGACCTCGTCGAGCAGATCGTGCAGGGCGTCTACGTCACCGACGAGCCCCCGCGCGAGGTCGTCGTCCCCGAGCTGCCCGAGGACGCCGACGCGCTCCAGGAGTGGCTCAGCAAGCGCCGGAACGGGCGCGGCACGAAGCTCAGCACGGCACAGCGCGGCGATCGCGCCGGGCTCGCGCGGACAGCCGCGCAGAACGCCGGGCAGGCGCTCATGCTCTACAAGACCAAGCGCTCCGCCGACTACACCACCCGGGCCGCGGCATTGGCCGACATCCAGGACGCCCTCGGCATGACCGAGGCACCGCTCCGCATGGAGTGCTACGACATCTCGCACCTGCAGGGCACGAACGTCGTCGCCTCGATGGTGGTGTTCGAGGACGGCCTGCCGCGCAAGGACCAGTACCGCCGGTACTCGATCGCCGAGACCACCGACGACACCGACAGCATGTACCAGGTGCTCTCGCGGCGCCTGGCGCGGCTGGACGAGGACGCCGAGCTGCCGGACGTCCCCGACGTCACGACCGACGAGGTCGTCGAGGGGTCGAAGCCGACGAAGCGGTTCGCGTACCGTCCGCAGCTGCTCATCGTCGACGGCGGCCAGCCCCAGGTGCAGGCCGCGAAGCGCGCGATGGACGAAGCCGGCGTGCACGACATCGCCCTGGTCGGCATCGCCAAGCGGCTCGAGGAGCTCTGGCTCCCCGACGACGACTTCCCGGTGATCCTGCCCCGCAACTCCGAGGCGCTCTTCCTCATCCAGCGCATCCGCGACGAGGCGCACCGGTTCGCGATCACCCACCAGCGCAGCAAGCGGAAGCGCGACGTCCGGTCGCGGCTTTCCGAGATCCCCGGTCTCGGCCCGAGCCGTGTCAACGCCCTGCTGAAGCACTTCGGCTCGGTCGCACGGCTGCGTGAAGCGACGGCCGAGGACATCGGCGAGGTGAACGGTATCGGCCCGGCGACCGCCGCCGCGGTCGTGTCGAAGCTGGCGCAGACGCCGACGAGCGCGCCGGCGACGAGCGCGTCCAGCGCCCCCGAACCGGACGCCGACGCGATCGCGGACACCGTGATCGAGAACGCAGCCACCCAGCAGACCGCCACCAACCCGGGAGGCCCGGTGCGGGTCCCCGAGGTGACCGACGACGGTCCGCAGCGACCGTCGTGACGAACCCCGCGCCTCCCGGCCGCCACCGGGCGGTAGCCTGGTCCGGCAGCCGAGACCTCCCCGGGCGACGCGCCCGGGCCGCCACGACGGAGCCCACTCCCAGATGACCGACAGCGCCACCGCGACCACCCACGCGTCGCAGCACGACATCCTCATCGTCACCGGCATGTCCGGGGCCGGGCGGTCCACCGTCGGCAAGGCCCTCGAAGACCTGGGCTGGTACGTCGTCGACAACCTGCCCACGCAGATGCTGGCCCCGCTGACCGAACTGGCCGACCGCGCGGGGGAGAAGATCCCGAAGATCGCCACGGTGGTCGACGTCCGCGGCGGGCGGTTCTTCACCGACCCCGAGCACGCGGTCGAGCAGGTCCGCTCGAGCACCTCCGCGCGGGTCCGGGTGCTGTTCCTCGAAGCCACCGACGCTGTGCTGGTCCGGCGCTTCGAGCAGGTCCGTCGACCCCACCCGCTCCAGGGCGAGGACACCCTGCTCGACGGCATCGCCCGCGAACGGGCGCGTCTCGCCGGCCTGCGCGAGGCGTCCGACGTGGTGATCGACACCTCCGACCTCAACATCCACCAGCTCGCGAACACCGTGATCGAGCACTTCGCCGACGAGCACTTCGTGGGCGTACAGGTCACGCTGATGAGCTTCGGCTTCAAGTACGGACTGCCCGCCGACGCCGACATGGTGGCCGACGTGCGGTTCCTCCCGAACCCCTACTGGGTGCCGGAACTGCGGCCCCACACCGGGCTGGACCAGCCGGTCTCGGACTACGTGCTGGCCCAGGCCGGAGCCCGTCCGTTCGTCGACCGCTACGCCTCCGTCCTCGAGCCGGTGTTCGAGGGGTACCAGCGCGAGAACAAAAGACACGCTACGATCGCCATCGGCTGTACCGGCGGGAAGCACCGCTCGGTCGCCATCGTCGCCGAGTTGGCGAACCTCCTCCGCGGGATGCCTGGCGTCGCCGTGCGTGTGAAGAACCGAGATCTCGGCCGGGAGTGACCGTCCCTCCGGCCGCTCCCACGCCCGTGCCGCCGGATCTGCGGGAACCACTGAACGAACGTTAGGAATGATGCTGTGCCGTTGACTGCCGAGGTCAAGGACGAACTGGCCAGGGTCGCCGTGAACCGCAACACGGTCCGCGCCGCCGAACTGGCCACGATCCTCCGGTTCGCTGGTGGTCTGCACGTCATCTCGGGCCGCATCGCGGTCGAGGTCGAGCTCGACACCCGGATCATCGTGCACCGGGTCCGCAAGGACCTCGCCGAGCTCTACGGCGTGCGCAGCGAGGCGTCGGTGGGCTCGTCCGCGTCCGCCCGCCGCGGGACCCGCTACCTGGTCCGCGTGCTCGAGGCGGGGGAGACCCTCGCCCGCCAGACCGGCCTGATGGACGCCCGTCGCCGCCCGGTCCGCGGCCTGCCGAACCGCCTCACGACGGGCAACCGTGAGGACCTCGCCGCCATCTGGCGCGGCGCCTTCCTCGCCTCCGGCACCCTGACCGACCCGGGTCGGGCCGCAGCGCTCGAGGTCACCTGCCCCGGCAACGAGGCCGCGATGGCCCTCGTCGGTGCCGCGTCGCGTCTCGGGGTCGCCGCGAAGGGCCGCGAGGTCCGCGGGGTCCACCGCGTCGTCATCCGCGACGGTGAGGCCATCGGCCAGATGCTGACCGTCATGGGTGCAGCGCGCACCACCGCCGACTGGGAGGAGATGCGCCAGCGTCGCGAGGTCCGCGCGACCGCGAACCGCCTGGTCAACTTCGACGACGCGAACCTCCGCCGTTCCGCGCAGGCCGCCGTGGCCGCCTGCGCCCGGGTCGAGCGTGCGCTCGAGATCCTCGGCGACGAGGTCCCCGACCACCTGCAGTACGCCGGCACGCTGCGCCTGCAGCACCGCGACGCGTCGCTCGACGAGCTCGGCCAGCACGCGGACCCGCCCATGACCAAGGACGCCATCGCCGGCCGCATCCGTCGCCTGCTGGCGATGGCCGACAAGCGGGCCTCCGACCTCGGCATCCCGGGCACCGAAGCGAGCGTTCCCGAGGAGCTCGAAGGGGCCTGAGAGCGGTCTGTCGACCCCACGGACGGGAGGCGCGGTGCCAGTTGGCACCGCGCCTCCCGTCCGTTTCCCGGCCCGTTCCCGGACCCGTTCCCGGCCTGGTCGGCGACCGTCCGGACGGACCGTCATCCCGCTCGGGCACGCAGTGTCCGACTGCTAGGGTCGTTACGGCGACGTTACGGGGCGTATCGTCCACCACACGCGGGCCCGCCAGGGTGCGCGACTCCCGAAAGCAGCGCCCCCTGGGCGCTCCACACTCACCAGGAGATCCATTGACCGTCAAGATCGGTATCAACGGCTTCGGCCGCATCGGCCGTAACTTCTTCCGGGCCGCCCTCGCGAAGGGCTCCGACCTCGAGATCGTGGCGGTGAACGACCTCACCGACAACGCGTCGCTCGCCAACCTGCTGAAGTTCGACTCCATCACGGGCCGTCTCGGTGTCTCCGTCGAGCTCGACGGCGACAACATCGTCGTCGACGGCAAGGCCATCAAGGTCCTCGCCGAGCGCGACCCCGCCAACCTCCCCTGGGGCGAGCTGGGTGTCGACATCGTCATCGAGTCGACCGGGTTCTTCACCAAGGCCGCCGATGCGCAGAAGCACATCGACGCCGGCGCCAAGAAGGTCATCATCTCCGCCCCGGCCACGGGTGACGACGTCACCATCGTGCTCGGCGTGAACGAGGACCAGTACGACGCGGCGAACCACCACATCATCTCAAACGCGTCCTGCACCACGAACAGCCTCGCGCCGCTCGCCAAGGTGTTCCACGACAAGTTCGGCATCGAGCGTGGCCTCATGACGACGGTGCACGCCTACACCGCCGACCAGAACCTGCAGGACGGCCCGCACAAGGACCCCCGTCGTGCCCGCGCCGCCGCGCTGAACATCGTCCCGACCTCGACCGGTGCCGCCAAGGCCATCGGCCAGGTCATGCCGGAGCTCGCCGGCAAGCTTGACGGCTTCGCGCTGCGCGTCCCGGTCCCCACCGGCTCGATCACCGACCTCACCCTCGAGACCAAGTCCGAGGTCACCGTCGACGAGATCAACGCCGCCTACAAGGAGGCCGCGGAAGGCCCCCTCAAGGGCATCCTGCTCTACAGCGAGGACCCGCTGGTGTCGACCGACATCACCACGGACCCGCACTCCTCGATCTACGACTCCGGTCTGACCAAGGTCATCGGCGGTCTCGTGAAGATCACCTCGTGGTACGACAACGAGTGGGGCTACTCGAACCGCCTCGTCGACCTCACCGAGTACGTCGGCGAGCGTCTGTAACACATGGCCCTCCGCACCCTCGAGGACCTCGGCGACCTCGCCGGCAAGCGCGTCGTCGTCCGCTGTGACCTGAACGTCCCGCTCAAGGACGGCACGATCACGGACGACGGCCGCGTCCGCGCGTCGCTGACCACGCTGAACACGCTCGTCAACGCCGGCGCACGCGTCATCGTGATCTCGCACCTGGGCCGCCCCGACGGGGAGCCCAAGCCCGAGTTCTCGCTCGCACCGGTGGCCCAGCGGCTCTCCGAGCTGCTCGGCAAAGAGGTCACGTTCGTCGGCGAGACCGTCGGCGACGAAGCGACCGCCGCGGCCGAGGCCCTCGAGGACGGCGACGTCCTGCTGCTCGAGAACCTCCGCTTCAACCCGGAGGAGACCTCGAAGGACGCCGCCGAGCGCGGTGCCTTCGCGGACCGCATCGCCGCCCTCGGTGACGCCTTCGTCTCCGACGGCTTCGGTGTCGTGCACCGCAAGCAGGCTTCGGTCTACGAACTCGCGTCCGCGCTGCCCAGTGCAGCCGGTTCGCTGATCGAGACCGAGCTCCGCGTGCTCGAGCGCCTGACCACGGACCCGGAGCGGCCGTACACGGTGGTGCTCGGCGGGTCGAAGGTCAGCGACAAGCTCGGTGTCATCGACCACATCCTGCCGAAGGTCGACACCCTCTGCATCGGTGGCGGCATGCTCTTCACGTTCCTCGCGGCCCAGGGCCACGGGGTCGCGAAGTCGCTGCTCGAGGCGGACCAGCTCGACGTCGTCCGCGAGTACCTCTCGCGGGCGAAGGAGCTCGGTGTCACCATCGACCTGCCGACCGACGTCGTGGTGGCCTCCGGGTTCGCGGCCGACGCCGACCACGAGACCGTGGCGGCCCACGCCATCGAGTCCTCGTCGTTCGGCACGGACGGCATCGGCCTCGACATCGGCCCGGAGACCGCTGCGCGGTTCGCCTCGGCCGTCTCGGGTTCGAAGACCGTGTTCTGGAACGGCCCGATGGGCGTGTTCGAGTTCCCGGCCTTCGCCGCCGGCACGAAGACCGTCGCGCAGGCGCTGACCGAGGTCGACGGCCTCGGCGTCGTCGGTGGTGGCGACTCCGCTGCCGCCGTGCGGTCGCTCGGATTCTCGGACGACCAGTTCGGCCACATCTCGACCGGTGGCGGTGCGAGCCTCGAGTTCCTCGAGGGCAAGTCGCTGCCCGGTCTCGAAGCACTGGGGTGGACCGCATGAGCCGCACGCCACTGATCGCCGGCAACTGGAAGATGAATCTCGATCATCTCCAGGCCATCGCCACCGTGCAGAAGCTCGCGTGGACGCTCAAGGACGCCCGGCACGACTTCGACGACGTCGAGGTCGCGGTGTTCCCGCCGTTCACCGACTTGCGGAGCGTGCAGACGCTCATCTCGGCCGACAAGCTGCCGATCCACTTCGGTGCGCAGGACCTGTCGCAGTTCGACTCCGGTGCCTACACCGGTGACGTCTCCGGCGCGTTCCTCGCCGCGCTCGACGCCCAGTACGTCATCGTCGGCCACTCCGAGCGGCGCACGCTGCACGGTGAGACCGACGAGGTCGTCGCGGCGAAGACCGCAGCGGCCGTCAAGCACGGCCTCGTCCCCGTGGTGTGCGTCGGCGAGACCGGCGAGCAGCGCGAGGAGCGCGGCGCCGGTGTCGTGCCGGTCGAGCAGCTCCGCGTCGTGCTCGACGCGGTCAAGCCAGCCGACATCGTCGTGGCCTACGAGCCCGTCTGGGCCATCGGCTCCGGCCAGGCCGCCACGGCTGAGCAGGCGCAGGACGAGTGCGCGGCCATCCGTCGTGGCATCGCCGCAGCCTGGGGCGACCAGGCTGCTGCCGACACCCGAGTGCTCTACGGCGGCTCGGTCAAGTCGGGCAACATCGCGGGGTTCCTCCGCGAGCCCGACATCGACGGCGCGCTCGTCGGTGGCGCTTCGCTCGACGTGCAGGAGTTCGCGGCCATCGCCCGGTTCCGTCAGCACGTCGGGCTGTAGTCCACAGGCGTCGTCGCGGGCAGTCGTCCGCACCACTCCCGTCCAGGTACCGGCCGTGCTCCGCGCGGCCGGTACACTGGTACGGCTGACTGACACGAAAGGTACGTCGTGGCGATACTCTCCGTCGTGCTGCAGGTCCTGCTCGCAATCACGAGCCTCCTGCTCACGCTCCTCATCCTGCTGCACAAGGGCCGCGGTGGTGGCCTCTCCGACATGTTCGGCGGTGGGGTCACGAGCAACCTCGGTGCGTCCGGCGTGGCCGAGCGCAACCTCAACCGCATCACGGTGATCCTCGGTCTGGTCTGGATCGTCTCCATCATCGTGCTCGGTCTCATCAACAAGTTCACGGCGGGGGTCTGATCCATGGCAAGCGGAGGCAGTGCAATCCGAGGGTCTCGCGTCGGCGCGGGACCGATGGGCGAACAGGACCGCGGGGTCCAGGCAGAGCGCGTGGCGATCTCGTACTGGGACGCCCTCGGCAACGAGGTCGTGCGGTACTTCGCCGCGAACCTGCCCGACGAAGAGATCCCCGAGACGGTGGACTCGCCGTCGAGCGGTCTGCCGGCCGGGCGCGACAAGGAGAACCCTCCCGTGGTCTCCAAGACCGAGCCCTACAAGACGCACCTCGCGTACGTGAAGGAACGCCGCACCGAGGAAGAGGCAGCGCAGCTCCTCGAGGACGCGCTCCAGCAGCTCCGAGAGCGTCGCGGCACCGCGGCGAAGAAGAGCTAGCGCACACACGCTGACGAAGGCCTCTGCACCGATGGTGCGGGGGCCTTCGTGTGTCCCGGGGAAGGGGTGGCTCGCTCGCCGAGAGGTCACGACACGCCGCGTGCGGTGTGTGGTGGTGGCACGAACTGTCGTGCGGCGTGCGCGCAGCCGACAGTTCGTGCCCACTCGGCGTCGTGCCGGCGGGGAGTCGCGACCGCTCGGCGCTCGAGGTGCCGCGCGGAGAGCAGGCTCGCCGAGAGGTCACGACACGCCGCGGGTGATGCGCGGTGGTGCCACGAACTGTCGCCTGCGGCGCCCGCGGGCGACAGTTCGTGACCACTCGGCGTCGCGGTCGCGGCGCGGCGCGCAGTGGGCGCGACCACAGACGGACGGGAGGCCCGGTGCCAGCTGGCACCGGGCCTCCAGTCCGTGAGGAACGCGCGTCTAGTACGTCGACGCGATCAGGTTCTCGGGGACGTCGCGCGCGGCGTCCTGGTCCACGAAGAAGACGGTGCGCTTGCGACCCTGCACGCCACCCACGGGGACGTCCTCGATCGATGCACCGGCAAGGGCCAGCCCGAGGACCGAGGCCTTCTCAGCGCCGGAGAGGATCACCCAGACCCGCTGCGAGGCGTTGATCACCGGGAAGGTGACGGTGAGACGCTGCGGCGGTGGCTTGGGGGAGTCGTCGACCGACACGACGGCGCGGTCGGTGACGGTGAGCTGCGGGAACTCCGGGAAGAGCGAGGCGGTGTGCCCGTCGGGGCCGACACCGAGCAGCGTGATGTCGAAGCGCGGCGCGACGGCACCCTCGGGCGCGGCGTCCTGCAGCTCGTGCTCGTACTGGGTCGCAGCGGCCTCGATGTCGAGCCCGCCGTCCGACGCCGGCATCGGGTGGATGTTCGACGCGGGGATGTCGACGTGGTCGAAGAAGTCGGTCTGCGTGCCGATCGTGTTGCGGTCGGCGTCGTCCGAGGGGACCCAGCGCTCGTCGACCCACCAGACGTGCACCTTCGACCAGTCGACGCTCTCGCGCGCCGGCGACTGGCCGATCGCAGCGAGGACGAGGGAGGAGACCGATCCACCGCTGATCGCGATGTCGGCACGCTCCTGCTCGTCGAGCACGTCGATGATCTTGGTGATGAAGCGTGCGGCGACCGAAGCGCCGAGGGCCTGCTTGTCCGGGTGCACGAGCACCCGCCGTTCGTTGGTCACGTGACTCCCGTGTTCGTGGCGGCCGACCGGTCGTCCGACCGCCTTCGGTCCGGTCGGGCCGCCTGCACCAGACAGGCGGCCCGACCGTGTGGGGTGTTGATCAGCGGGCGATGGTCTCGCGCAGCTGGGGCACCCCGTGCTTGACGACGTCTCCGAAGAGGACGTCCGGGTCGAGTCTACGGAGTTCCTCGGCCAGGCAGTCGCGCAGGTTGCGGCGTGGCAGCGACAGGTCGTGCGTCGGCTGCCCGGGCATCGAGAGCGTGGCGACGTCCACCAGGGAACGCTCGAGCTCGATGGTGCCGGACTCGCGGACGAGCTTCACACCGTGGATGCCGCTCGACCCCGTCGCGCGCGGCGACGTGACGACGGACACCGGCACCTGGAGCTGCAGCTGCAGCCAGGCGGCGAGGAGGATCGTCGACGGGCTGTCGGACGCGCCGGAGACCTCGACGGCGGTGATCGGCTCGTACGGCGGCTGGTCGAGCGCCGCGGCGAGCTGGTTCCGCCACAGGGTCAGACGGGTCCACGCGAAGTCGGTGTCACCCGGTACGTAGGACGCACCGAGTGCCTCGATCGCGCCGTTGGGGTCCTTCTGCGCGGCCGCGTCGGTGATCCGTCGCTGCGCGATGCGGCCGAGGGCCGAGGCCGCGGGCTGCTCGGGAGCCGTCTGCGGCCACCAGGCAACGACGGGTGCGTCCGGCAGCAGGAGGCCGGTGACCAGGCTCTCCTCGTCGGTCGCGGTCTCGCCGTACGCCCGGAGGACGATGACCTCGCTCGCACCCGCGTCGCTGCCGACACGGATCTGCGCGTCGAGGCGCCCGGGGGACTTCGTGTCACCGCTGTTCTTCGAGACGATGATGACGCGCATCGGGTGCTCGCGGGACGCCTCGTTGGCCGCCTCGATCGCCTCTTCCTCGTGACCGAGGGCCGTCGAGATGATGAGGGTCAGCACACGGCCGAGGGCGACGGCGCCGCCCTCTTCACGGATGCGGACGAGCTTCTTCTGGATCTTCGACACCGTGGTGTCGGGCATGTCGATCTTCACGGACGCCTCCAGGTCCGACCGTCGCGGGCGAGCAGGGCGTCGGCGGATGCCGGCCCCCACGTGCCGGGACGGTACTGCTCGGGCTGGCCCTGCGTGGCCCAGAACTCCTCGATGGGGTCGAGGATCTTCCAGGACAGCTCGACCTCCTGGTGCCGCGGGAACAGCGGCGGGTCACCGAGGAGCACGTCGAGGATGAGTCGCTCGTACGCCTCGGGGGATGCTTCGGTGAACGCGTGGCCGTAGCCGAAGTCCATCGTCACGTCGCGCACCTGGGTGCCGACGCCGGGGACCTTCGAACCGAAGCGGAGCGTGACGCCCTCGTCCGGCTGGACACGGATGACGAGCGCGTTCTGGCCGAGCGGGGACTGCGTGTTGCCGTAGACGTCCTCGGGGACGCGCTTGAACACGATCGCGATCTCGGTCACACGACGGCCCAGACGCTTGCCGGCGCGCAGGTAGAACGGGACGCCCTGCCAGCGACGCGTCGCGATGTCGAGCTTGATCGCCGCGTAGGTCTCGGTACCGGACTCCGGGTTCATCCCGGCCTCTTCGAGGAAGCCGAGCACCTTCTCGCCGCCCTGCCAGCCGCCGTCGTACTGCCCGCGGGCAGTGGCGGTCGACAGGTCCTCGGGCAGACGGACGGCGGAGAGCGCCTTCTCCTTCTCGGCGCGCAGGTCGGCGGCCTTGAACGAGACGGGCTCCTCCATCGCGGTGAGTGCGAGGAGCTGCAGCAGGTGGTTCTGGATGACGTCGCGCGCCGCACCGATGCCGTCGTAGTACGCGGCACGCCCGGCGACGCCGATGTCCTCGGCCATCGTGATCTGCACGTGGTCGACGTAGTTCGAGTTCCAGATGGGTTCGTACATCTGGTTCGCGAACCGGAGCGTCAGCAGGTTCTGGACGGTCTCCTTGCCGAGGTAGTGGTCGATGCGGAACACGTCGTCGGGCGCGAAGACGCTCTCGACGATCGCGTTGAGCTCGCGCGCGGTGCGGAGGTCGGAGCCGAACGGCTTCTCGACGACCACGCGGCTCCAGGAGCCCTCGCGCTTCTCGGTCAGCCCGGACAGCTTCAGCTGCTCGGTGACGACCGGGAACATCTTCGGCGGGATGGACAGGTAGAACGCGTGGTTGCCAAGCGTCCCGCGCTCGGCGTCGAGGTCGTCGACGGTGCGCTTGAGCTCGCGGAACGCCTCGGGGTCGTCGAACGAGCCCTGGACGAAGCGGATGCCCTGTTCGAGCTGACGCCAGACGTCCTCGTCGAACGGGGTGCGCGAGTGCTCCTTGACGGCGTCGTGGACGAGCTGGGAGAAGTCTTGGTCCTCCCAGTCGCGACGAGCGAACCCGACGAGCGCGAACCCCGGGGGCAGGAGCCCCCGGTTGGCCAGGTCGTAGACCGCGGGCATCAGCTTCTTGCGTGACAGGTCGCCCGTCACGCCGAAGATGATGAGCGTGCTCGGTCCCGCGATCCGGTTCAGTCGACGATCCGTCGGCAGCCGGAGCGGGTTGTGCTCCGGGGTGATTGCCACCGGTGACATGAGTCGGTGAACTCCTTACGAGTCAGTGGGAGACGGCGGACGCGATCGCCGCGGTGGCGGCGTGGACGTCCGACGTCGTGAGGGTGAGGACCGGCCGGCCGTGCTCGGCGAGGACGCTCGCGTCGCCGGCTGCCTGGGCCCGGAGGAGCTGCCCGAACGTGAACGGCCGACCCGGGATCGCCAGGTCCTCCGCCTCGTCGGCCACGATCTGCAGGAACACTCCCGTGGCGGGGCCGCCCTTGTGGTACTGGCCGGTCGAGTGCAGGAAACGGGGGCCGTACCCGAAGGTGACGGGGCGCTCCGTGCGCGCCGCGATCGCGTCGCGCAGCGACTCCAGACCGCTGTTGGTGGTGCGGTCGACGTACGCCTGCACCGACACGTAGCCGGTCGGGTCGAGTGCGGACAGGAGGCCCGACACGGCTTCCGAGAGCGTCGCACCGACCGCGAGTCCGGGCGTCGCGTGGACGGCGATGCCGTCCTCGGAGAAGGCGGGCTGCGCCGCAACGGGGCGGTCGTCGAGGAGCGCGCGGGTCGCGACCTTGGCGGCCTCGACGTCGGGCTGGTCGAACGGGTTGATGCCGAGCAGGCGACCGGCGACCGCGACGGCGTACTCCCAGACGAGGATCTGGCCACCGAGCGTGCCGGTGATCTCGACCTCGCCCTCGGCCACGTGACGCTCGTCCTCGCGCGAACCGACCAGGCGGATGACCTGGACGTCCGGCAGGCCGGCGGTGACCTCGGGGGAGTGCGCGTGCAGCACGACGGGCAGCAGACCGCGGCCGTCCTTGCCGGTCGACTCCGCGATCAGCTGTTCGACCCAGTCGCCGAAACCGACGATGTGCGTGCCGTCGGGCACGATGGCGATCTTGTCGCGCAGCGGCTCTGTGCCGGCGAGGACCGCACCGAGCACGAGCCCGGGGTTCTCGTCCAGGTCGACCGAGAGCAGCGCGGAGATCGCGTCGGCCTCGTCGAGGAGCTCAGCGATGTCCGCTCCCGCGAGCCCGGACGGCACGAGGCCGAAGGCGGTGAGCGCGGAGTAGCGGCCACCGACCGTGGGATCGGCGGTGAAGACGCGGTAGCCGGCGTCGATCGCAGCGGCCTCGAGCGCGGAGCCCGGGTCGGTGACGACGACGATGCGGCGGGCCGGGTCGATGCCGGCGTCGCGGAAGGCCTGCTCGTAGACACGGCGCTGCGAATCGGTCTCGAGCGTCGAGCCGGACTTCGACGAGACCACGAGCACGGTGCGCTCGAGGTCGGTCGTCACGGCCGCGCGGACCTGTGCGGGGTCGGTCGAGTCGAGGACCGTGAGGGGCACGCCGGCGGTGCGCGTGATGACCTCGGGTGCGAGGGACGAGCCGCCCATGCCGGCGAGGACGACGTGGTCGACCCCTTCGGCACGGAGCGACTCGCGCAGCGCGGTCACCTCGGCGACGAGCGGGCGGGAGACCGACACGGCCTCCACCCAGCCGAGGCGCTTCGACGCCTCGGCCTCGGCGGTGGTTCCCCACAGATCGGCGTCCTGGGCGGTGATGCCCGAGGCCACCAGGTCAGCGACGAGCCGCGGGACCACCTGTTCGATGGCCCGCGCGGCGCCGCCGCTGGCTGCGATGGAAACCGTCACTACTTGGCGCCCTCGAGCGCTGCCTTGACGGTGTCGACGAGCTCGCCCCAGGAGACGATGAACTTGTCCACGCCCTCCTTCTCGAGCAGTGCGACGACCTCGTCGTAGTCGACGCCCTGTGCGGCGAGCTGGTCGAGGACCTGCTGCGCCTGGTCGAACGTGCCGGCGATGGCGTCGCCGTGGATCTCACCGTGGTCGAACGTGGCGTCGAGCGTCTTGCCCGGCATCGTGTTGACGGTGTTCGGGGCGGCGAGCTCGGTCACGTAGAGCGTGTCGGGGAGCGACGGGTCCTTGACACCGGTCGAGGCCCAGAGCGGACGCTGCGTGTTGGCGCCGGACTCGAGCAGGCCGAGGGCACGCTCGGAGGCGAACGCCTCGGTCCAGACCTGGTACGCGAGCTGCGCGTTGGCGATGCCGGCCTTCGACTTGAGGGCCTTGGCCTCGTCGGTGCCGACGGCGTCCAGGCGCTGGTCGATCTCGGAGTCGACGCGCGACACGAAGAAGGACGCGACCGAGTGGATCTTGGAGAGGTCGTGGCCAGCGGCCTTGGCCTTCTCGAGCCCACCGAGGTAGGCGTCGATGACGGCGCGGTAGCGCTCGAGCGAGAAGATCAGGGTGACGTTGACGGAGATGCCGGCGCCGATGACCTCGGTGATCGCCTCGAGACCCTCGAGCGTCGCCGGGATCTTGATGAGGACGTTCTCCTTGCCGACCTTCTCGAACAGGAACTTGGCCTGCTCGATGGTCTTGGCGGTGTCGTGCGCGAGGCCCGGCTCGACCTCGATCGAGACGCGGCCGTCGAAGCCCTTGGTCTCGTCGTAGATCGGCTTGAAGACGTCGGAAGCGTTCGCGACGTCCTGCGTGGTGATCTCGAAGATCGCATCGGTGACGTCGGTGCCCGCAGCGGCGAGTTCCTTGACCTGCGAGTCGTAGCGCTCGCCCTTGGCGAGGGCCGACGCGAAGATCGTCGGGTTCGTCGTCACGCCGACGACGTTCTTCTGCTCGATGAGCTCGGTGAGCTTGCCGGTCTCGAGGAGCTCGCGGGAGAGGTCGTCGAGCCAGATGCTCACGCCGACCGCGGAGAGGGCGGCGGTGGGGGTGTTCTCAGCCATGTGTTTCTCTTCTTCTTTCATCGACGGGTCCGAGGACCGTGAGTCGGGGTTTCGGGGACGGGAGGCCCGTGGCGGAACCGAGCCGGGCCTCCCGGAAGAAGGGCCGGATCCGGAAACCGGACCCGGCCCTTGCAGGTCAGGAAGCTGCGATCGATTCCTTCGCGGCGGCCACCACGTGCTCCGTCGTGAAGCCGAACTCCTTGAAGAGCGTCTGGTAGTCGGCCGAGGCACCGAAGTGCTCGATCGAGACGCTGCGGCCCTTGTCGCCGACGATGTCGCGCCAGCTCATGGCGATGCCGGCCTCGACCGACACGCGAGCGGTGACGTCCTTCGGGAGCACCTGGTCCTGGTAGTTCTCGGACTGGGCGCGGAACCACTCGATCGACGGCGCGCTCACGACGCGGGCGTTGATGCCCTCGGCCTTGAGCTGCTCGCGAGCATCGACCGCGATCTGGACCTCGGAACCGGTCGCGATGAGGATGACGTCCGGGGTGCCGTTGGGCGCCTCGGCCAGGATGTACGCACCCTTGGCGACGTTCTTCGCCGAAGCGAAGACCTCACCGGTCGCGTCACCCTCGCCACGCTCGAACACGGGGAGGTTCTGACGGCTCAGCGCGATGCCGGCCGGGCGGTCGGTGTGCTTGAGCATCTCGAGCCACGCGTACGCGACCTCGTTCGCGTCGGCCGGGCGGACGACGTCGAGACCGGGGATCGCACGGAGCGACGAGACCTGCTCGATCGGCTGGTGCGTCGGGCCGTCCTCGCCGAGGGCGATGGAGTCGTGGGTCCAGACGTAGATCGCCGGCGCCTGCATGAGCGCGGCGAGACGGACCGCGGGACGCATGTAGTCGCTGAAGATCAGGAACGTGCCACCGAAGGGGCGGGTGTTCCCGTGCAGGACGATGCCGTTGAGGATCGAGCCCATGGCGTGCTCGCGGATGCCGAAGTGCAGCACGCGGCCGTATGGGTCGGTGCTCCACGTCGACGTCGAGGCCTCGGCCGGACCGAAGGACTTGGCACCCTCGATCGTGGTGAGGTTCGACTCGGCGAGGTCGGCCGAACCGCCCCAGAACTCGGGCATCAGCGGCGCGATGGCGTTGATGACCTTGCCGGAAGCGGCGCGGGTCGAGACGGCCTTGTCGGTCGGGAAGACCGGGAGCGCTGCTTCGAGGCCCTCCGGGAGCTCCTTCGACTGGACACGGTCGAACAGCGCCTTCTTGTCGGCGTTGGCCGCGGCCCACGCGTCGAAGGACTTCTGCCACTCGGCGTGCTCGGCCTGGCCCTTGGCGACGGCGCCGCGGGTGTACTCGAGGACCTCGGGGGCGACCTCGAAGGTCTTGTCGGTGTCGAAGCCGAGGATCTCCTTGAGACCCTTGATCTCGTCGGCGCCGAGCGCCGAGCCGTGGATCTTGCCCGAGTTCTGCTTGGTCGGCGACGGCCAGCCGATGATCGTCTTGAGGACGATGAGCGACGGCTTGTCGGTGACCTGCTTGGCGGCCTCGATCGCGGCGTGGAGCTCCTCGACGTCCTCGGAGTACTCGCCGGTCTTCTTCCAGTCGACGATCTGGACGTGCCAGCCGAGCGCCTCGTAGCGGTCGGCGACGCTCTCCGAGAACGCGATGTCGGTGTTGTCCTCGATCGAGATCTGGTTCGAGTCGTAGAACGCGATGAGGTTGCCGAGCTGCTGACGGCCTGCGAGCGAGCCGGACTCGTTCGTCACGCCTTCCTGCATGTCACCGTCGCCGGCGATCACGTAGGTGTAGTGGTCGAACGGCGACTGGCCGGCCGGGGTCTCCGGGTCGAACAGGCCGCGCTCGAAGCGCTGGGCGTAGGCGAAGCCGACCGAGGACGCGAGGCCCTGGCCGAGCGGGCCCGTGGTGATCTCGACACCGTCGGTGTGGCCGTACTCCGGGTGACCCGGGGTCTTCGAGCCCCACTTGCGAAGGTGCTGCAGGTCGTCGATCTCGAGCCCGTAGCCGTGCAGGTAGAACTGCACGTACTGGAGGATCGAGGCGTGACCGGCGGAGAGGATGAAGCGGTCGCGGCCGATCCAGGTGGAGTCGCTCGGGTCGCGACGCATCACCTTCTGGAAGAGCAGGTGGGCGAGCGGAGCGAGGCTCATCGCGGTGCCGGGGTGACCGTTGCCGGCGGCCTCGACCGAGTCGGCGGCGAGAACGCGGGCCGTGTCGACGGCCTTCCGGTCGATGGCGTCCCAGGTGAATTCAGCCACTTGGATGTTGACCCTTCTTGATGCGACATGTGCGAGGGCTCGTGCCATCGCACGGACATGTGGCCATCCCGGGGCCGAGTCGTGTCGCCGTCTAGCGGCGGCCGACCGGCTCATCGCGGCCGACGTCATCGGGGCGCGCACTGCGGGAGGGCGTGTCCAGCATAGTGACCCGGTACTCAGAAGGGGTTCAGGTGACCCCCGATGTTCACACCGGGGTGGCTGTCGACGGTCGATCCGGGCGTGTCGAGCGCGTCCGGATCACGCCGGGATGTCGGAGCGGGGCACCGTCGCGGCGCTTCCATCCCGTAAACTGATCGGGACCCGTGGACATTCCGGGTCAGCGCATGCCCGGACGCCGTCGCAGTCGTCCACCGAGTGTGCGAGCTGATGCGAACAGACTGAGGTTCTCTTGCCGACTGCCACCGTGACCCGGCCCGACACCGATCGACCCCGATCGCCGCTGTCCCGCAAGGTCCGTGCGTACGTCTCGTTGACGAAGCCGCGCGTGATGGAGCTGCTGCTCGTCACCACGGCGCCGACGATGTTCCTCGCCGAACGCGGCGTCCCCGACCTGTGGCTCGTCTTCTGGACGATGCTCGGCGGAGCGATGTCGGCCGGTTCGGCGTCGGCCTTCAACTGCTACATCGACCGCGACATCGACCGGCTGATGAAGCGGACGAGCACCCGCCCGCTGGTCACCGGTGAACTGTCCGACCGCGAGGCCCTCGTGTTCTCGTGGGTGCTCGGCATCCTGTCGACCGCGGTGCTCGGGTTCCTGGTGAACTGGCTCGCCGCCGCGCTGAGCGTCATCGCGATCCTCATCTACGTGTTCGTCTACACGCTGTGGCTCAAGCGCCGCACCCCGCAGAACATCGTGTGGGGCGGCTCGGCCGGCTGCATGCCCGTGCTCATCGGCTGGGCGGGCGTCACCGGGTCGCTGACCTGGACCCCGGTCATCCTGTTCATGGTGATCTTCCTGTGGACGCCGCCGCACTACTGGCCGCTGTCGATGAAGTACCGCGACGACTACGACGCGGCCGACGTGCCGATGCTCGCCGTGGTCCGTGGCCGCACCGTCGTCGGCCTCCAGGTCGTGCTCTACGCGTGGGCGACGCTCGTCTGCTCGCTCCTGCTCATCCCGGTCGGGCACATGGGGCCGCTCTACACGGTCGTCGCGCTGGCCGGCGGCATCTGGTTCGTCGTCGAGTCGCACCGCCTGTACTCGCGGGCCATCCAGCACGTCGAGCACGTGCAGCCGATGCGGGTCTTCCACAGCTCGATCACGTACCTGACGCTGCTCTTCATCGCCGTGGGCATCGACCCGCTGCTGCCGCAGGTCTTCACCTTCTAGGCGGTCGAGCGGGCGCCCGCTCGTTCGGTCCGCAAGACGCCGTCGTGTCCAGGTGACGGCGTCGTGTCCAGTTGACGCCGTCGTGTCGGCACGACGCCGCCACCCCGCCGAGACGCCGCTGAACCCGGCGGCGTCTCGCGCGTTCGGCGGCGTCTCGGCAGGACACCGGCGTCCTGCGTCGGGCACGAGGCGGCCTGGAGGCGCGGTGCGGGCCCGCCACGGGCCTCCCGTCCGGCGTTGCCGCCGTCGGCCGCGGGGCGGACGCGAGCCGCTGCGGACCGCGCGTGGTGCGGATGTCGAGCGACGAATTCGGTGTCGTGCGACGTCGGCGGTGTCGTTCCGCGTCAGCAGCGTGGCGCCCGCCGGCCACGTCCACCGCGAACGCGACACCCCACGAGTCGAACGACTCGCGGGGTGTCGGAGAACCGGTGTCGAGCGCGCGACGCGCCCGGGCGTCAGGCGTCGATGGGTTCCCGGACGGCGTCTCGGCCGGCCGAGGCCCGCGTCGACAGCACCACGGCGGTCACCGCTCCGACGAGCAGCCCGGCGAGCACCATGTGCGTGCCGACGAGCCCCACGGGCAGACCCGTTCGCGCCTGCGTCAGCCCGACAGCGATCTGCAGGAACTCGACGACGAGCAGCAGCAGTGGCCACTTGCTCGGGCGGCCCAGGCGGACGGCTCCGATGACGAGCACCAGGGTCAGGGCGAAGAGGGCGTACGCGGGCCAGGCGTGCACGTGCTCCATGACCGCGGGGTCGAACCCGGTGCGGTGCAGGCGTCCACCGTCGACCGCGGCGTCGGCTCCGGCGTGCGGGCCGCTGCCGGTGGTCAGGATGCCGACGAGCACGGTCACGACGACGGCGGCGACGGTGCCGCGGACGACACCCGTGTACCAGCGCGGGACGAGCCGCTGGGCGGTGCGCGGGCCGTGCGTCGTGCGGTAGACCAGCGCAGCGGTCACCGAGGTGAGGGCGGCGGAGACGACGAAGTGCAGCCCGACCACGAAGGGGTTCAGGTTCGTCCAGACGCTCATGCCGCCGATGACGGCCTGCACCGGGATCGCGACGCCCTGAGCGAACGCCAGCCAGAAGAGTTCGGGGCGCGTCCGGAGCATCCGGACGACCGCGAGGAACATCGCGACGGCCACGATCACGAGCACGAAGGTGAGCAGACGGTTGCCGAACTCGATGATGCCGTGGATGCCCATCTCCGGCGTGGAGACGAGCGAATCCGCCGTGCACTTGGGCCAGGTGGGGCATCCGAGGCCCGAGGCGGTGAGGCGCACCAGGCCTCCGGTGCCGATCAGCACGACCTCGACCACGAAGGACGCCCAGGCCAGTGCGACCACGCGACGGTCGACCACGCGGGGGAGCGACCACCACCGTCCGGTCCGGAGATCCTGCTCGACGGGGGATCCGACGCGTGTCACGAGGGTGGTGCCTTCCTGTTGTTCCGTGCAGTGAACCTGTAGGATTCGAGGGTTCAGCAGCAGTCAAGTCTAGGCAGGCGCCGGCTCCGAATGGGCCGAGATCGCCGATCAACCCACGGACTGCGTGGAACCATTGTCGTTGCGAGGGAGCAGCACCCGGTCCGCATGTCAGCGGTCCGCGGTGGAATGGCGTCCAGACGCCACGGGTTCACACCTGTAACGCTGTCCCGCGAGAAGGAAACGAGGAGACCATGTCCGACGTGCTCATCGACCGTCCCGAGCTCGAAGGGCTCGGCCAATACGAGTTCGGCTGGTCCGACTCCGACTCGGCAGGGTCCTCCGCCCGTCGTGGGATCTCGGAAGAGGTCGTCACCGACATCTCGAACCTCAAGGACGAGCCCGAGTGGATGCTGAAGAACCGCCTCAAGGGGCTGTCGCTCTTCGGCCGCAAGCCGATGCCGACGTGGGGTGCCGACCTGACGGGCATCGACTTCGACAACATCAAGTACTTCGTGCGTTCCACGGAGAAGCAGGCGCAATCGTGGGAAGACCTCCCCGAGGACATCCGTGCGACCTACGAGAAGCTCGGCATCCCCGAGGCCGAGCGCCAGCGCCTCGTCGCCGGCGTCGCCGCGCAGTACGAGTCCGAGGTCGTCTACCACCAGATCCGCGAGGACCTGGAGCAGCAGGGCGTCATCTTCATGGACACCGACACGGCGCTCCGTGAGCACCCGGAGCTGTTCGAGGAGTACTTCGGCACCGTGATCCCGGCCGGCGACAACAAGTTCGCCGCGCTGAACACGGCCGTCTGGTCCGGTGGCTCGTTCGTCTACGTCCCGAAGGGCGTCCACGTCGAGATCCCGCTGCAGGCCTACTTCCGGATCAACACCGAGAACATGGGCCAGTTCGAGCGGACGCTGATCATCGCGGACGAGGACTCGTACGTCCACTACATCGAGGGCTGCACCGCCCCGATCTACAAGTCCGACTCGCTGCACTCGGCCGTCGTCGAGATCATCGTGAAGAAGAACGCCCGCGTTCGGTACACGACGATCCAGAACTGGTCGAACAACGTCTACAACCTCGTCACCAAGCGTGCGATCGCACACGAGGGCGCGACGATGGAGTGGATCGACGGCAACATCGGGTCCAAGGTCACGATGAAGTACCCGTCGATCTACCTCGCCGGCGAGCACGCCAAGGGCGAGACGCTCTCCGTCGCCTTCGCGGGCCCCGGTCAGCACCAGGACGCCGGCGCGAAGATGATCCACATGGCGCCGTACACGACGTCGTCGATCGTCTCGAAGTCGATCGCCCGTGGTGGCGGTCGTGCGGGCTACCGCGGTGAGGTCCGGGTCGACCCGGCCGCGCACCACGCCGCCAACACCGTGCGCTGCGACGCCCTGCTGGTCGACACGATCAGCCGGAGCGACACCTACCCGGCGATCGACATCCGTGTCGACGACGTGCAGCTGGGACACGAGGCCACGGTCTCGCGTGTCAGCGAGGAGCAGCTCTTCTACCTCATGTCCCGCGGCATGGCCGAGGACGAGGCGATGGCGATGATCGTCCGTGGCTTCATCGAGCCGATCGCCCGCGAGCTCCCGATGGAGTACGCACTCGAACTCAACAAGCTCATCGAGATGAGCATGGAAGGATCCGTCGGCTAGATGTCCAGCACCACCCCTCCCCACATCGACCAGCCGATCGAGCCCGCTGCCGCAGCGCAGGGCGGCACCCAGCACGGCGCCGGAGCCCACTCCGACGGCGGCTGGGACGCCCCCGACAAGAAGGTGCCGGTCCAGACCCGCTCCGAGCGGTTCCAGTCCGGCGACGTCGAGGCGTTCCCGAAGGTCACCGGCCGAGAGGTCAACTGGAAGTTCGCGCCGCTCGCCAAGCTCCAGCCGCTGCTGGACGGCGCGCTCGACGGATCCGCCTACCCGTACCTCGCCCGTCAGTCCGACGGTGCCGACGTCGAGTGGGGCCGCAGCGACGACCCCCGCGTCGGCTCCGCCGGCCTGCCCGAGGACCGCGCCTCGGCCGCAGCCTGGACCGCCCGTGACGCGGTCCTGGCGATCACGATCAAGGCCACCGAAGCGCACGAGTTCATCACCGTGACCCGTTCCGACTTCGGGTCGCAGCCCCGCGCTGCGCACACGGTCATCACGGCCGAGCCGAACTCCCAGGGCATCGTCGTGCTCGACAACCGCGGCAGCGCCCTGCTGAGCGAGAACATCGAGATCGTCGCGCAGCAGAACGCACGACTGACCGTCGTCAGCCTGCAGGACTGGGACGACGACGCCGTGCACGTCTCGACCCACTTCGCCGAGGTCGGCCGCGATGCCTTCCTCAAGCACGTCGTGGTCTCGCTCGGCGGCGACGTCATCCGCGTCAACCCCTCGACGCACCTCGGTGCGCAGGGCGCTGACACGGAGATGTACGGCGTGTACTTCGCCGACGCCGGCCAGTACATCGAGCAGCAGGTCTACGTGAACCACGACGCGCCGAACACGCGCGGTCGGGTCAACTACAAGGGCGCGCTGCAGGGCCAGGGCGCGCACACCGTCTGGATCGGCGACGTCCTGATCGGCCGCGCCGGTGACGGCACCGACTCGTACGAGCAGAACCGCAACCTCGTGCTGACGGACGGCACCCGTGCCGACAGCATCCCGAACCTCGAGATCGAGACGGGCAACATCGAGGGCGCCGGCCACGCGAGTGCGACCGGTCGCTTCGACGACGAGCAGCTGTTCTACCTGCAGTCCCGCGGCGTCCCGGAAGAAGAAGCGCGGCGCCTCGTCGTGCTCGGCTTCCTGGTCGAGGTCATCCAGAAGATCGGTGCGCCCGAGCTCGAGGAACGCCTCATCGCCGCGGTCGAGCAGGAGCTGGCCGAGGGCCGTTCGGTCATCGCCGCACCGGCCGAGGCGAGCGACGCACAGGCCGCCGCCGCGCCGTCCGACGGCGCGGAGGCAACCGCCTGATGGCCGAGAAGGTCTGCGCCGAAGCCGACATCGCGGTGGACAGCCCGATGCGGGTGGTCGTCGACGGCACGGCGGTCGCGATCGTGAAGGACTCGTCCGGCACGGTCCACGCCATCGGCGACACCTGCACGCACGGCGACATCTCGCTGGCCGAGGGCTTCGTCGAGGGTGACTCGCTGGAGTGCTGGGCCCACGGGTCCCGCTTCTCACTGGCGACCGGCAAGCCGCAGAACTTCCCGGCCTACGAGCCCGTCCCGGTCTTCCGGGTCGAGGTCCGCGACGGCGACGTCTACGTCGACGTGCAGGACGTCGTCCCGGTCGACTGAGCACCCCCAACACTTCCCGCGGCTGACGCCGCACACAGCTGCAACCGAAGGAACGCAATGTCCACTCTGGAAATCCGTGACCTCAAGGTCTCGATCGACACCGATCAGGGCACCAAGGAGATCCTGAAGGGTGTCGACCTCACCATCAACGAGGGCGAGATCCACGCGATCATGGGGCCGAACGGCTCCGGCAAGTCCACCCTGGCGTACACGATCGCCGGTCACCCGCGGTACAACGTCGTCGGTGGCACCATCACCCTCGACGGCGAGGACGTCCTCGCGATGAGCGTCGACGAGCGTGCCCGTGCCGGCATGTTCCTGGCGATGCAGTACCCGGTCGAGATCCCCGGCGTCACGGTGTCGAACTTCCTCCGCACCGCCAAGACGGCGATCGACGGTGAGGCTCCGGCGCTCCGTGGCTGGATCAAGGAACTCCGCCAGTCGATGGCCGACCTGAAGATGGACTCGTCGTTCGCCGAGCGCAACGTCAACGAGGGCTTCTCCGGTGGCGAGAAGAAGCGCCACGAGATCATGCAGCTCGAGCTCCTCAAGCCGAAGTTCGCCGTCCTCGACGAGACCGACTCCGGCCTCGACGTCGACGCGCTGAAGATCGTCTCCGAGGGCGTCAACCGCGCCAAGGCCGCGACCGGCCTCGGTGTGCTGCTCATCACGCACTACACGCGCATCCTCCGCTACATCAAGCCGGACTTCGTGCACGTGTTCGTCGCCGGCAAGATCGCGGAGCAGGGCGGCCCCGAGCTCGCCGACCGCCTCGAGAACGAGGGCTACGACCGCTACGTGCAGGTCGCCGCCGCCGAGGCGCAGGCCTGATGATCGCCGCACTCGCCCCCGACAAGTTCGACGAGGTCGTCGAGGGCCTGAAGGAGGTCCAGGACCCGGAACTCGGCGTGAACATCGTCGACCTCGGCCTGATCTACGACCTCGCCTGGGACGACGACGCCAACGCGCTCGTCATCAGCATGACGCTCACGAGCGCCGGCTGCCCCCTGACCGACGTCATCGAGGGTGACACAGCGAACGCCCTCGACGGCATCGTGGACGCCTTCCGGATCAACTGGGTCTGGATGCCGCCGTGGGGGCCGGAACGGATCACCGACGACGGGCGCGAGATGATGCGCGCCCTCGGGTTCGCGATCTAGTCGCGACCCACCACGGACGGGAGGCGCGGTGCCAGCTGGCACCGCGCCTCCCGTCCGTCTGTGCGCACGCCACGCGCGGGGCGCGCCGCCGATCGGTCGCGACCACCCGCTCACGTTCGCCGAGTGGTCACGTTCTGTCGGCTGACCGCACGCCAGACGACAGAACGCGACCACTCGGCGTCCGGGCGGCGGGGAGTCGTGACCGCTCCAGCCCGCCTGCCCGCACGCACCGGACGCAGAACGGCCCCGCACCGATCAGGTGCGGGGCCGTTCTCGTGCGAGGCCTCAGCGGCGGCCGACGGCCTTCCACGCC
The DNA here is from genome assembly GCF_030209645.1 of Curtobacterium sp. ME-Dv--P-122a. Lineage (NCBI taxonomy): Bacteria > Bacillati > Actinomycetota > Actinomycetes > Micrococcales > Microbacteriaceae > Curtobacterium > Curtobacterium sp. ME-Dv--P-122a. The sequence goes on from NZ_JARVRO010000005.1 coordinate 115,121, forward strand.
AGCGGCAGGATGCCGGCGGCGATGAGGGCCTTGGCGATGCCACCGACGATGAACGGGTACAGGCCGGCGGTGAGCACCGACTGGACGTCGTTCGGGGCGCCGAGCTGGCCGAGCGCCACGGCCAGGTACGGCAGGCCGGTCACGAACGGGATGGCACTCGCGAGCAGCATCGCGACCGCGGCGCGGCCGACGTTGCGGTCCCAGTTGCGACGGGCGAGCCAGCCGACGAGGCCGGCGGCGGGGATGAACCCGATGACGTACCCGAAGCTCGGCAGGGCGAGGGCCTGCAGGCCGCCCTGCATGTCGGCGAAGAACGGGGCACCCGCGAGTCCGGCGACGGCGTAGACGAGCAGCGAGAGCATGCCGCGGCGTGCGCCGAGGGTCGCGCCGACGAGCACGACGGCCAGCGTCTGCCCGGTGATCGGGACCGGCCACATCGGGACCTCGAGCTGCGCCATCGCGGCGGTGAACAGGGCTCCGCCGGCGACGAGGGCGGCGTCGGTGGCCAGCCCGTGCGTGCGCAGACGGTCGGCGAGGACTGCGCGGGGAGCGAACCCGGTGGCGTTCGTCATGGATTCTCCTAGAATGGACTGCTGGTTCCGTTCGGAACCATCGGTCCCGTCAGCGTAGCGGTGCACCTCACGCACACACCGTTGTGCAAACCCACCAACTGATTGGACGTCCACTGTGCTTGCCGTGCACGAACTCGAGATCCGCGTCGGAGCTCGTCTCCTCATGGAAGAAGTGTCCTTCCGTGTCGAGAAGGGCGACAAGATCGGACTCGTCGGCCGCAACGGCGCGGGGAAGACGACGATGACCAAGGCCCTCGCGGGCGAGACGCAGCCGAACGGCGGCACGATCGACCGCGGCGGGGAGATCGGCTACCTGCCGCAGGACCCCCGCTCCGGCGACCCGGAGGAGACCGCGCGGAAGCGCATCCTCGACGCCCGTGGGCTCGGTGAGCTCGTGGAGGGCATCCGCCTCGCGACCCTCGACATGGCGAGCGACGACGCGGCCGTGGCCGAGAAGGCGATGCGCCGCTACAGCCGCCTGGACGACCAGTTCAATGCGCTCGGTGGCTACGCGGCCGAGGCCGAGGCGGCGTCGATCGCCTCGAACCTCAAGCTGCCGGACCGCATCCTCGACCAGCAGCTCAAGACGCTCTCGGGTGGTCAGCGCCGTCGCATCGAGCTCGCCCGGATCCTGTTCTCGGACGCCGAGACGATGATCCTCGACGAGCCGACCAACCACCTCGACGCCGACTCCGTCGTGTGGCTCCGCGAGCACCTGAAGACCTACCCCGGTGGCGTCATCATCATCTCCCACGACGTGGAGCTCGTCGAAGAGGTCGTGAACCGCGTCTTCTACCTGGACGCCAACCGCCAGACCATCGACATCTACAACATGGGCTGGAAGCTCTACCAGCGGCAGCGCGTCGCCGACGAGGAGCGCCGCCGCAAGGAGCGCGCGGGCGCCGAGAAGAAGGCCGCCACGCTCAAGGACCAGGCCGCTCGGTTCGGCGCGAAGGCGTCCAAGGCCGCGGCCGCGCACCAGATGGTCGCGCGTGCCGACAAGCTGCTCGCCGGCCTCGAGGACGAGCGTGTCGCCGACCGGGTCGCGAAGATCCGCTTCCCCACGCCGGCCCCGTGCGGCCGCACCCCGCTGATGGCCGAGGGGCTGTCGAAGTCGTACGGGTCGCTCGAGATCTTCGCGGGTGTCGACCTGGCGATCGACCGCGGTTCGCGCGTGGTCATCCTCGGCTTCAACGGTGCGGGCAAGACGACGCTGCTGCGCATCCTGGCGGGAGCCGACAAGCCCGACACGGGCGAGATCCAGCCCGGTCACGGTCTGCGCATCGGGTACTACGCCCAGGAGCACGAGAACATCGACATCAACCGCACCGTGATCGAGAACATGGTGTCGGCGTCGACCGACCTCAACGAGACCGAGGCCCGTCGGGTGCTCGGCTCGTTCCTGTTCACCGGCGACGACGGCTACAAGAAGGCCGGGGTCCTGTCCGGTGGAGAGAAGACCCGTCTGTCGCTCGCGATGATCGTGGTCTCCGGCGCGAACGTCCTGCTGCTCGACGAGCCGACGAACAACCTGGACCCGGCTTCGCGCGAGGAGATCCTCAACGCCCTCGCCGGCTTCGAGGGTGCGGTCGTCCTGGTGTCCCACGACGCCGGCGCGGTCGAGGCGCTCAACCCCGAGCGTGTGCTGCTGCTGCCCGACGGCACCGAGGACCACTGGAACAAGGACTACGCGGAGCTCATCGAGCTCGCGTAGTTGCCGCGCGTGTGGTCGGGCGAGGCCCGTCCGCACGGTGCCGCGTTCGCCATCCGGTGCGGCGTTGTGTGCTGGGTGCCTGCTTGTGGCGCTGCACGGTGCGCGGAAGCGCGCACGGGGTTGCGAGGTGCGCACGGTGCGGTCTGGAGGCGCGGTGCCGGTCGTGCGTCGCGCCTCCCGTCCGCACGGTGCCGGTTTCGCCATCCGGTGCGGCGTTGCGTGCTGGGTGCGCGCTTGTGGCGCTGCACGGTGCGCGGAAGCGCGCACGGGGTTGAGAGGTGCGCACGGTGCGCCGACGCACACACACGCGCACACACGGCCGCGTCTCAGCCGCGCCTCGGCCGCCCGTCAGCGACGTGACGCGATGAGCTCGTCCTCGATCTCGGCGTCGGTCTTCGGCTTCGCGTTCTTGCGGCGTTCGCGCTCGAGGGCGCGCTCGCGCTCCTCCGGGTCGTCCTGGTTGAGGTTCCGGTACTCCTGCACCATCACGTACGCCAGGAACCCGAAGCCCCCGGCGGCGAACAGGAACCACTGGATGAAGTAGCTGAGGTGCAGCCCGGTGTCGGCGTTCGGACGCTCCCAGCCGAGCGGGCGGGCCTCGGTCGGGGCGGGGGTCTCCGAGGCGAGCTGCCCGTACGCGCCCGTCCAGATCGGGTCGTCGACCTTGTTCGCCACGTCGGCCAGGGTCACCGACTGCACCTGGTCGGTGTCCTTCGGGTCGGAGCGGCCGGGGATGCGCGGTTCGCTCTGCTGCAGGCGGACGATCGCGGTGACCTCGCCGGACGGGGGAGCGGGCACGTGGTCGGGGGCGTCCTGGGCGTTGCCGGTCGGCACCCACCCGCGGTCGACGATGAAGGCGCGGCCTTCGGACGTGACCAGTGGCGTAAGGACCTCGAACCCGGGCTGCCCGTTGTGCACGCGGTTGCGCACGAGCAGCTGCGAGTCGACGTCGTAGCGGCCGGTCACGGCGACCCGGAGCCACTCCTGCTCGTCCTGCCAACTCGAGGCCTTCGGCAGCGCCCGGTCGAGGGGGACGGGGGTGTGGTCGTAGTTCTGCGCGACCTGCTCGTTCTGCCGGACGGCCTCGTTGCGGCGGTCCCACTGCCACATGCCGAACAGTGCGCACACGATGGCGAAGGCGACGGCGATCGCGAAGTAGCCGAGCCAGCGGCGGCTCCGGACGAAGCGCCAGCCGACGAACGGTTCGTCGGGGTCCCGACCGGACGGGCCCGACCTGGCGTCGTCGGTCGAGCGGGAACCCGCCGCGGTGCGCTGCAGCTTGGCGGCGTGCTTGCGGCCGTACCGGGACTGCGGGTCGAAGCCGTCGGTCATCGCGAGGTGCCGGTGGAGCGCACCCCGACGTCGTTCTTCGGCGCCGCGGTCGCCTCGCGCTCGTCGTCGAGGTGGTCGACGTCCTCGTGCATGCCGGTGACGCGCACCGGGAACGAGCGGGACCGCAGGTAGTCGGCGAGGAAGTCGCGGTGTTCTTCGCAGGCCGCCCAGATCTTCACGCGGTCGATCGCGTGGATCCGGGGGTTGCGCCAGTTCACGCGCCACCCGGCCGTCGAGGTGCAACCAGCTCGCGAGCACACCGGGGTGGATCCCGGCTCGGTCTGCAGGTCGAACGTCGCACCCATCAGCGGGGTCCCCACATCTTCGATCGGTCGCCGTTGCGCTGCCACTCGTCCTGCGCGTGCTGCGCCTGCTGGCGGAGGCGGTCCTGCTCGTCGCGGTAGGCCTGGGCCCGGGCGTCCTCCTGCTGTTCGCGGAGGCGCGGGTCGACGGCGTCGTAGAGCTCGATGGACCCGGCGGGGGAGATCATGTCGCTCTCGGTCCGGCTGCCGGCGTTCGCGATGACGACGGCGACCCAGGGGATCACCGCGGCGAGGACGATCGGGATGACCGCGACCCACGAGTGCCAGATCGAGTACACGAGCACGGCGGAGATGAAGAGGACCACTCGGATGGCCATCTGCCAGACGTAGCGGGACAGGCGGTGCGCCCGGTCCTGCTCCGGTGTGTCCGGCAGCGACGTGATGCTCGTGTGCGTGCTCTTCATACAGATGGTCTCCGTCTACCCGTGGTCAAGCCTAATCCCGCTGGACCGATCGTGGGTGCGCCGCGCGCGAACCGGCGGGGTGGTCCGCTCCGGTACGCTCGTCCGGGCGTGTCCGCCGGGTCCCCGGCACCGCGTGCCGAGCAGATCCCACCGAACGGAGCGACCATGAGCACCCCCCGTACCGTCCTCATCACCGGCGGCAACCGCGGCATCGGCCACGCGCTGGCCGAGCGGTTCGTCGCAGCCGGCCACCGGGTCGCCGTGACGTCGCGCAGCGGTCAGGGTGGTCCCGAGGGCGCGCTGACGGTGCAGGCCGACATCACCGACACGGCGTCCGTCGACGCCGCGTTCACGCAGGTCGAGGCCGAGCTCGGTCCGATCGAGGTCCTCGTCGCGAACGCCGGCATCACGAACGACCAGCTGCTCCTCCGCATGTCCGAGGACGACTTCACCAGCGTCGTCGACACGAACCTCACGGGTACCTTCCGCGTCGTCAAGCGCGCCACGAAGGGCATGATGAAGGCCAGGTTCGGCCGCATCGTGCTGATGTCGAGCGTCGTGGGCGCCTACGGCCAGATCGGCCAGGTCAACTACGCGTCCTCGAAGGCCGCCCTGGTCGGCATGGCCCGGTCGATCACCCGTGAGCTCGGCTCGCGCGGCATCACCGCCAACGTCGTGGCGCCCGGCTTCATCCAGACGGACATGACCGCCGCGCTCTCCGACGAGCTGCAGGCCGAGTTCAAGAAGGCGATCCCGGCCGCCCGCTACGGCACGGTCGACGACGTCGCGGACGCCACGCTGTTCCTGGCGAGCGACGGCGCCGGGTACGTCTCCGGTGCGATCATCCCGGTCGACGGCGGCCTCGGGATGGGCCACTAGCCCTCGGACTGATCAGCCGCGCAGGCCGAGCGTCGCGAGCACGGCGGACAGGTCGCGGTCGACGACCGCGACGTCCGCCTGCTCCCGCACGCGCGGCTTCGCGTCGAACGCCACCGACAGCGCGGCGACGCGCATCATCTCGAGGTCGTTCGCGCCGTCGCCGATCGCGATGGTCCGTGCCGGGTCGACCCCGTCGGCGTCCGCCCACTCGCGGAGCGCGACGGCCTTGGCGTGTGCGTCGACCACGTCGCCGAGCACGCGGCCGGTGAGCACGCCGTCGGTGACCTCGAGGCGGTTCGCCCGGCAGTGGTCGAGGCCCAGCTGCTCGGCGAACGGGTCGAGCACCTCGTGGAACCCGCCCGACACCACGCCGACGGTGCCGCCGGCGGCGTGCACCCCGCGGACGAGCTGGTCGGCGCCCCGCGTCACACGGACCGCCTGCTGTGCGCGGACGAAGACGTCTGCCTGGAGGCCCGCCAGGGTCGCGACACGCTCCCGGAGGCTCTCGGCGAAGTCGAGTTCCCCGCGCATGGCGCGCTCCGTGATCGCCGCCACCTGTGGCCGGCTCCCGGCGCTGTCGGCGAGCAGTTCGATCACCTCGTCCTCGAGGAGGGTGGAATCAGCATCGAGGACGACGAGGAAGCGGGGCACGCACCAACGGTACCGACTGGCGGAGGCACGGCCGCGTCCGTGACGCGAGCCGTGCCTCCAGGCCGTCCGTCCGGGGCTGCGCCCCGGGTGTCTGCGTCGTTACGCGTCGTGCTCACGCATCGACGCGGACGCCCTTGCCGACCACGGTGATGCCGGATTCGGTGACGGTGAAGCCGCGTGCCTCGTCGGCCTCGCGGTCGACGCCGACCTGCGCGCCCGGTGCGATGACGACGTCCTTGTCGAGGATGGCGCGGTTGACGACCGCGCCAGCGCCGATGGTGGCGCGCTCGAACACGATCGAGTCGAGGACCTTCGCGCCGGAGTCGATCGAGCACCAGGGCCCGATCATGCTGCGCTCGACCTGCGCACCCGACACCAGGCAACCGAGCGACACGAGCGAGTCCACCGTGGACCCGGTGTTGCCGTTGGCGTCGCGGACGAACTTCGCCGGCGGCAGGTTCGTCTGCTGGTTGAAGATCGGCCAGTCCTGGTTGTACAGGTTGAAGACCGGGACGGGCGCGATGAGGTCCATGTGGGCGTCGAAGAACGAGTCGATCGTGCCCACGTCGCGCCAGTAGTACTTGTCGCGGTCGGTGGAACCGGGGACCTCGTTGCGCTGCAGGTCGTACACGCCGGCGTCGCCGCGGTTGACGAAGTCGGGGACGATGTCGCCGCCCATGTCGTGCGCGGACGTCTCGAGCTGGCCGTCGCGCAGGACCGCGTCGACGAGGGCGTCCGCGTTGAACACGTAGTTGCCCATCGAGGCCAGGATCTCGCCGGGGGAGTCAGCCAGCCCGACGGCGTCCTTCGGCTTCTCGAGGAACGCGTCGATCTTCGTGGGGTCGTCGTCGGCCACTTGGATCACGCCGAACTGGTCCGCGAGCCCGATCGGCTGACGGATCGCCGCCACCGTGGCACTGCGGCCGGACGCGATGTGCGCCTCGACCATCTGGTGGAAGTCCATCCGGTACACGTGGTCCGCACCGACGACGACCACGATGTCGGGGCGTTCGTCGCGCAGCAGGTTGAGCGACTGCAGGATCGCGTCGGCGGAGCCGGCGAACCAGCGCTTGCCGAGCCGCTGCTGCGCGGGGACGGACGCGACGTAGGAGCCGAGCAGCCCCTCCATGCGCCACGTCTCCGCGACGTGCCGGTCGAGACTGTGCGACTTGTACTGGGTCAGGACGACGATCTTCTGCAGACCGGAGTTGACCAGGTTCGACAGTGCGAAGTCGATGAGACGGAAGTTGCCGCCGAACGGGACGGCGGGCTTCGCGCGATCGGCCGTGAGCGGCATGAGTCGTTTGCCCTCGCCGCCGGCGAGCACGATGCCGAAGACCTTCTTTGGTGCCATGCCGCTCACAGTAGGCGTCAGCACTGGGAACCGGTTACGTTGAACCAGTGCGAGTCGATCTGCTGACCAGGGAGTATCCGCCGGAGGTCTACGGCGGAGCGGGTGTCCACGTGTCCGAACTCACCGCCGCGTTGCGGTCGGGGACGGACACGGAAGTCCGTGTCCGGGCCTTCGGGGCCTTCCGTGACGAACCCGACGTGTGGGGCTACCGGACCCCGGACGGCCTCGGCCAGGCGAACGGCGCGCTGCAGGCCCTCGGTACCGACGTGGCCATCGCGGCCGACGTCGAGGGTGCCGACCTCGTGCACTCGCACACCTGGTACGCGAACTCCGCGGGCCGGATCGCGCAGCTGACCTACGGCATCCCCCACATCGTCACCGCCCACAGCCTCGAACCCCTCCGCCCGTGGAAGGCCGAGCAGCTCGGCGGCGGCTACCGCCTGTCCAGCTGGATGGAGCGCGAGGCGTTCGAACACGCCGACGGCGTCATCGCGGTCTCGAAGGCCATGCGTGCGGACATCCTGCGCTCGTACCCGTCGATCGACCCGACGAAGGTCCACGTCGTCTACAACGGCATCGACATCGATGCGTGGAAGCCGACCGTCGACGAGGACGCCGTGCGCGCCCTCGGCATCGACCCGACGCGCCCGAGCGTCGTGTTCGTCGGACGCATCACCCGCCAGAAGGGCCTGCCGTACCTGCTCCGCGCCGTGGCGTCGCTGCCGTCGGACGTGCAGATCGTGCTGTGCGCCGGCGCGCCGGACACCCCCGAGATCCTCGCCGAGGTCACCGAGCTCGTCGAGGGCCTCCGCGCGGAACGTGAAGGCGTCGTCTGGATCGACCGGATGCTCGCGCACGAGGAGATCGTGAACGTGCTGTCCTCGGGCACCGTGTTCGTCTGCCCGTCGGTCTACGAGCCGCTCGGCATCGTGAACCTCGAGGCCATGGCGTGCGGCATCCCCGTCGTCGGCACGGGCACCGGGGGCATCCCCGAGGTCGTCGCCGACGGGCTCACCGGTCGCATCGTCCCGATCGACCAGGTGCAGGACGGCACCGGCACCCCGACCGACCCCGACCGCTTCGTGGCCGACCTCGCCGCGACCCTCACCGAGGTGCTCGCCGACGAGGGGCTGGCGAAGCTCATGGGACGCGCCGGACGGCTTCGTGTCGAGACCGAATTCACCTGGGACGCGATCGCCACCAGGACACGGCAGGTCTACGACCGGGTGCTCGGCCAGAACCCGTAGGCTGGTCGCATGCCCTCGGTCGTGCGCTTGTCAGACGTCTCCGTGGTCCGCAACGGGGCCACCATCCTCGACGCGATCTCGTGGGAGGTGCAGGACGACGAACGCTGGGTCGTGCTCGGCGCGAACGGCGCCGGCAAGACGACGCTGCTGCAGGTCGCCGGTGCCCAGACGTTCCCGACCTCGGGTGACGTCGAGGTGCTCGGGACCGAACTGGGCGGTGCCGACCTGTTCGAACTCCGCCCGCGCATCGGCTTCGCGTCGACCGCGCTGGCCCGTCGCATCCCGGTGACCGAGAAGGTCATCGACGTCGTGCTCACCGCGGCGTACTCGGTGACGGGCCGCTGGAACGAGGAGTACGAGGAGCTCGACGTCCGCCGTGCGCAGCGCGTGCTCGAGGAGTGGGGCCTGGGGTCCTTCACCGACCGCACGTTCGGCGACCTGAGCGACGGCGAGCAGAAGCGCGTGCAGATCGCCCGTGCCGTGATGACCGACCCGGAGATCCTGTTCCTCGACGAACCGGCCGCGTCGCTCGACCTCGGTGCCCGTGAGAGCCTCGTCCGCACCCTCGGCGGCTACGCCCAGAGCGCGGACTCGCCAGCCATCGTCATCGTGACCCACCACGTCGAGGAGATCCCGGCCGGCTTCACCCACGCGCTCGTCCTCGCCGACGGGCACGTGCAGGCCGCAGGCCCCATCGACGAGGTCCTGACGGACCAGACCCTGACCGAGGCGTTCGGCATCGACCTCTCGGTCACCAAGGACGCCGGTCGCTACACGGCACGCGCCGCGTAGCGCTGCGATCCCGCCGTCTCTCTGGTATCGTGGACGGCTGGCGCAAGCCGACGACTTCCCGCGCAGTTCGCGCAATCCCATCACCGCTATCGAGGAATCTCCATGAAGACCGACACCCACCCCGAGTACCGCGCCATCGTCTTCCGCGACCTGGCCTCCGGTGAGACGTTCCTGACGCGTTCGACCGCGAACAGCGACAAGACCATCGAGCTCGACGGTGCGACCTACCCGGTCATCGACGTCGAGATCTCGTCCGCTTCGCACCCGTTCTACACGGGCAAGCAGCGCATCCTCGACTCGGCGGGTCGCGTCGAGAAGTTCAACCAGCGCTTCAAGGGCTTCAGCAAGTAAGCAGCCCCACGCAACGCCCACGGGCGGTCCTCCTCCGGGAGGGCCGCCCGTTCGCGTTGTGCGGTGTCTCCGGCTGCCGCTGACCCAGGGACGCGGGACACCGGTGTTCGCGCGTCACACCGCGGTCTGCGGGTGTTCGGCGCGCGAACACCGGTGTCCAGTGGGGCAGGGCGGTGTCAGGCGCCGTTGCGGTGGGGCCAGCGGCCGTCGGCGGTGAACGTCGGGTCGCGCTTCTTGCGCATGTAGTCCTGGAACGAGGCGGCCTGCTCGGCGCACCATCCGACCTGCTTGCGGTGGAGTTCCTCGGCGGAGATCCCGAGCTCGTCCGGGAACTTGCCCGCGATGGCCTGGGCGACACGCCCGGCAGCGATCGCGTCGGCACCGGCGTCGTGCGCGTCGTCGAGCGTGACGCCGTAGAGCTCGGACGCGGCCTCGAGCGTGCGCTTGCCCTTGCGGAAGGTGTCGAGCGCCTTGTCGATCACCAGCGGGTCGACGACGTTGCCGATGACGGGGGAGGCGAACCCGTGCCGCTTCGCTTCGCGGTCGAGCACGGTGAGGTCGTACGGGGCGTTGTAGATCACCAGCGGGATGCCCCGGGCGAACACGGCCTCGATCGCGGCGATGATCTCGGCCACGACCTCGGCCGCGGGACGCCCCTCGGCCTGGGCACGCTCGGTGGTGTAGCCGTGCACGGCCGCGGCGCCCTCCGGGATCGGGACGCCTGGGTCCGCGATCCAGGCACCCTCGACGATGGAGGCCCCGGTCATGTCGATGAGCCCGACGTGGGCGGTGACGATGCGTGCCGTCTCGACGTCGACCCCGGTGGTCTCGAGGTCGAAGACGCCCAGCGCGTGCCACCAGGGCCGACCCGTGAGGTCCTGGGACGGAGCGGGCGCGTCGAGCTGTGCTGTGGGGAACGTCACGCGGTCAGGCTAACGGGACGCACCGACACCCCCGACTACCGGGTCGGCGCGCCGACGTGCAGCCAGTAGAACGACTGCGTGCCCATGGTGAGCGTGACGGTGCCGTCCTCGTCGAACGACGGGAACGAGCTGCCGCCGAACAGGTCGTAGAGCGGGCGCCCCGCGAACTCCGGCGCGGAGATCGTGACCGAGGTCGGGTTCGTCGCGAACGAGAACACGCACAGGACGTCCTCGGCGGACGGCCCGAACTGCTGCCCGGAGCCCTCCCACGAGCGGACGAAGGCGAGGACCGAGTCGTTCGAGGTCTCCTGCACGTGCAGGGACCCGAGGCCGAACACCGGGTGGGCCTTGCGCGTGTGGATGACGTTGCGGACCCAGTGCAGCAGCGAGCGCGACTGGGCGAGCTGCGCCTCGACGTTGACCTGCGCGTAGTTGTACACGAGCGACTGGACGACGGGCAGGTAGAGCTTGCCCGGGTCGGCGGTGGAGAAGCCGGCGTTGCGGTCCGGCGTCCACTGCATCGGCGTGCGCGAGGAGTCACGGTCCGGCAGCCAGATGTTGTCGCCCATCCCGATCTCGTCGCCGTAGTACAGGAACGGCGAACCGGGCAGCGAGAACAGCAGCGCGTGGATGAGCTCGAGCTCCGCGCGGGAGTTGTCGAGCAGGGGAGCGAGGCGTCGGCGGATGCCGATGTTCGAGCGCATCCGCGGGTCGTAGCCGTACCAGCCGTACATCGCCTGCCGGTACTCCTCGCTGACCATCTCGAGCGTGAGCTCGTCGTGGTTGCGGAGGAAGACGCCCCACGCCGCGCTGGCCGGCACGTCGAGGGTCTCGGACAGGATCGCCTTGAGCTCGGCGGCGTGCTGGGCACGGAGCGAGTAGAAGATGCGCGGCATCACCGGGAAGTCGAACGCCATGTGGCACTCGGGCTCCTCGTCGGTGCCGAAGAACGCCGCCGTCTCGCGCGGCCACTGGTTGGCCTCGGCCAGGAGCACCCGCCCGGGGTACTCGTCGTCGACCATCGCGCGGAGCTTCTTGATGAACTCGTGGGTCTCCGGCTCGCCCTCGCCGTTGCCCTCCTCTGATTCGAACAGGTACGGGATCGCGTCGAGCCGGAGCCCGTCGACGCCCATGTCGAGCCAGTGCCGGACGACGTCGTAGATCGCCTCGATGACCGCGGGGTTCTCGAAGTTCAGGTCGGGCTGGTGCGAGAAGAAGCGGTGGAAGAAGAACTGGCGTCGGACCGGGTCGAAGGTCCAGTTGGACTCCTCGGTGTCGACGAAGATGATGCGGATGTTCGAGTAGTCCTCGTCGGTGTCCCGCCAGACGTAGAAGTCGCCGTAGGGGCCGTCCGGGTCCTCGCGGGACTGCTGGAACCACTCGTGCTGGTCGCTGGTGTGGTTGATCACCATGTCGATCACGATGCGCATGTTCCGCTCGTGCGACTTCGTCACGAGCTCGCGGAAGTCGTCGAGCGTGCCGAACTCCGGCAGGATCGCCCGGTAGTCGGCGATGTCGTACCCGCCGTCGCGCATCGGCGACTGGAAGAACGGTGGCAGCCACAGGGCGTCCACGCCGAGCCACTGCAGGTAGTCGAGCTTGCCGATCACGCCCTGGATGTCGCCGATGCCGTCTCCGTTGGAGTCGACGAACGACCGGATCATGCACTCGTAGAAGACCGAGCGCTTGTACCACTGCGGGTCGAGCGTCAGGCCGGGCAGCTGGATCGGGGCTGTGAAGGTCACCGTGCTCCTCGTCGTCATCGACGGACCGGTCGACGGCCCGCCCCGGACACGATAGGCGCGAGATGCTGCGGGTGTCCGGGGTTTCGTGCGGTTCGCTCCCTAGACTGGCGCGGATGCAACCGCCCGTGCTCTCCCCGTACCAGTCGTTGATGGCCGCCACCCCGGTCGTGCACCGGGCCGTCCAGGTCGACGGCCGGACCACGCACTACTGGGTCTACGGGCCCGAGGACGCGGATCGCACCGTGCTCGCCGTGCACGGGTTCCGCGGGGACCACCACGGGCTCGAGACCATCGCCGCGCACCTCGAAGGTGTCCGTGTGATCGTGCCGGACCTGCCCGGCTTCGGCGTGTCCGATCCGCTGCCGGTGTCGGACATCGACGCGTACGTGGCCTGGCTGACCGGGTTCCACGCCGCGCTCGGGCTCGGCCGCGACACCGTCGTGCTAGGACACTCGTTCGGGTCGATCGTGGTGTCGGCCACCGTCGCCGCCGGGCTCGACACCCGACTGCTCGTGCTCGTGAACCCCATCGCCGCCCCGGCACTGCAGGGTCCGCGTGCCGTCGGGACCGCGATCGCGAGCGGGTACTACCGCGCCGGTGCGGTGCTGCCGAAGCCGATCGGGCTCGGGATCCTGCGGAACGGCGCGATCGTCCGGGCGATGAGCATCGCGATGCTGAAGTCGCACGACCCCGCCGTCCGCCGGTGGGTGCACGACCAGCACGACCGGTACTTCTCGGCCTTCGCGAACCGCACGAGCGTGCTCGAGGCGTTCCGCACCTCGGTCACCCACGACGTCTCCGAGTACGCCGACCGGATCACGGTGCCCGTGCTGCTCGTCGCGGCCGAGCACGACGACATCACCGCCGTCCCCGAACAGCGCGCACTCGCCGAGCGCCTGCGGGACGCCGAGCTCGTCGTGATCCCGGGTGTCGGCCACCTGGTGCACTACGAGACGCCGGCTCCGGCCGCGGCGGCGGTGCTCCGCCGGATGGCGGACACGACCGGACGTGGCGCACGCCATGGACGCACTGGACGCGGCGCGGCCGCGACGGACAGCCGACCGTCGGGGGCGGGGCGGGCCTCCCGGACGGCGGACGCGTCGTGACGCGCCTGCGCATCGGCATCGACTGCCGGTACGTGCGGATCGGCCGGCACGACGGCATCAGCCGGTTCACCGCCGGGGTCGTCGCGCACCTGCCGGACCGGCACGAGTACGTGCTGCTCGTCAGCGATGAGCGCCAGCTCGAGTCGCTGCCGAGGAACCTGCCGTGGGAGCTGCTGCCCGCGCCGACGGACGCGGGTGAGCCGCTCGTCGCCCGGCGCGTCAACCGGCTCGGGCTCGACGCGGTGTTCTCGCCCATGCAGACGATGGGGTCACGGGGTCGTCGGTACGCGCTCGTCCTGACGCTGCACGACCTGATCTACTACCGCAACCGCACGCCCCCGCGGGAGTTCTCGTGGCCGCTGCGGCTCGGCTGGCGGGCGTTCCACCTGTCCTGGGCGCCGCAGCGGTTCCTGCTGAACGGCGCCGACGGGGTGGTGACGGTGTCCGAGACGACCGCCGGGCTGATCGCCGAGCACCGGCTGACGAAGCGACCCGTGACGGTCGCCTACAACGCGGCCGACCCGGCGACACCGCGGGTGCCCGGAGCGCCACGTGGACGCTCGCTCGTCTACATGGGCTCGTTCATGCCGTACAAGAACGTCGAGACCCTGGCGGCGGCGCTGCCGCTCCTCGGGGCGGACTGGACGCTGCACTGCATGTCGCGGGTGTCCGACGCCGACCGTGCACGGCTCGAGGCGCTGGCTCCCACGGGGACGATCGTGTTCCACGACGGCGCCACCGACGAGGAGTACCTGTCCGTGCTCCGTTCGGCCACCGCGCTGGCGACCGCGTCGTACGACGAGGGGTTCGGCATCCCGCTCGTCGAGGCGATGGGCGTCGGGACCCCGGTCGTCGTCAGTGACATCCCGATCTTCCGGGAGATCGGCGGCTCGGCTGCGGAGTACTTCGACCCGGCGTCGCCGTCCGCCCTTGCCGCGGCCGTCCGGCGGGTCGAGGAGCGGTGGGACGAGGCCTCGCGGCAGTCGATCGAGCGTGCCGGTCGGTTCCGGTGGCAGGACTCGGCGGAGCAGGTCGTCCGGGCCGTCGAGCGGGCCGTGGGGGACCGGCGGGGCTGAGGGCGGTGCGGGTGCGCGCGCGCGGCGCGGCACGGGCTCGTGGTTGGTGGCGATGCGGAACGACGATGCCGATGTCGTACGACGTCGACAGTGTCGTTCCACGTCGGACGCGCCACCACCACGCCACACCACGCCACACCGCACGTCACTCCGGCGCGATCACCTGCACGTCCGCCCCGGGGAACACCTTCTGCGTCTCCTCGGTCACCCGCGACACGATCGGTGGCACAGCGGCACCCCGACCCGGTGTCCGCACGACGATCGACTGGTCGCGTGCTGCGTCGGACGGATCCCCGCCGCGCTCCCACGAGCAACGGACCTCCGTCACACCGCCGATGTGGTCGAGCGTGTCCGCCAGTGCCAGGCGCTTCGCCGCGACCTCACCGGCACCGGTGACGCCGATCTGCAGGGTGCCGAGGTCGGCGACCACGACGACGCGGACACCGTTGCCGCCGGAATCGTCGGCCGCACGGCTGATGGCGGCGACCAGGTCACGCCGGGCAGCGGGGTCGAGTGCCGGGTCCGCCCGGACCGAGGCGACGGCGTCGTAGCTCGCGAACGCCGTCTTCGACGGGGCGTGGTGCCGAACGTCGGTGACGCCGGGCAGGGCACGCACTCGCGTGTCGAACCGGTCGAGCGCCACGTCGGGCCGTGGGAAGACCCCGCCGATGCCGTTCTGGACGCTCCCGATGATCGAGCCGAGCACCACCGCGATGACGGCGGCGACCGCCAGGACACTCCCGCCGATGATGAACCAGGTACGGGCCCGGGTGCGGGTGGGGACGCTCGCCGTCTCGGGACCGAACACCCGGTCGAGGTCGTCGTCCTGCTGGTCGAGGGCACGCTGACCGTGTCGGTTGGTTCCGTCGTCGGACATGTGGCTCCCCTCACCCCGGTGTGCGGGTGCGTCGGAGCCTAGTCCCCGGTCAGCCCCGGCGCTCCAAGGGGTTCTGGTACTCGAACGCGGACCCTCCGGTGGCGTCGGACACGTCGTCGATCGGGTCGTCGAACCGGACGAGTTCGGCGTGGAAGCGCTCGGGGTCCCACCGGAACGAGTGGATGGACCCGTTGCGGATCGGGGTGTTGCGGCGGTCGGCGGTGCCGGGGGCGGCGGCGTTCACGACACTGCGGATCACCGCGCCGTGGGTCGCGACCACGACGACGCCGGCGTCGAACCGGACCGCGATCTCACCGAGGGTCTCGGTGACGCGGGCGAGCAGCGCGGAGCGGGACTCCCGACCGGGGATGTCGTCGTGCGGGTACCGTGCCGACACCTCGTCGTCGGTCAGCCCCTCGGCTTCGCCGTAGGAGCGCTCGGCCAGGCCCGGGTACGTCGTCGGTGCGTCGAGGCCCAGGCGGTCGGCGATGATCGCGCCCGTCTCGGCCGCACGGGACAACGGGGAGGCGACCACCGCGTCGAACGGCCGGCGGGTCAGGAGTTCGGCGGCGTCGGCGGCCTGCCGTCGTCCGGTGTCGTTGAGCGGGATGTCGGTCGAGCCCTGGATGCGGCGCTGCGCGTTCCAGTCGGTCTCGCCGTGCCGGACGAGGTACAGGAGGGTCGTCACCCGTCGATCTTCGCAGACGCGCCCGGCAGGTCCGTCCGGCGGCAGCGCCCGCGCTGGTCCGTCCGGCGGCAGCGCCCGCGCTAGTCGGTCGACGCCGCCGCGCTGAGCCGCTCCGCCAGGTGCACGAGCGTCTCGGTGGTGCCGGCGTCGAGCTTCACGGCCGCCCGCCGGTCACTGCGGGTCTCGCCGCGGTTCACGATGACCACCGGGTTCTTGCGGCGCGCAGCGTGGTCGACCAGCCGCACGCCCGAGTTCACGGTGAGGGACGAACCGACGACGAGCAGCGCGTCGGCATCGGCGACGATCGACACGGCCTCGCGGAACTTCTCGGCCGGCACGAACTCGCCGAAGAAGACGACGTCGGGCTTCAGGTCGCCGCCGCACACGGTGCACGCGGGCACGACGAACCGTTCGACGTCGGTGATCTCGACGTCACCGTCCGGCTGCAGCTGCACGGACCCGGGCTCGTCGATCCAGGGGTTCTCGCGGTCGATGGTGGCGGCGAGGTCGGAGCGGGAGAACACCTGCCCGCAGCGCAGGCACACGGCGCGGTCCATCGAGCCGTGGATCTCGACGACGCGGCGGGACCCGGCGCGCAGGTGCAGGCCGTCGACGTTCTGCGTGATGACCCCGGCGACGATCCCGGCGTCCTCGAGTGCGGCGAGCGCCCGGTGTCCGTCGTTCGGCACGGCGGCGGCGAAGCTCCGCCAGCCCAGGTGGGATCCGGCCCAGTAGCGCTGGCGCTTCGCGGGGTCGGCCAGGAACTCCTGGAACGTCATGGGCTTGCGCACCACCCGCCCGGCACCGCGGTAGTCGGGGATACCGGAGTCGGTGCTCAGGCCGGCACCGGAGAGCACGGCGATCCGCTTGCCCGCGAGCACCTCGACGACGCGGTCCAGGTCGTCTGCGGTCACCGACCCGGCGGCCGCCCCGGTGGTCGGTCCGGTCGTCGACGCAGCATCATCCAGCACCCTGTTCACGGTACCCTCAACACCCGACCGTCCCGGTCGCTTCCCAGGCGGAGCGCATCCTCGGTGGACCCGTCCGGCGGGAGCTCGGAGCAGCCCGTCGGCAGCCCGGACCTGCGCCGGCCCCGGGCCGCCGGACCCGCGCTGGCCCCGGCCCACCGGACCCGCGCCGCCCCGCACCACACCGAAACGAGCCCCGTGCACCCCGTCCGCATCGACTCCCTCGACGATCCCCGCCTCGACGACTTCGCCCGTCTGACCGACGTGGCACTCCGCCGGGTCTCGGAGCCCGAGGGCGGCCTGTACATCGCCGAGTCGAACACGGTCATCGAGCGTGCGGTCCGCGCCGGGCACGTGCCGCGGAGCATCCTGGTGCAGGAGAAGTGGCTCGACAGTGTCCTGCCCCTGGTCGCGGAGCACGACGGCCCCGTCTTCGTCGGCGCGGACGCCCTGCTCGAGGAGCTCACCGGCTTCCGGATGCACCGCGGTGCGATCGCCGCGATGCAGCGCCCCGAGCTGCCGAGTGTCGCCGACGTGGTGCGGGACGCGAAGGTCGTCGTCGTGCTCGAGGACATCGTCGACCACACGAACGTCGGTGCCGTGTTCCGGAGCGTCGCCGGTCTCGGCGCGGACGCGGTGCTCGTCAGCCCGCGGTGTGCCGATCCGCTGTACCGCCGCAGCGTCAGGGTGAGCATGGGCACGGTCCTGCAGGTGCCGTGGACCCGCATCGGCGACTGGCCCGCGGCGGGCGAGGAACTCCGCGCGCAGGGCTTCCACCTGGCCGCGATGGCGCTGACGGACGAGTCGGTCGACCTCGACGCCTTCGTGGCGGACCTGCCCGACAAGGTCGCCCTCGTGATGGGCACCGAGGGACAGGGGCTGACGCCGGCCGCGATCGCGTCGGCCGACACGACCGTCCGGATCCCGATGGCGCACGGCGTCGACTCGCTCAACGTGGCCGCGGCGAGCGCCGTCGGTCTGTGGGCGGTCACCCACGCCCGGCGGCTCGCCTCCTAGCGCACCACCGAGACGGTCGGGAGGCCCGGGGCGGCCTGGTCCGACAGCATGCGCCCGGCACGGATCACCAGGGCACGGTCGGTGGCCGGGCCGCCGACCAGGCAGACGCCGACGGGCGCCCCGTCCACGGTCAGCGCCGGTGCGCTCACCGCGGGCAGGCCGCCGACGCTCGCGAGCGCGGTCATCGCCGTCGTGGCGGTCCGGGTGCGCTCGAGCGCAGCGGTGTCCGCGTCGAGCAGCGGAGCGGGTCCGGGCACGGTCGGGAACAGCAGGGTCCGACCGGCGAGGGCACGGCGGATCGTCGCACGGACCTCGTCGAGGTGTGCGACGGCGTCGGCGGTCGCGTCGGGGTCGTTCGCGCGTGCCGCCCGGAACCGGTCACCGACGACGGCGCTCAGTGCGCCGGGGTGCGCGTCGATCCAGGGGCCGTGGGCGGCGAGTGCCTCGGCGGCCTGGACGAGCCGCATCTGCTCCTGCAGTGCTGCGGGGTCCGGGATGCCGAGGTCGCGCAGCCGGACGGTCGCGACGGGTTCGTCGAGTGCCTCGACGAAGGCGGTGAAGGACCGGGCGACGTCCGGTTCGACGAGTGCGACGAGTTCCTCCGGGACGACGAGCACGGTCGGGTCGGGCGCCTCTGCCGTCGCGGGCGGTGGCACGGTGGCGTCGAGGGCGGCGAGCAGCACCCCGGGGCTCCGCGTGAGCCACCCGACGGTGTCGAACGACGGTGCGAGCGGGAGCAGCCCGTCGCGGGACACCGTGCCGTGGGTCGTCCGGAGGCCCCAGAGTCCCTGGTACGAGGCGGGGACCCGCACCGATCCCGCGGTGTCCGTGCCGATCCCGATCTCAACCGTGCCGAGGCCGACGGCCGACGCGGATCCGCTGGACGAGCCTCCAGGCAGTCGAGTGGGAGCCGCGCTGTTCGGCGGCGTGCCGTGGTGTGCGTTCCGGCCCGTCAGGTTGTAGGCGAACTCGTCGGTGCGTGCGATCCCGCGGATCGAGGCGCCGGCGGCGAGGAGCGCGGCGACCGCTGCGGCGGGCGCGGTCTCGACGGGTGCCTCGCGCAGGTACGTCGGGTTGCCCGCGCCGACGGGCTGGCCGGGGACGGCGTAGAGGTCCTTGACGGCGACGGTCAGGCCGTCGAGCGGTCCGGAGGCGGTGGGGGCGACGAGCGGGTCGCCGACGGCCCGCCAGACGGTGGTGTCGACGGCCTTCGGGCGGCCGGTGACGTGGGCCGCCTCGATGCGCCAGCGGGGGCGGGCACCGGTGTCGCCGTCGTTGGTCTCGCGTTCGCCGGTGTCGCCGTCGCGGCGCCAGAGCTGGGTCTGGAGGCCCTGCCCACCCGCGGCGAACCGGGACACCGACACGACGAGGGCGCGGTCCTCGGTCAGGGGGCGGACCTCGACGTGCGTCAGCGACCGGGTCGCGATCCCACCCCGTGCCCCGCGGAACGCGCGGATCGCGTCGTGCCCGACGAGCAGGCCACGGTCGTCGCCGCGCATCGTGCCGGGGGAGTCGACGAAGGCGGCGTCGAGGGCGTCGAGGTCGTTCGCCAGCAGGGCGGCCTCGTAGGCGTCGAGGGCCTCGAGCAGGCCTTCGGGCGCGGCGTCGGGCGCGGGCGACGCCGAGGAGGTGGTCATCGGGCGGGCTCCTCGAAGTCGGCCTTGCGGATGCGGGCGTGGACCCCGGTGACGAGGTCCACCACCTGCGAGATGTTGAAGTCGGTCGCTGCGGACAGGTACGCGTACGCAAGGTGGCGTTCCATGCCCCAGCGCGCGCCGAGGATCGCGACGGCGTGCCGGACGCACTGCCGGACGGCCTCGTCGAGGTCCGGGTCCATGCCGGTCGGCACGAGGAACTCCTGCGTCTCGGCGACGGGCCAGACCAGGTCCCCGAAGCGCGCGGCGGCCTCGGCGGCCGGGGTCAGGTCGAAGCGGATCGTCGCACGGAGCGAGGCCTCCATCGCGGTGAGTGCCACCTCGCCGTCGCCCTGGGCGAAGTGCGGGTCACCGACGTGGGCGAGCGCGCCGGGGACGAGCACCGGCAGGTGCAGCTGCGACCCGGCCTGCAGCAGGTTGACGTCGATGTTGCCACCGTGGCGACCGGGCGGGACGGAGTGCAGCCGCTCCCCGGGGGTGGCGACGCCCATGATCCCGAGGAACGGGGCGAGGGGGAAGTGCGCGAAGCGGTCGCCGGCGGCGGTGAGCGGGATGCGGCCCCGCCGGCCCTGGTCGGTGTCGACGACGTCGGCGAAGACGCTCACCGTCGTGCCGTCGACCGGGAACTCACCGTGCAGGGCACCGCGGCCGTGCCGGTTCGACACGACGCCGTAGTGCACGCGGGGCAGGGTCTCGAGGACCGTCATCGTCAGCACGTCACCGGGACGGGCACCGCGCACCGCGATCGGCCCGGACACCACGTGCGGTCCGTCCGACGCGGGGTCGCGGTGACCGGAGCGGGCGATCGCGACGGCGTCGGCGAGGACGTGCTCCGGAGCGACGCCGTGGTCGCCGAACCAGGCGACGGGGTCGCTGCCCTGGTCGGGGAGGATCCCCTCGTGGCTGACGGTGTCGATGGTGACCGACTCCCCGGTGCCGATCGTCAGGGCCGGGGTGTCACCGTCGCTCGGCAGCCGGCCCCACAGGACGGTCTCCGGGTCGACGGGCAGGGCGTGGTCGCCGCGGACGGGTCCGGCACCCGGCTGCAGGGTCGGGACCGCGGGGGCGGTGGTCTGGTGTGCAGTGGTGCGGTGGGTGGTGGTCATCGGTCCGTCCTCCGTTCGACCAGGTGGGCCACGTCGGCCAGGTGGTCGGCCATCGCCCGCGTCGCGCCCGCGACGTCGTGCTCCCGGATCCGGTCGAGGATCCGCTCGTGCCACTCGAACGACGACCGGCGCCCCTCGCTGGTGCTGTGCGAGCGGGCACGGACGTCCTGCACCCAGCCGCTGCTGAGCTCGCACAGGGAGACGAGCAGGGGGTTCCCCGAGGTGCGGGCGACCTGCACGTGGAAGGCGACGTCCTGGGCGAGCGACTCCTCCGGACTCAAGCCCGCGTGCGTCGCGGCGAGGATGCGTTCCAGGGTGAGCAGGTCGGCATCGCCCGCCCGCGCGGCCGCGAGTCCGGCGACCTGCGGCTCCACCACGGTCCGGAACTCGGCGACGTGCTCGGCCCGGTGGTCCAGGTCGTCGCGGTGGTGGTCGAGCAGCGCGGACGCTTCCTCCGGCCGCGGCAGCACCACGGTGCCACGACCAGGGGTCCGGGAGACCAGGCGACGACGCTCGAGCTCCTGCAGCGCCTCGCGGATGGTCGTGCGGGACACGGCGAGGTCCTCGGCGAGGGTGCGTTCCGGCGGTAGCTTGTCGCCGGGCTGCAGGTCGTCGAGCACGAGCGTGCCGAGGTGGGCGGCGGTCGCCGCGCTCAGGGTCCGTCCACGGTGCATGCCCTCGACCGTAGGGCCGGTTGGTCTGCTTGGTTCATTGGTACGACCATCTTTTACACGGCCGTCACACGCGGCGTCGGAAGCCGAAACACGGCGGGCGAATGGTGGAGCACGTCCCACCCGCACCGACTGAGAAGAGGGGTTCGACGTGGACCTGGTCCTCACCAACGCACGGCTGACCGACGGTCGATCCGTCGACGTCACCATCGCCGACGGCGTGATCGTCAGCGTGGCCGATGCGCTGCCCGGTGCCGCCGCTCCCGCTGGTTCCGCTCGCGTGGTCGACTGCGCCGGACGTGTGCTCATCCCCGGGCTCATCGAGGCACACCTGCACGTCGACAAGGCCCTGCTCGACCGGGAACGCCCGAACCCCGACGGCACCCTCGCCGGCGCCATCGCCGTCACGGGGGAGCTCAAGCGCGGCTTCACCCACGCCACCGTCCGCGACCGCGCCCGCACCCTGCTCGACCAGGCCATCACGAACGGCACCACGCTCGTCCGCGCACACCCCGACGTCGACCCGATCGTCGGGCTCACCGGCGTCGAGGTGCTGCTCGACCTGCGCGACGAGTACCGGGACGCCCTCGACCTGCAGATCGTCGCGTTCCCCCAGGAGGGCATCGCCAAGGCACCGGGCACCCTCGCGCTGCTCCGCCAGGCGCTCGCCGCGGGGGCGGACGTCATCGGGGGCTGCACCTACAACGAGCACACCCTCGCCGCGTGCCACGAGCACGTCGAGACCGTCCTCGACCTCGCCGAGGAGTTCGGGGTGCCGGCCGACCTGCACGCCGACTTCGCCGACGACACCTCCGACCCGCGGTACGCGCTCGCCGGGCACATCGCCGACCGCGTGACCGCCCGCGGGCTGCAGGGGCGGGTGGCGCTCGGGCACGTGACCTCGGTCGCGAGCCTGCCCCGCGGCGAGCGCCGGGTGCTGTTCGACCGTCTGGCCGCAGCCGGGGTCGCCGTCGTGCCGCTGCCCGCGACCGACCTGCACCTGGGCGGCCGGTCCGACGACCACGACGTGCGGCGCGGGGTCGTGCCGGTCCGCGAACTCTGGGACGCCGGGGTCACGAGCGCGTACGCGTCGAACAACGTCCGGAACGCCTTCACCCCGTTCGGCAACGCCGACCTGCTCGACGTCGGGCTGCTCCTGGCGCAGACCGGGCACCTGTCCGGCCCGGACGACCTGCGCCGGGTACTCGCCATGGCCACCACGGGGGCGGCCGAGGTCGTCGGCGTCGCGGACACCCACGGCATCCGGCCCGGTGCCGCCGCCGACCTCGTCGTGCTCTCCACCACGGACCCGGACGGCGTCCTGCTCGACCGGCCGGACCGCGCCCTGGTCGTCAAGCGAGGCCGGGTCGTCGCCGAGACCACCCGGACCACCCGCCTCACCACCAGCCGCACCACGAACCGATCGAAGGAACTCAGCCATGCGTGAACGGATCCCGCACGAGATCGTCGCCTCCGTCCTGGCCGGTGCCACGGCGTTCATCGGTGGCAACGCCCTGCACCTGCCGACCTGGGCGATCTTCATCAGCTGGGCGGGGATGTTCCTGCTCGGCAGCAAGTCGACGCTGCGGAACGCCACGCGCCTGTGGGCCGCGATGCCGATCGGCTCGGCGTTCGGCCTGGTCATCGTGCTGCTCGACCAGCGGTTCGGCACGCTGTTCGGCGAGGGGCAGGCGGCGCAGAACACCGTGCTGGCACTGCTCATCCTCGTCGTGAACTGCGCCCTGATGTACACCGGTCGCACGAGGCTGTTCGGGCTCGTCCCCGGGATGTTCCTCGGGTTCGCCTCGTTCTTCGCGACCTGCTTCGGCGGCTTCGGGTTCGACCCGGGGAACGCCTGGGCCGCCTGGGTGTCGGTCGTGCTGATGAACGCGCTCGGGCCGGTGTTCGCCTACCTGTCCCGACGCCTGACCTTCGCGCGGGCCGACACGACGGGCTCGGCCGGTTCGGCAGGCTCGTCCGACCCGGCCGCTTCGGCCGACCCGGTCGTCGCGACCGACGCCGGCGGCGCAGCGACCCCGGCTCCTGCTCCGGAACGCCAGCCCGACCAGCCGGTCGCAGCCTCGGCCTAGGAGCGGACCGGTACGCTCGGGTCCCGTGTCACGAGTCGTCCGCCGCCCCCGCTCCGCCGTCCGGAGGCCGGTCACGATCTCGGTGGTCGCCGTCCTGCTCCTGGTGGCCGGGTACCTCGTCGCCGCGGCCGTCGTGCCGTTCGGCCCGGCGAGCGCCAGCACCACCACGTACTCGGCACCGAAGACGACCGTCCCGGCGCTGAGCTTCCCGGGGTACGGCGCGACGGCGGTCGAAGCGACGGACTTCCCGGAGAGCCTGCGCACCAGCGGCGACACGAAGCCCCGGTCGATCGCGAGCATCACGAAGGTCGTCACGGCGCTCGTGGTGCTCGACGAGAAGCCGATGGCGGCGGGGGAGTCCGGCCCTTCCATCCGCTTCACGAAGCAGATGGAGGGCCTGTACGCCAAGTACGCGGCGCAGAACGGCGAGGTCGCCCCGATGCCCGCCGGCCTGAAGCTCACCGAGCACCAGACGTTCCAGGTGATGCTCATGAAGTCGGCGAACAACTACGCCGGCGCCCTCGCCATCTGGGCCTTCGGGTCGATCGCCGCCTACGAGCGCGCGGCGAACGACTGGCTCGACGAACACGGCCTGGACGACACCACGATCCACGAGCCGACCGGCCTCGACCCGGACAACACCTCGACCGCCACGGACCTGGTCGAGCTCGGGCAGCTCGCGCTGGCGAACCCGGTGGTGAAGGACATCGTCGGCACCCAGGACGTCACGATCCCGACGGTCGGTGAGATCGAGAACTCGAACAAGCTCCTCGGGCTCGACGGCATCGAGGGGATCAAGACCGGCACCCTCGACGAAGCCGGCGCCTGTCTGCTGTTCGCGGCGACGTACGAGCGCGGTGGCAAGGACGTCACCGTCGTCGGGGTGATGCTCGGCGGTGTCGACCACGACTCCCTCGACGTCGACGTGCAGCGGTTGCTGCGGTCCGTGGCGGACAACTTCCAGGTGGTGACGCTCACGCACCAGGGGCAGACGTTCGGCACCTTCTCGACCCCGTGGCAGGACGAGGCCGACGCGGTCACGACGAAGGCCGCCGAGGTGCTCGTGTGGGGCAAGACCACCGTCACCGCGAAGGCGAAGCTCGAGCAGGTGACCTTCGGCACGAAGGGTGAGCGGGTCGGGCAGGTGCGGTTCCGCATCTCCGACCACGACCCGGTCACGGTGCCGCTCGTGCTCGAACGCACGATCGACGACCCCGGCGTCTGGTGGCGCTGGACGAACCCGTTCCAGGGGGCGTGACGCCCGTCGTCCGCCGACCGTAGAGTCGGTCGGGTGACGACGATGACGACGTTCCCCCGGACCACCCCCGCCGCCCTCGGCATCGATCCCGGCGGCGTGACCGCCCTGCTCGACGCCCTCGAGTCCACGCCTGGCGTGGAGCCGCACAGCATCATGTTGCTGCGGCACGGCCAGGTCGTGGCCGAGGGCTGGTGGCAGCCCTACGCCGCGGACCGCGTGCACCTGCTCTACTCGCTGAGCAAGAGCTTCACCGCCGCCGGCGTCGGCATCGCCGTCCGGGCGGGCCTGATCGACCTCGACGCGACCGTGCTGTCGTACTTCCCGGAGCTCGACGCCGACGTCACCGACGAACGCAGCCGCCGCATCCGCGTCCGGCACCTGCTCGCGATGGCGAGCGGCCACCGCGAGGAGACGATCGACCGCGCCCAGGCCCTCGACCCGACGAACACGGTGCGCGGGTTCCTGCTGCTCCCGCCGGACGAGGAACCCGGCACCGTCTTCGCCTACAACCAGCCGTGCACGTACACGCTCGCCGAGATCGTCCGGCGGGTGACCGGCGGGTCCCTCGTCGCGTGGCTCCGCCCGCACCTGCTCGACCCGCTCGGCATCGACGACCTCGCCTGGCGCCGCGACGACACCGGCGCGGAGCTCGGCTACAGCGGGTGCTACGCGCCGACCGACGCGGTCGCCAAGCTCGGCCAGCTGTACCTGCAGGGCGGCGTCTGGGACGGCGAGCGGATCCTCGACGCCGACTGGGTCGAGCAGGCCACGAGCACGCAGGTCGCCAACCCGGACGAGGTCAACCCCGACTGGTCCCAGGGCTACGGCTTCCAGTTCTGGATGGCCCGCCACGGCTTCCGCGGCGACGGTGCCTACGGCCAGTTCTGCGTCGTCCTGCCGGAGCAGGACGTCGTGCTCGCGATGACCGGCCAGAGCCTCGACATGCAGGCCGTCCTCGACGCGGTCTGGGAACACCTGCTGCCCGCCGTCGACCGCACGTCCGACGCGTCCTCGGCATCCGCCCTGGAGGCCCGGCTCACCTCCCTGGGACTGTCCCCGGTACAGGGAGGTCGCCTTCCGGAGCACCTCGCCGACGTCGAGCTCCGGTCGCGTCCCCGCGGGATCCTCGATGCCGTCACGTTCGCCCGAGGTGCGGACGGGATCCGCCTGACGATCACCGACGACGGCCGGTCGGAGTCCGTGCCGCTCGGCGAAGGACGGTGGGCCGTCGAGGGCGCCCTCGCGGCGAGCGCGGCCACCGAGCCGGAGGGCAGCGTGCTCGTCGCGGTCCGCTTCCTGGAGACCCCGCACCTGCTGCACCTGCGCGTCGACCTCGACGCGGGCACGGTCGGGGCGAAGTGGAAGACCGAGCCGCTGCACGACGGTCCGATGACGCTCCGTCGCCCGGCGGACTGACCTGCGCGGACTCGGACGGGCGTCTGGCTACGGGGTGTCGGAGGGGTGCTCGGTGACGATCTGCAGCTCGGGCCGCTTCGCCGACACCCCGTCGCCGGACGAGGTGTGCTTGATGCGCCGGACCACCCACGGCACCAGGTACTCCCTGGCCCAGCCGAGGTCCTCGGCGCGGGCCTCACGCCACGGCCGCGCCTCGAGCGGGTCCGGGTTGAACGGTTCGAGCCCGTGCGGCACACCGAGGGTGTCGAGCACCGCCGCGGCGATCGTCGAGTGGCCCATCGGGGAGTGGTGCAGCCGGTCGGGGGCCCACATCCGCGGGTCCCGGAGCACCCGGAGTGCCCACATGTTCGCCACCAGGGCGCCGTGCTTCAGGGCGATGGCGTGCAGGTTCTCGTTGTAGATCGCCGTCTTGCCGCGGACCATGCCGAGCACCGGGGTCATCCCGACGTCCGGGCCGGTGAACAGGACGACGGTGGCTCCGTCGCGGCGCAGGTCGGCGACGAGCCGGTCCACGCGCTCGGCGAGCTCGTCGGGGTCCGAGCCGGGGCGGATGATGTCGTTGCCGCCGGCGGACACCGTGATGAGGTCCGGGTGGAGGGCGACGGCGGCCTCGGCCTGCTCGTCGATGATCTGCTGCAGCAACCGCCCGCGGATCGCGAGGTTCGCGTAGGCGAAGTCGTCGGTCTGGTGTGCGAGCACCTCGGCCACGCGGTCCGCCCAGCCGCGGTTGCCGCCCGGGACGGTGGGGTCGGGGTCCCCGATGCCCTCGGTGAACGAGTCACCGATCGCGACGTACCTGGTCCAAGGATGACGATCTGACACGTCCCGGACCCTAGTCTCGTGGCATGACGAAGGCCAACACGGACGCCGTCGGCTGGTCGGTGCCGGACGAGATGCTTGACCGCATCGCCGAGCGAGCCCCCGGCTACGACGCCGCGAACGCGTTCTGCACCGAGGACCTCGACGACCTCCGCGCCGCCGGCTACCTGCGGATCGGCGTGCCCGTCGAGCAGGGCGGGGCGGGCCTCGACCTCCGCGCCACCGCTCGGGTGCAGCGCGCCCTCGCCCAGGCCGCACCGGCGACGGCACTCGGCCTCGGCATGCACCAGGTGTGGGTGCAGGCGGCCCGCGCCGTCCGTGCGCGAGGCGAGTCGTTCCTCCAGGCCGTCACCGACCACGCTGCGGACGACCACCTGCTCGCCTTCGGGGTGAGCGAACCCGGCAACGACGCCGTGCTGTTCGACTCGTCGACGACGGCGGAGCCGGACGGCGACGGCGGCTACCGGTTCACCGGCACGAAGGTCTTCACGTCGCTCGCACCGGCGTGGGACGTCATGAGCGTCTTCGGCAAGGACACCTCGGGGCCGGAGCCACGGCTCGTGCACGGGTTCGTCCTGCGGTCCGACGGCGACGTCGAGCACCTGGACGACTGGGACACGCTCGGGATGCGCGCGACGCAGAGCCGCACCACGAAGCTGCACGGCGTGCACGTCCCCGCCGACCGCATCGTCCGGTCGCTGCCGGTCGGGCCGAACCAGGACCCGCTCGTGTTCGGCATCTTCGCGTCGTTCGAGCTCCTCATCGCCTCGGTGTACGCCGGGGTCGCGGAGCGGGCGATCACGCTCGCGACGGCCGCCGTGGCGGGGCGCACCGGGGCCGACGGCACCCCGCGGTCGCAGGACCCCGACGTGCGCCGGGCGATCGCCGACCTGCGCGGTGCGGTCGACGCGATCACGCTGCAGGTCGACTCGTTGGCGCGGTCGGTCGACGAGCTCGACGACCTCGGAGCCCGCTGGTTCCCGCTGCTCGTCGGCACGAAGGCCCGGGCGGTGGACACCGCGCAGCACGTCGTGGACGAGGCCATGCGCGTCGTCGGCGGCTCGGCGTTCCGGTCGTCGAGCGAGCTGGCGCGGCTGGCGCGTGACGTCCGGGCGGGGCAGTACCACCCGTCGTCGCGGGACTCCGCGGCGCGGACGATCGCCGCGTCGGTGCTCGGTCCGCTCGGCTGAGCGCTGCGCTCGTACGGTGCGAGGCGTTGCGCTCCGGGGCGCTCCAGTGCGAGGTTCCGCATTTGGTGGCATCCGCGCTCCCTCGCACCACGTGCGGAACCTCGCACCGTCCGATCGCGATCGGCCTCGGGCGCGGCGATGTCGGTGGTGCCTGGCATCATCTCGGTGTGAGCAAGCAGGACGGACGGAACCGCCTCGTCTCCGACGCACCGGTGGACGACGTCTCGGCGACCGTGCTGCACGTCGACATGGACGCCTTCTTCGCCTCCGTCGAACTGCTCGACCGCCCCGACCTGGTGGGGCTGCCGGTCATCGTCGGGCACGACTCCGACCGCTCCGTCGTCACCGCCGCCACCTACGAAGCCCGTCGCTACGGGGTCAACTCCGCGATGCCGATGGCCGTCGCCAAGCGACGCTGCCCGAACGCCGTCATCGTCGAGCCGCACTTCGAGAAGTACCGTGCGAAGTCCGCCGCGGTGATGGCGATCTTCGACCGGTTCACCCCGCGGGTCGAGCGCCTCGGCATCGACGAGGCGTTCCTCGACGTCGCCGGCGCCCTCCGCCTGTACGGCACCCCGTGGCAGATCGGCCAGGCGATCCGCCGCACGGTCTTCGCCGAGACCGGTCTGCACTGCTCCGTCGGCGCGGCATCGACGAAGTTCGTCGCGAAGCTCGCGTCCAGCCGGTCGAAGCCGGACGGCCTGCTCGTGGTGCCCGCCGCCGACACCGTGGCGTTCCTGCACCCGCAGCCCGTGTCCGCGCTCTGGGGCGTCGGCGGCAAGACGCAGGAGACGCTCGAACGCCGGGGCATCCGCACGGTCGGCGACCTGGCGAACACCCCGCTCGGGTCGCTGGTGTCGGCACTCGGCCCGGCCGGCGGGCAGCGGCTGCACGACCTGTCGTGGGGTCGCGACCCCCGCGTGGTCGACACCGGCGTCGGCGAGAAGTCCATCGGGCACGAGGTCACGTTCGGCCGCGACCTGACCGAGCGCGACGACGTCGCCCGCGAACTCCTGCGCCTGGCCGACAAGGTCGCCGTCCGCCTGCGCCAGGCCGACGTGCAGGCCCGGACCGTGGCGCTCAAGGTCCGGTACACCGACTTCACCACCCTCACCCGGTCGCGCACCCTGGCGGAGCCCACCGACGTCGCGAAGCGCCTGCACCGCGAAGCCGTCGAGCTGTACGACGTGCTGCACCGACCGGGCAACCAGATCCGGCTGATCGGGGTCCGCGGCGAGAACCTCGTGCCCGCGGCCGCGAGCAACGCCCTGTGGGACGACGACGCGCCGTGGCGCGACACCGAGACCACGGTCGACGCGGTCGCCGCACGCTTCGGCGCCGGCGTGCTGCGACCGGCATCCCTGGTCCGCCGGACTCCTGACGGCGGCGTCCCGCACGCTCGGCAGGACTGACGGTGGCGGTAGAATCGGGTTCAGTGAGCGCAGCGGAGTACGAAGACCAGCAGCCCGCCACGCTGTGGGCGGAGTCGGGTGACGACCAGTCCGGCGCAGGCGGATCGTCGCCGACGCACCAAACCCAGGCGCACCAAACCCAGGCGCAGGGTGACGCCACCCGTGACGAAGCCGACGCCGCGGCCCTGGCCGAAGCGGCCGGCAACTCCGCCGTCCAGCACCTGTCGCCGGCGTTCCCGGACCGGGCCGCCTGGGGCACGGCCTCGAAGCTCCGCGCCTGGCAGATCGAAGCGCTCACGAAGTACTTCGAGAAGGAACCCCGCGACTTCCTCACGGCCGCGACCCCCGGCGCCGGCAAGACCACCTTCGCGCTGCGTCTGGCGACCGAGCTCCTCGCCCGCGGCACCGTCGACCGCATCGTCGTCGTGGCCCCGACCGAGCACCTGAAGCGCCAGTGGGCCGACTCCGCTGACCGTGTGGGCATCCGGATCGACCCGATGTTCAAGAACGGCGACGGCATGTTCGGCCGGCACTACCAGGGCGTCGCGATCACCTACGCCCAGGTCGGCATGAACCCTGAGGTGCACAAGCGCATCACCGAGGGCGGTCGCACCCTGGTCGTCCTCGACGAGGTCCACCACGGTGGCGACGCCCTGACGTGGGGCGACGGCATCCGAGAGGCGTTCTCCGGCGCCACCCGCCGGCTCTCGCTGTCGGGGACCCCGTTCCGGTCCGACACCGCACCGATCCCGTTCGTGCAGTACGCCCCCGACGAGCAGGGGATCCGCACCTCGATCTCCGACTACAACTACGGCTACGGCCGAGCGCTGAAGGACGGCGTCGTCCGCCCGGTGCTGTTCATGGCCTACGCGGGCCAGATGCGCTGGAAGACCCGGATGGGCGACGAGATGTCGGCGTCCCTGGGTGAGCAGGTCACGAAGGACATCACGGCCCAGGCCTGGCGCACCGCGCTGTCACCCGAGGGCGAGTGGATGCCGGCCGTGCTCTCCGCGGCCGACAAGCGCCTGACCGAGGTTCGTCGTGGTGTGCCCGACGCCGGCGGCCTGGTCATCGCCACCGACACCACCACGGCGCGTGCCTACGCCCGGATCCTGCAGCAGATCACGGGGGAGCGTCCCACGGTGGTGCTGTCCGACGAAGCCGCCGGGTCGAGCCGCATCAGCGCGTTCGCCGAGGACACCTCGCGCTGGATGGTCGCCGTCCGCATGGTGTCCGAG
The DNA here is from genome assembly GCF_030209645.1 of Curtobacterium sp. ME-Dv--P-122a. NCBI lineage: Bacteria > Bacillati > Actinomycetota > Actinomycetes > Micrococcales > Microbacteriaceae > Curtobacterium > Curtobacterium sp. ME-Dv--P-122a. Next base: position 145,995 of record NZ_JARVRO010000005.1, read on the forward strand.
GGCGTCGACGTCCCACGGCTCTGCGTCGGGGTCTACGCCACGAGCGCGAGCACGCCGCTGTTCTTCGCCCAGGTGATCGGCCGCTTCGTGCGTGCCCGTCGCCGCGGGGAGACCGCGAGTGTCTTCCTGCCGAGCGTCCCCGGCCTGATGGCCCTCGCCGCCACCCTCGAGCTCGAGCGCGACCACGCCCTCGACCGCCCGAAGGACGCCGACGACGGCATGTACAACCCCGAAGACGCGATGGTCGCCGAGGCCAACAAGGAAGACCGCGCGTCCGAGAGCCTGCTCGAGGTCCAGCCGTTCGAGGCACTCGACTCGCAGGCGTCCTTCGACCGCGTCCTCTACGACGGCGGTGAGTTCGGCACCGGCGGCGAGGTCGGTTCCCTCGAGGAGCTCGACTTCATCGGCATCCCCGGGCTCCTCGAACCCGATCAGGTGCGCGACCTCCTGCGCGCGCGACAGGCGACGCAGGCGAAGCGTTCCAAGGGCCGCACGGCCAAGGACGGCATGCCGAAGCCGCCCGAGCCCGACCGACCGATGTACATGACGATCAAGGAGCAGCGCACCGAGCTCGCCCGGCTCGTGTCGATCTGGTCCCGCCACTCGAACGAACCGCACGGATCGATCCACGCCGAACTCCGACGGATCAGCGGTGGCCCGGCCGTGGCGCAGGCGAGCATCGAGCAGATCCAGAAGCGCATCGACATCCTGCGCTCCCGCATCGGCGGACGACGGTGACGGCGGCGTGATCGAGCCGGTCGACGACCGCACCTGGTACGTCAAGCGCGACCCCGAGGCGTCACCCGAGGCGATCATCGACCGCTTCGGCGGGGGCTACCGACTGCGCCGCTTCTCGCTCACCGAGTCCCGCCGCACCCCGCACGGGGTGTTCACGGGGCCCGAACTGGCCGAGACCGCGTGGTGGCGGCTCCGCGACAGGCCGCGGAACTCATGACGCGCCAAGCCAAAGTCCGGTAGACCGGAGGAATGGCAGACTCGATCCCTCACGTCCTCGTCCTCGGCGGCGGCTCCGCTGGCTACACCACGGTCAAGCAGCTCCAGAAGCACGCGGCCACGGTGCCCATGCGCATCACGCTCGTGGACCAGAACACCTACTACACGTACCTGCCGTTCCTGCCCGAGGTCGCCGGTGGCCACATCGCGCCGAAGGACGTCACCGTCGAGCTGCGCCGTGCACTGCGCAAGACCCGGGTGATCCAGGGCAAGGTCACCGCGATCTCCTCGGCGGACAAGACCGTCTCGATCGCGACCGCCGGCGGCGACGACCGCACCCTCGGCTACGACCACCTCGTCGTCGCCCTCGGTTCCGTCACCCGCACCTTCCCGACCCCCGGGCTCGAGGAGTACGGCGTCGGCTTCAAGAGCGTCGAAGAGGCCGCCTACGTGCGCGCCAAGCTCCTCGACAACATCGCGAAGGCCGCTGCCACCCGTGACGAGGACGAGCGTCGCCGTCTGCTGACCAGCGTCTTCGTCGGCGGTGGCTACACCGGCGTCGAGGCGATCGGTGAGCTCTTCGACGTGTCGCAGGCTGCCATCAAGACCTACCCGTCGCTCGCCGGTGAGCAGCCCCGCTGGGTGCTCATCGATGCCCTCGACCGCGTCGCGCCCGAGGTCGGCCCGGAGCTGTCCAAGTGGACGCTCGAGTCGCTCCGCGCCCGCGGCATCGACGTCCGCCTGAAGACCACCATGCCGAGCGCCGAGGGCGGTGTGGTCAAGTTCTCCGACGGTGACGAGTTCGCCACCGGCCTGCTCGTCTGGACCGCGGGCGTCAAGCCGAACCCGCTCCTCGACGCCTCCGACCTGCCGCGCGGTCCGAAGGGCCACCTCGCCGCGAACGCGAAGCTCCAGGTCGAGGCCGAGGACACCCACCGGGTCGTCGAGGGCGTCTGGGGCCTCGGTGACGTCGCGCAGGTGCCCGACCTGACCGCCGACAAGCAGCCGGCGTTCTACCCGCCGAACGCGCAGAACGCCGTGCGCCAGGCCGTGGTGGCCGCCGACAACATCGTCGCGACCATCACCGGCAAGCCGCTCGAGGAGTACCGTCACCCCTCCATCGGCACCGTCGCGTCGTACGGTGTCGGCAAGGGTGCCGCGAACATCAAGGGCATCAAGATGACCAACCTGCTCGCGTGGCTCGCGCACCGCGCGTACCACGTGTACGCGATGCCGACCCTGAACCGGAAGGCCCGCATCATCATCGGCTGGATCACCGGTGCCGTGTCGGGTCGCGACGCGACCTCGCTCATCAAGGAAACGGACCCGCGACGCAACTTCGTCGAGGCGTCGAAGAGCTAGACGCGTCCGCGGACGGACGGACGGGAGGCGCGGTGCCAGCTGGCACCGCGCCTCCCGTCCGTCCGTCACGTGCGTTCGCACCCACCTGCCGCTCTCCGGCATACTGACTCCCTCGGCGCCCACGGCGGCGAGGTCCCGGAAGTCGACCGACACGTGCGCCCCACCACCACCACCACCTCCTCCGTCCGATCGTGCCTCCGATGCGGCGCCGAGCGTCACGACAGCACCGTCCACCGGTGCCCCGGTCCGGCCGACCCGCTCCGCGCCTTCGGCCTCGACGCCGGAGCCCGAACGGTGCTCGAGGTCCTGGGCGGGATCGGGCAGCCCTCCCTGGTCGGCGGAGCAGTCCGCGACGCGCTGCTCCGGGAAGCCGGGCGCGGACCGACCACCACCGGTGACGTCGACGTCGAGGTGCACGGCACCAGGACCGATCTGGTCGTCGGAGCGTTGCGTGCGGCCGGCGCGATCGTCGTCGAGGCCGGTGCGGGGTTCCCGGTCCTCAAGGTGGTGCTCGACGGATCCCGCGTCGACGTCGCAGTGACGGCGGAGTCCGGTGCGCTCGATCCGGTCACGGTGTCCGCCCTCGGTCGGGACTTCACGGTGAACGCCGTCGCCTGGGACCCCCGCACGAACGTGTTCCTCGACGCGGTCGGTGGGATCGACGATGCCGTCATCGGCGTGCTGCGGCACGCTTCCGAACGCTGCAGTGAGGACCCGCTCCGGGTCTTGCGTGCCGTGCAGCTCGTCGCCCGGTTCGACTTCGCCGTGCACCCCGCGACGCTGTGTCTGGCACGGTCGCTCGCGGCGCGGTTCGAGTCGATCGCCACCGGGCGGATCTGGCCCGAGATCCGCAAGCTGGCACTCGGCGACCACGTGTCGGCTGCCCTCCGAACGCTGCACGACAGCGGCTGGGAGCGACACCTGCCCGAGCTCGCCGCGGTCCGAGACGTGCCGCAGGACCCCCGGTGGCACCCGGAGGGTCCCGTGCAGGTCCACATCGGAGCGGCGGGGGACGCTGCCGCCCGCGCCTGCACCGCGGACGGGATCCGGGGTGACGACCGGGTGGTCATCGTGCTCGCCGCCGTGCTGCACGACCTGGGGAAGGCCGGCTCCGGCACGCAGGTCCTCGCCGACGACGCAGGTGCGGTCCGGATCCGCAGCCTGGGCCACGAGGTGTCCGGCGCTGCGGCAGCAGCAGCGCTGCTCGGTCGCCTCGGCGCGCCACGCCACATCGTCGAGCGGGTCGTCCCGCTCGTTCGCGAGCACATGGTCCCGCACTCGTCCAACGGCGCGCCACCGTCCGTTCCCGCTGCTCGGCGGCTGTTCCGACGGCTCGGATCCTCCCTGCCCGCGATGGAGTCGTGGGCCCGGGTGTGCGAAGCCGACTCGCAGGGGCGTGGTCCGGGGGCGAGTCGGTCCTCGGCGTGGTCGTGGTTCGACGTCGCGCTCCGGGACCAGGTCGCGCGTCGGCCCGTACGGCTGCTGTCCGGCCGCGACCTCGTCGACGCGGGACTCACCCCGGGGCCGGTGTTCCGCGAACTCCTCGTGGCGTCCGCGGCGGCGCAGGACGACGGCGTCTTCGATGACGTCGCCGGAGCCCGCGCGTGGCTGCGCCGAGCGGTCGACGCACGCCGGTGACGGACGGGAGGCGCGGTGCCAGCTGGCACCGCGCCTCCCGTCCGTCGGTGCGGACGCCCACCGCCTGTCCACGATCTGCGGTCCTGGGGCCGTTCCAACGTGGCGCGCGTCAGCGTGGACGCGACGAACGAGAGGAGCGTCCATGCGCGCCATGACGTACCGCGGCCCGTACCGGGTCCGCGTCGAGGAGAAGCCGGATCCCCGGATCGAGCACCCGAACGACGCGATCGTCCGGGTGGAACGGGCCGCGATCTGCGGGTCGGACCTGCACCTGTACCACGGCATGATGCCCGACACCCGGGTCGGGCACACGTTCGGCCACGAGTTCATCGGGGTGGTCGAGCAGATCGGCTCGTCCGTCGAGACCCTGTCGGTCGGGGACCGCGTGATGGTCCCGTTCAACATCTTCTGCGGGACGTGCTGGTTCTGCGCCCGCGGACTCTTCGCGAACTGCCACAACGTGAACCCGAACGCGACCGCGGTCGGCGGGATCTACGGGTACTCGCACACCACCGGCGGGTACGACGGCGGGCAGGCGGAGCGCGTGCGGGTGCCGTTCGCCGACGTCGGACCGCAGGTGATCCCGGACTGGCTCGACGACGACGACGCCCTCCTCATGACGGACGCGCTGAGCACCGGGTACTTCGGGGCGCAGCTGGCGTCGATCCGCGAGGGTGACACCGTCGTGGTGCTCGGTGCCGGGCCGGTCGGACTGTTCTCCGCGGCGTCGGCGTGGTTCATGGGAGCCGGCCGGGTGATCGTCGTCGACCAGCTCGAGTACCGGCTCGAGAAGGCCCGGAGCTTCGCGCACGCCGAGACGATCAACTTCGCCGAGGTCGACGACGTCGTGCTCGAGATGAAGAAGCAGACCGACTTCCTCGGTGCGGACAGCGTGATCGACGCCGTCGGAGCCGAGGCGGACGGCAACTTCACCCAGCAGGTCACCGCCTCGAAGCTGAAGCTCCAGGGCGGGGCCCCGACGGCGCTCAACTGGGCGATCGACGGCGTCCGCAAGGGCGGCACGGTCTCGGCGGTCGGTGCGTACGGGCCGATCCCGAGCGCGGTCAAGTTCGGTGACGCGATGAACAAGGGCGTCACGATCCACACGAACCAGGCGCACGTGAAGCGCCAGTGGCCGCGGTTGCTCGAGCACATCCAGGCGGGGCACTTCAAGCCGAGCGACATCATCACGCACCGCATCCCCCTCGAGCACATCGCCGAGGGCTACCACCTGTTCTCGTCCAAGCTCGACGGTTGCATCAAGACCGTCGTCGTGCCGTGAGGAGGCCCGACATGTCCGACCACACCCCGTACATCGCCGATCCACCCCGTCGGGTGCCGTCCTCCGAGGAGCTCCGTGCCCGCATCCCGGGGTGGGGGAGCGACCTCGACCCGGCGGACCGGCCGTCCGTCCCGAAGCTCTCACGCGAGGCCGGTTCGGCTACCGGAGCCCACTGGGACCGCCCGCCGCAGCAGGACGGTGCGCACGGCCGGGAGCGCTCGATCGAGCACGCCCACGTGACGCCGGTGTTCGGGACCGCGCAGCCTTTGCACGGCGTCTCCGGGATGGTCCGGCGGTACGCCTACCGGCGGTTCAGCGAGGGCCGCCTGGCGCACTGGATGCTGCTCGTCGTGGGGGACCGCCTGGACGTCGCGACACACCGGGTGACCGATGCGCTGCGGGGTCGGCCGGACCGGGTGATCAGCGAGACCGGTGTCGCGGCGGAGCGTGGGAACCACCCCGTTGCGTCGCGCCTGGGGTCGAGTCGGTCGGACTGGCGGCACCAGGTGCTCGACCCGGTGGTCGCGAACTGGGGCTGGCTGGCGGCGCTCGGCGCCGTCGTGCTGGTGGTGCGGCGGGTGCGCCGCTCGCGCTGACCGCGCGCGGGCCGTCCCGTGCGGCGTTGCTCACTCGGTGCGACCTTCTTCCGTCACACGGAGTGCGCAACCTCGCACCGGCCTGCGACGTGCGCATGTTCCGGCCTGGAGGCGCGCCGCGGCCCCGCCCCACGCCTCCAGTCCGCACGTCCCGCGTCCACCCGCGCACCGACGTTGCACGGAGAACGCCCCGAGCGCAGCGAGGTGGCGACGAGGCGGTGACGCCCTGAGCGCAGCGATGGCGGCACTCGCCGGGAAGACACAACAGAAAATGCCCCCCGACCGAAAGGTCAGGGGGCACGCATTTCCTGTGTCCGAGAGGGGACTTGAACCCCTACGCCCTAATACGGGCACTAGCACCTCAAGCTAGCGCGTCTACCAATTCCGCCACCCGGACAGGGTGTCTGGTGTCTGTTTCCCGGGTTGAACCCGGCGTTCCTGCCGAGAGAAGACACTAGCACGGGTCTGAACGCGCGATGAACACGGTCGCGCATCCCGGGCGAGTCCTGCGTGTCCGGCCTCGGCGACGGGGTCGGTGCCGACCGATACCGTGGAGCCATGACGAACCCGGAGCCCTCCGAGCCGCAGTCCGTGCCCGAGCTCGAGGCCACCGCGGCGATCGCCCGCGACCTCATCCGCATCGACACGACGAACTGGGGTGAGGGGAAGTCCCGTGGTGAGACGGAGGCTGCCCAATACGTCGAGGACAAGCTCCGCGCGCTGGGTCTCGAGCCGCAGTTGTTCGAGTCGGAGCCGGACCGGGTGAGCGTCGTGGCGCGGGTGCCCGGTCGGAACCGTGACAAGCCGGCGCTCGTGGTGCACGGGCACCTCGACGTCGTGCCGGCCGACCCGGCGAACTGGTCGGTCGACCCGTTCGGTGGCGTGGTCAAGGACGGGTCGCTGTGGGGTCGGGGCGCCGTCGACATGAAGAACATGGACGCGATGATGCTCACGTCGCTGGCGGACGTCATCGAACAGCACGGTGCGCCGGAGCGTGACCTGGTGATCGCGTACTTCGCCGACGAAGAGGCCGGGGGAGTCCTGGGGTCCCACCACGTGGTCGACCAGCACCCGGAGGTCTTCGCGGGGGCGTCGGCGGCGATCAGCGAGGTCGGCGGGTACTCGATCACGCTCGGTGACCGTCGCGCCTACCTGTTGCAGACCGGCGAGAAGGCGCTCATGTGGGTGAAGCTGATCGCGCGCGGCACCGCTGCCCACGGCTCGCACGTGATCCGCGACAACGCCGTCACGAAGCTCGCGGCGGCGGTCGCCCGGATCGGCAGCGAGGAGTGGCCCGTCCGCCTCTCGGCCACGACGGACGCGATGGTCGCCGAGGTGGCGCGGTTCCTCGGGGTCGACCCGACGGTGACCGGCCCGGACGAGGTCGCGCTGGCCACCGGCTCGGCGTCGCGGTTCATCCACGCCGCGCTGCACACCACGTCGAACCCGACCGTGCTGACCGCCGGTTACAAGCACAACGTCATCCCCGACGCCGCCGAGGCGCTGGTCGACATCCGCTGCCTGCCGGGCGACGAGGAGTCCGTGCTGGAACGGGTGCGGGAGCTCGCCGGACCCGACGTCGAGGTGGTCATGTCGTTCCGCGACATCGGGCTCGAGCAGGACTTCGGCGGCCCGCTGGTCGACGCCGTCCGCGACGTCCTCGGCCGGCACGACCCGGGCGCACCGGTCCTGCCGTACCTGCTGTCCGGCGGCACCGACAACAAGGCGCTCTCGACGCTCGGCATCGCGGGGTACGGGTTCGTGCCGCTGCAGCTGCCGGCCGGTGTCGACTTCCCCGCGATGTTCCACGGCGTGGACGAGCGGGTGCCGCTCGACTCGCTGGCGTTCGGTCGGCGGGTGCTGGGCGACCTGCTCGCCACGTACTGATATTGTTCATGGTCGCCGTCGTGGCGGTGCCCTGACCGACCTCCCCCGAAAGGCCCGTGCGATGCACATCCTCGAGGCGATCTTCCTCGGCTTCGTCCAGGGGCTCACCGAGTTCCTGCCAGTGTCCTCCAGCGCGCACCTGCGCATCGTGGGGCTCTTCCTGCCCGACGCGAAGGACCCCGGCGCGGCCTTCACCGCGGTGACGCAGCTCGGCACCGAGACCGCGGTGCTCATCTACTTCTGGAAGGACATCACCCGGATCATCGGGCGGTGGTTCCGGTCGGTGGTCAAGCGTGACGTACCGAAGGGCGACCCCGACGTCCGGCTCGGCTGGCTGGTGATCCTCGGCACGATCCCGATCGGGGTCGCCGGGCTCCTGCTCAAGGACTCGATCGAGACCACGTTCCGGTCCCTCTGGATCGTCGCGATCGTCCTCATCGTGTTCGGTGTCGTGCTCGGGGTGCTCGACCGGGTGGGCCGCAAGGAGCGCCGGATCGAGCAGATGACGTTCCGCGGTGGTCTGCTCATCGGCCTGGCGCAGATGCTCGCCCTGGTCCCCGGAGTGTCCCGTTCCGGCGCGACCGTGTCGATGGGTCTCGCCCTCGGGTACGCCCGTCCGGCGGCCGCGCGGTTCGCGTTCCTGCTGGCGATCCCGGCGGTGTTCCTGTCCGGGTTCTACGAGGCCGCGACGAGCCTCGGCGACCACGGCTCGCCGTTCGGACTCGCCGACACGCTCATCGCGACCGTCGTCGCGTTCGTGGTCGGGTTCGTCGTGATCGCGGCGTTCATGAACTACATCAGCAAGCGCAGCTTCATGCCCTTCGTCGTTTACCGGATCGCACTCGGTATCGTGCTCATCGTGTTGTTGTCGCTCGGAGTGATCCAGCCGTGAGGGCCTGGCAGGCCCCATCCGTCCCCGACGTCCCCGGCGCCGCGCCCCGACCGGTCGTCCACGACACCGCAACGGGCAAGCCGCTTGACCCCGCCCGCGACGAGGACCGTGCCGCGCTGTACGTCTGTGGCATCACGCCGTACGACGCCACGCACCTCGGCCACGCGGCGACCTACCTGGCGTTCGACACCCTCGGCCGCGCCTGGCGTGACGCCGGGCTCGACGTCGAGTACGCGCAGAACGTCACCGACGTCGACGACCCGCTGCTCGAGCGTGCCGCCCGCGACGGTGTCGACTGGCGTGAGCTCGCTGCGTCCCAGGTCGACCTGTTCCGTCGCGACATGGAGTCGCTGCGGATCCTGCCGCCGGACGACTTCGTGGCCGTCACCGACGAGGTCGAGCGCGTCGCCGAGGCGGTCTCGTTCCTGCAGGAGTCCGGCTACGCGTACGAGGTCCCGACGGACGACGCCGAGGGCGACGACCTCTACTTCGACGTGAACCGCCCCACCGACGCGTGGGCCCTCGGTGACGAGAGCGGCCTGGACCGCGAGACGATGCTCGCCCTCGCAGCCGAACGCGGCGGCGACCCGGATCGTCCGGGCAAGCGTGACCCGCTCGACCCGCTGCTGTGGCGCGCCGCGCGTGACGGCGAGCCGGCCTGGGACACCGAGATCGGTCCCGGGCGCCCCGGCTGGCACATCGAGTGCAGCGTCATCGCCGGTGACCGCCTCGGGCTGCCGATCAGCGTGCAGGGCGGCGGGAGCGACCTCGTCTTCCCGCACCACGAGATGAGCGCCGGGCACGCTGCTGCCCTTGCGCACCAGCCGCTCGCGCACGCGTTCGTGCACACCGGGATGATCGCCTACCAGGGCACCAAGATCTCGAAGTCGCTCGGCAACCTCGTCACCGTGCGCGGGCTGCTCGACGACGGCGCCGACCCCCGTGCCATCCGGCTCGCGCTGCTGTCGCACAAGTACTCCGACGACTGGGAGTGGTTCGACACCGAGCTGATGAGCGCCCAGACGCGGCTCGCCGGTTGGGACGCGTGGGCCTCCGGAGCCTCGGCCGGGCACACCGACGACGCTGCGGACGTCGCGGCACGCATCCGCGCGCGGGTGTCGGACGACCTCGACACCCCCGGTGCCGTCGCCGCGGTCGACACGGCGATCGCCGGTGGCACGGCGTGCACGCCGGAGCTCATCGACTTGATCGACGCGCTGCTCGGCATCCGCCTGGCCTGACCTCGGCGGGCGCGACGCGTCGCGTGTGCGCCGCCGAGGGGTCGGGAACTGTCGCCCGGGCGGGCCGCAGCCGACAGTTCGTGACCACTCGCCGGACGTGAGCGGGGCGTCGTGACCGTTCGCGGCCGCCGGACGGGAGGCCCGTGGCGGGGCCGCCCCGGGCCTCCCGTCCGCCGTCTGGTCGCGACACGTCGCGTGCGCGCCGCCGAGGGGTCCGAAACTGTCGCCGAGGCGGGCCGCAGCCGACAGTTCGTGACCACTCGCCGGAGGTGAGCGGGGTGTCGTGACCGCACGCGCACGACGGACAGGAGGCACGGTGCCAGCTGGCACCGTGCCTCCTGTCCGTCAGGGGGTGACGGCTACTGCTGGGGCCGCCACGGCCCCTCGCCACCGGCGGTGCCGCCGTCCTTGCCGTCCTTGCGCTCACGGCGACGGAGGTACTGCTCGAACTCCTGCGCGATGGCGTCGCCCGAGGCCTCGGGGGAGTCGACGGTGTCGCGCGCCTGCTCGAGCTGCCCGATGTAGGACGCCATGTCCTCGTCGTCGGCGGCGAGGGCGTCGATGCCCTCTTCCCACTCGGTGGCGTCGTCGAGCAGCGAGCCGCGCGGCACCGTGACGTCCGTGAGCTCCTCGATCTTGTCGAGCAGCGAGAGCGTGGCCTTGGGCGAGGGCGAGTTGTGCACGTAGTGCGGCACCGAGGCCCACAGGGACAGCGTGGTCAGGCCGGCCTTGTCCATCGCGTCGGCGAGGACCCCGAGGATGCCGGTCGGGCCCTCGTACGAGGACTTGTCGACGTCGAACGCGGCGCGGACCCCGGCGTTCTCGCTCGACACGAACACCGAGATCGGCCGGGTGTGGGGGACATCGGCGAGCATCGCACCGACGAAGACGACTGCGTCGATCGAGTAGACGTCCGCCAGGTCGATGATCTCCGAGCAGAAGCCCCGCCAGGTGCGCGAGGGTTCCGGGCCGACGAGCACGAAGACGTCACGGTCGGTGGGGGAGCCGGTGGCGCCGATGACCGGACGCCCCTCGGCACCGGGGCCGTGCAGCACGATCCGGGGCCACTGCACGCCGCGGTCGCCGTTGTCGTCGGTGCCGACGGTGGGCCGGTTGAACTGGTAGTCGACGTACCGCTCACCGTCGAGTTCGCGCAGCTCGTCGAGCCCGAGCGACTCGACGATGCGACGCGCCAGACCGCTCGCGGCCTCGCCGGCGTCGTTCCAGCCCTCGAAGGCGACGACGAGCAAGCGACCGTCGCTGAAGGGGGAGTGCTGTGGCACGGAGCGGACCTCCTGGTGGTGGAGCGGAGCGGGGCGGGGGCGATGCCCCCGGCCGGACACGATTCAGGCATCCACTGTAGGCCCAGGGGGTGTCGGCGCACGCGCGCGTCCGCGCCCAGCGGAACGGCCCCGGTAGACTCGTCGCCCGTGACCGCGCATCCTCCTGCCCTCGTCCCGCCCGCAGCCGTGCTGTGGGACATGGACGGCACGATCATCGACACCGAGCCGATCTGGCAGCGGTCCCAGGTCGACCTGACGAACCGCTACGGCGCCGAGTGGACCCACGAGGACGGCCTGTCCCTGGTCGGGTCCGGCCTCGAGCGCTCCGGCGAGCTCCTGCGCGCCAAGGGCGTCGACATGGAGGTCGAGGAGATCATCCAGTGGATGACCGACTACGTCATGGAGCACCTGCGCGCCGGTGAACTGCCGTGGCGACCGGGTGCCCGTGAGCTCGTCGAGGAGCTCCACGCCCGCGGCATCCCGACCGCCCTGGTCACGATGTCCCGTCGCAAGATGGCGCTCGTCGCCGCCGAGGCCCTGGGCGAGCGTGGCTTCCGCGTCGTCGTCGCCGGCGACGACGTCGACCGCCCGAAGCCGTTCCCGGACGCGTACCTGTCCGCCGCCGCGCAGCTCGGCGTCGAGCCCACCGCGTGCGTCGCGATCGAGGACTCCGCCACCGGCGTCGCGTCGGCCGTCGCCTCCGGCGCCGTCACGGTCGCCGTCGAGCACATCGTCCCGCTCTCCGAGATCGCCGGCGGCGACGTGCACCTGACCACCCTGGCGGGCGTCGACGTCGACCGGCTGGTCGAGTTGACGACGCCGGCACTGGCTGCTCGGACTGGAGGCGCGGTGCCGGACCCGGCGCACGCTGCGGACACCGAAGGGGTCACCCGATGAGCCACACCGACGACGCACGCGACGAGGCGGACGCGAGCAGCGCCTCCAGTCCGACCGCGGACCCGACCGCAGCCCTCTCGCACACCGCGGGCGGCGCGCCGCACACGCCGCCGCGCGGCCCGTTCCGGGCCGGCGACCGCGTCCAGCTGACCGGTCCGAAGGGCAAGCTCACGACGCTGTCGCTCGAGACCGCGGGTGAGTACCACACGCACCGCGGGGTGCTCCGGCACGACGACGTCATCGGCCAGCCCGACGGCTCCGTCATCCGGGCCAGCACCGGTGACGAGTACCTCGCGCTCCGCCCGCTGCTCAACGACTACGTCATGTCGATGCCGCGTGGTGCCGCGATCGTCTACCCGAAGGACGCGGCGCAGATCGTGGCCTTCGCGGACGTCTTCCCCGGGGCCCGCGTGGTCGAGGCCGGCGTCGGCTCGGGGGCGCTGTCGCTGTTCCTGCTCCGCGCGATCGGCCCGACCGGGCAGCTGCAGTCGTTCGAGCGCCGCGAGGAGTTCGCGGCGATCGCGAAGGGCAACGTCGGGACCTTCCTCGGCGCAGTCCCGGACAACTGGTCCGTCACCGTCGGTGACCTGGTCGAGTCGCTGCCCGACGCAACCGAGCCGCAGAGCATCGACCGGGTCGTACTCGACATGCTCGCGCCGTGGGAGTGCGTGGACGCCGCGGCCGACGCCCTCGTGCCCGGCGGACTCATCGTCTGCTACGTCGCGACCGTCACGCAGCTGTCCCGCACGGCCGAGGCCCTGCGCGACACCGGGCGCTTCACCGACCCGATGCCGAGCGAGACCCTGGTGCGCACCTGGCACGTCGAGGGCCTCGCCGTCCGCCCGGACCACCGCATGGTCGGGCACACCGGATTCCTCATCACGGCACGACGCCTGGCCGACGGCACCGTGCTGCCGAACCTGAAGCGCCGCGCAGGCAAGGCGGAGTTCTCGGACGAGGACATCGAGGCCTGGACCCCCGGCGCCGTGGGCGAGCGGGCGACGAGCGACAAGAAGCTCCGCAAGGTCGCCCGGCAGTCGGCGGCGCAGGCGCGCAAGGTCGCGGCGGCCGAGGCGTCGTCGGCGGCGGACGGTGCTGTGGCTCCGTCCGAGGGCGCTGTGGCTTCGTCGGATGTCGCTGCGGCTCCGTCGGATGCCGCTGCGGCTCCGTCCGGGGCCGTCGAGGACGAACGGTAGGCTGACGGCGTGCCCGTCCTGCATCGAACGGAAAGAGGGTCCGTGCGCACCATCCCCGCACTCCTGGTCACCATCGGTCTCGCGGTGTCCCTCACCGCCTGCGCCTCGAACGGTGCCGGCACCACGCCCTCGAGCTGTGCCGCGCCCGGCGCCGCGTCCGAAGCGGTGACCGCCACCGGCAAGTTCGGCTCGGAGCCGAAGATCAACGTGCCGAAGGGCCTGACCACCAAGGGCACCCAGGTGTCCGTGCTGCAGCAGGGTTCCGGTCGCACGATCGACGACGGCACCCCCGTCCTGGTCGAGTACACCCTGGTCGACGGCTCCACGGGGCAGGTCGCCCAGACGAGCGGCTACTCGGGCCAGACGGCACCGATCACCGCTGGTGCGAGCAACTACGGGGCCCTCGGCGCCTCGCTACAGTGCGCCCGCGTCGGCGACCGCCTGGCGGTCGCCCTGCCGAAGAGCGCCCTGAGCAGCACCGGCGGCACCGCTGGCAGCTCGTCGTCGAAGAAGACCGAGGACGCCGTCATCGCCGTCATCGACGTCAAGCGCGCGTTCGACGCCCGTGCCACCGGCACCCCGCAGCTCGCCGGCGACAAGATGCCGGCCGTGGTGCTCGCACCCTCCGGCGCCCCCGGCATCACGATCCCGTCGTGGAGCGCGCCGAAGTCGAACGAGACGCACCTGCTCCGCAAGGGCGACGGTCGCGAGCTCACCGCGAAGGACACCGCGGTCATCAAGTACACCGCCGTCACCTGGGGTGCCGACCCGTCCGTCGCCGGCTCCAGCTGGACCGACGGTTCCGGCGCGCAGGCCATCCCGCTCACCAAGGGCCAGGTCGACGAGGGCGTCCGGACCGCCATCGTCGGGCACCACGTCGGCGACCAGGTCCTGGCCATCGTCAACCAGCAGGGGACCGCGTACGCGTACGTGATCGACGTCCTCGGGGCGATCTCGAACTGACCCGGTCCGACCGTCCACGGACCGCGGCGCGGGTGCACTCCGGTGCACCCGCGCTGCCGTAGGATCGGCTCGTGCCAGCGACCCGTGTGCCCCGTGTGCCCGCCGAGGAGCGGCTGTTCAGCCTCGTGCTCGCGCTGCTCTCGACGGAGTCCGGGCTGACCAAGGCCGAGATCCTGGCCAACGTGCAGGGGTACCGGCAGCGGTTCTCGACCGGTGGCGACAACGCCTCGCTCGAGCGCCAGTTCGAACGCGACAAGGACGACGTCCGCGAGCTCGGCATCCCCCTCGAGACCATCGAGACCCCGGGTGCCGCGGGCAACAACCAGACGCTCCGGTACCGGATCCCGAAGGGCGAGTACGACCTGCCCGTCGACGTCCGCTTCACCCCGGACGAATCCGCGTTGCTCTCCCTGGCAGCGATGGCCTGGCGTGAAGGCGCACTGTCCGCCGACTCCCGCCGTGGGCTGCTGAAGGTCCGCTCGGCCGGTGCCGAGGACGACGACGGTGCCCTGCAGCTCGGGGTCGACGCGTACGCCCCGCGGCTCCGCGCCCGTGATGCCTCGTTCGAGCCGCTCCGTTCCGCGCTCGACCGGGGTGCAGCCGTGCGGTTCGACTACATCACCCCGGGGCAGCACGACGCCCGTCGGCGCGAAGTGGCTCCACTCGCACTGGTGCAGCACGGCGGCCGGTGGATGCTCGCCGCCCACGAGTTCGCGACGGACTCGGACAAGAACTACCTGCTGGCCCGCATCGTCGGACCCGTGACCCAGTACGAGGTCGGGCAGCACACCGCTCCCGTCGGCGCGGGGGAGCGCACCCTCGCCGAGCTCGAGCGGATCTGGGCCGAGCGCACCGCGCGCATCGCCGTGACGCCGGGTTCCGACGCCGAACGCCGACTCACCCGTCGCCGCGACACCGAGACCGACGCCGACGGCGCGCTCGTGCTGCACCACGTCGACCCGCAGATCCTCGCCGAGGAACTCGCCGCCTTCGGGCCCGAGGTCCGGGTGCTCGAGCCCGACGACCTTCGATCACGGGTCGACGAGCGCCTCCGTGCACTCGTGCGCGACCACACCGACGACGGCCCTGCCGCAGCCCCCGGAGAGGACCCCGTTCGTGGCTGACGCCCAACCCCTGCAGGCGCAGGACAAGCTCGCGTTCCTGCTCGCCCTGGTGCCGTACCTGATCGACCGCGAGCGGGTCTCGGTCGCCGAGGCAGCTCGGCACTTCGGTGTGCCCGAGGCCCGCATCCGGCGTGCCGTCGAACTCATCGCGGTCTCCGGGGTGCCCGGCGAGACGATGCAGTACCAGCACGGCGACCTGTTCGACATCGCCTGGGACGACTTCGACCAGAACGACATGATCGTGCTGACCAACCTGGTGGCGATCGACGACTCACCGCGTCTGTCGGCTCGTGAGGCGTCGGCGCTCATCGCCGGTCTGCAGTACCTCTCCGCGCTGCCCGAGGCCGCCGACCGTGACGCCATCCGCGCGCTCATGGCCAAGCTGTCCCGCGGTGCCGGGGGAGCGGCGTCGACCGTCGCCGTCGGGCAGGACCTGCACGACGTCGCCCTCGCAACCATCCGCCGGGCGATGTCCGACGGTCGCGGCCTGGTCTTCGAGTACGCCGGACCGCGCACCCAGGGCGGCACCCGACGGGTCGATCCGCTCCGGGTCGAGTCCATCGACACCGACTGGTACCTGCGCGCGTGGGACCTCGACCGGCAGGCACTCCGGACGTTCCGGCTCGATCGCATGTCCGAGGCCCGGGTCGACGACCGCCCGGCCGAGAAGACGATCGACCAGGTCGTCATCCCGGACACGCTGTTCCAGCAGGCCGCCGACGACGTCATCGTCACGGTGGAACTCGACTCCACGTCGCTGCCCCTGGTCGCCGACTTCCTGTCCGACACCGCCGACGCGCCCGACGGTGACGGTCGGGTGCGCATCCGGCTCGCGGCGTCGCACGGGTTCGACGGGGTGGTCCGGCTCGTCGCGGGGTTGCCCGGTCGTGCCGTGGTGCTCGACCCGCCCGCCGCTCGCGACGCCGTGCGCGACTTCGCGGCCGCGGCCCTCGCCACGGGCTGACGTCTGCCGCTGCGGTCCGTCCGCGCGCTGCACGTTCCGACCCGGTACGCCCGATCTCGTTGGGTACGCCCGGTCTCGCCAGGTATGCCCGATTTCGCTAGAGATGCCCGATCGCGCACGGTGGACCTCGGGTACCTGGTCGTTCCGGGCGTACCTGGTGTGATCTTCCGACCCGGTATGCCCGTTCTCGCCAGGTATGCCCGATCTCGCCAGGTAAGCCCGATGTGGCGCGGCACGCCCGATCCCGCACGGTGAAGCTCGGGTAGCTGGTCGTTCCGGGCGTACCTGGTGCGATCTTCCGACCCGGTACGCCCGGTCTCGCACGGTGGACCTCGGGTAGCTGGTCGTTCCGGGCGTACCTGGTGCGATCTTCCGACCCGGTATGCCCGGTCTCGCCAGGTACGCCCGATCGCGCACGGTGAAGCTCGGGTAGCTGGTCGTTCCGGGCATACCTCGTGCGATCTTCCGACCCGGTACGCCCGGTCTCGCCAGGTACACCCGATCCCGCCCGCTTGCCACGCGCCGCCACCCGCCCGCCGCCCGCCACGCGGCCGCGCCGACCCCCGGCGGACTGTCGGTCCCGACCCCGTAAGATCGAGCACATGGCTTCGACGACCGCGCGCGGGCGAGCGAAGCGGCAGGGGCGCCAGAAGACCGACGCCGAAGGCCGCATGTCGCTCGGGCAGCACCTCATCGAGCTGCGCAACCGTCTCTTCCGCGCAGTCGTGGCGATCGTCGTCGGTGCGATCGGCGGCTGGTTCCTCACCCCGTGGGTGCTCGACGCGCTCCGGGCACCGGTGACCGAGCTCGCCAAGGTCGGCGGACACACGGCCGAGCTGAACTTCCCGATGATCACCGGGGCGTTCGACCTGAAGCTGCAGATCGCGATCACCATCGGCGTCGTCATCGCGAGCCCGGTCTGGCTGTACCAGATCTGGGCGTTCATCGTGCCCGCGCTCGTCCGGCGTGAGCGGCAGTACGTCTGGGGCTTCCTCGGCACCGCGATCCCGCTGTTCTTCGCCGGGTGCTACTTCGGGTGGTACATCCTGCCGCACGTGGTCGGCATCCTCGGCAGCTTCGTGTCGAGCCAGGACACCTCGATCGTCGATGCGAAGGCGTACTACGACTTCGTCATCAAGCTCATCGTCGCGGTGGGCATCGCCTTCGTGCTGCCGGTGTTCATCGTGCTGCTGAACTTCGTCGGGGTGCTGTCGGCCTCCGCGATCATCAAGAGCTGGCGCGTCGCGATCCTCTGCATCCTGGTCTTCTGCGCCATCGTCACCCCGAGTGCCGACGTCATCTCGATGTTCCTGCTGGCCATCCCGATGACCGTGCTGTACGTCGCGGCCTGCTTCATCGCGTGGATCCACGACCGCCGTCTGGCCAAGCGCCAGGCGAAGCTCGACGAGGAGTACGACCTGTGAGTGGCACGAGTGCGGCCGAGCGGTTCGCCGCGGCCAAGGTGCGCAACCGGTCCCGCAACCTCGAGCTCTTCCGGACGGACCTGCGGTTCGACCTCGACCCGTTCCAGTTCGCCGCCTGCGACTCGCTCGACCAGGGCCGCAGCGTCCTGGTCGCCGCCCCGACCGGAGCCGGCAAGACCATCGTGGCCGAGTTCGCCATCTGGCTCGCCATGCGCCAGCCGACGGCGAAGGTCTTCTACACGACACCGATGAAGGCACTGAGCAACCAGAAGTACGCCGAGCTCGTCGACGTCTACGGCGAATCCGAGGTCGGGCTGCTCACCGGAGACACGAACGTGAACCCCCGCGCCCGCGTCGTCGTGATGACGACCGAGGTGCTCCGGAACATGATCTACGCCGACTCGGACCTGCTCGACGACCTCGCCTGGGTGGTGCTCGACGAGGTGCACTACCTCGCCGACCGGTTCCGCGGTGCCGTGTGGGAAGAGGTCATCCTGCACCTCCCGACCGAGGTCCGCCTGGTCTCGCTCAGCGCCACGGTGTCCAACGCCGAGGAGTTCGGCGACTGGCTGCAGACCGTCCGCGGCGACACCGACGTCATCGTCTCCGAAGACCGTCCGGTGCCGCTGGAGCAGCACGTCCTGGTCGGTTCGAAGATGGTCGACCTGTTCGACTCGAGCGGTGCCGCCGCGACGAACCGCGTGAATCCGGAACTCCTCCGCATGGTCGGCGGCGGTTCCCGGAGCGAGCGGAACGGCGGCGGCCACCGCGGCCGGCGCGGTCGTGGTGGCTACCCCGAACGTCGCGGACCCCGCACCGAGAAGGTGCACCGCGAACAGATCGCACACATGCTCGACGAGCGGATGCTCCTGCCCGCGATCTTCTTCGTGTTCAGCCGCAACGGCTGCGACCAGGGCGTCCGCAACGTCCTGCGCTCGGGCCTGTCCCTGACGACGGTGCAGGAGCGCAACGAGATCCGCGAGACGGCGGAGTACCACTGCCGCACGCTGCTCGACGAAGACCTGGCCGTCCTCGGCTACTGGGAGTGGCTCGAGGGGCTCGAGCGCGGGGTCGCGGCGCACCACGCCGGCCTGCTCCCCGCCTTCAAGGAGGTCGTCGAGAACCTCTTCCAGCGCAAGCTCCTGAAGGTCGTGTTCGCCACCGAGACCCTCGCGCTCGGCGTGAACATGCCGGCGCGCACCGTGGTGCTCGAGAAGCTCGAGAAGTTCAACGGCGAAGCCCGTGTGCCGATCACGCCGGGGGAGTACACGCAGCTCACCGGTCGTGCCGGCCGTCGTGGCATCGACGTCGAGGGGCACTCGGTCATCCAGTGGACCGACGGGCTCGACCCGCAGGCCGTCGCGTCGCTGGCCAGCCGTCGCACGTACCCGCTCAACTCGTCGTTCAAGCCGACCTACAACATGGCCGTCAACCTGATCGACCAGTTCGGCCGACAGCGCACGCGCGAGGTCCTCGAGACGTCGTTCGCCCAGTTCCAGGCCGACCGGTCGGTGGTCGACCTCGCCCGCAAGGTCCGCTCGCAGCAGGAATCCCTCGACGGCTACCGCCAGGCGATGCAGTGCCACCTCGGCGACTTCACCGAGTACTCCGCGCTCCGCCGCGAGCTCTCCGACCTCGAGCGCACGAACGTGCCCGGCGGTCGCGAGGCATCGCACGGCGCCCGCCAGGAACGCCAGGCCGCGATCACGGTGGTCCGCCGCCAGCTGCAGCGCCACCCCTGCCACGCCTGCCCGGAACGCGAGGCCCACGCCCGCTGGTCCGAGCGCTGGTGGAAGCTCAAGCGCGCCAACGACAAGCTCGTCCAGCAGATCCGGTCCCGCACGGGCGCCGTCGCGACGACGTTCGACCGCGTCACCGAGGTCCTGCTCGAGCTCGGCTACCTGGTGGACGCCGGCAACGGCGAAGCCACGGTGGCAGCGGGCGGCCGTCGCCTGCAGCGCATCTACGGCGACCGCGACCTGCTCGTCGCCGAGTGCCTCGAGGCGGGGGTCTGGAAGGACCTCACCCCGGCACAGCTCGCCGCCATGGCCGCGACGATCATCTACCAGCCCCGCCGCGAGGACGCGCCCGGCACCGAGCACGCCCTGCCCCGCGGTGCGTTCCGCCCCGCACTCGACGAGACACTGACCATCTGGTCGCGCCTCGACGACATCGAGCGTGCGGCGCGCCTGGCTGGTTCGCAGCCCCCGACCCCGGCGATGGCCGTCGGCATGTTCCGCTGGGCCTCGGGCTCGGCCCTCGACGACGTTCTCCGCACCCTCGACCTGCCGGCCGGCGACTTCGTGCGCTGGTCGAAGCAGGTCATCGACCTGCTCGACCAGATCCGGAACGCCGGCGACGACGAACTCGCCCAGACCGCCCGACGGGCGACGGACGCGGTTCGCCGCGGCATCGTCGCCTACGCGGCGGTCTGACAGGAGGCCCGGTGCGGGTTCCGGAGACAAGTGTGCGCGGGCTGCACGCTCCCGTCGGCCGCGGGGCGGTCGCGACGGGCCCGTTCGCCGCGTTGCCGCTGGGCACCGCGGTGTCGTTGGCCGTCATCGGCGGGATCCTCTTCGCCCTCGCGTTCCCGTCGCCCGGATGGTGGTTCCTCGCCTACCCGGCACTCGCCTGCATGCTGCTCGCGGTGATGGGGCAGCGGGCGCGGCGTGCGGCGTGGATCGGCTACCTCGCCGGCGCGGCGTTCTGGATCCCGGCCATCTCGTGGGCCGGTCGCTACCTGGGCCCGGTCCCGTGGTTCGCACTCGCCCTGCTCGAAGCCGCGTTCTTCGCGCTCGGCAGCGTCGCCATCGCCCTGGCGTACCGCTGGGTCGCGCGCGTGGTGCCCTCGACCGCCGGACGCGTGTGGGGCCTCCCGGCCGTCGTCGCCGCGCTCTGGACCGGACGCGAGTGGTTCTCGGGGAGCTGGCCGTACGGTGGTTTCGCCTGGGCGCGGGTGGGCCTGTCGCAGTCGCAGGGGCCGTTCACGCACCTGGCCGCGTACGTGGGCGTCCTCGGGCTGACGTTCATCGTCGTGTACTGCGTCGCTGTCGTGGTGTCGCTCGCGCTCGTGGCACCCCGTGTGCCGGGCGTCACGCTCCGGCTGCCCGTGCGGGTGGCCACGGCGGGACTGCTCATCGCGGCGGTCCTGGCCGTGCCGGCGTGGCCGACCGCCACGAGCGGCACGATCCGGGTCGAGTCGGTGCAGGGCAACGGTCCCGCGGGCTACTTCGACCGTGCGGAGCCCGGCGACGTCCTGGCAGCGCAGGTGGCGGCGACGGACGTGGACGCGAAGGGTGTGGACCTGGTCGTCTGGCCGGAGGCAGGTGCGGAGTACGACCCGCGCCAGCAGCCGGTCATCGCCTCCGCCCTCGACTCGGTGGTCGACTCGCTCGACGCCCCGATCGTCGCGGGTGCCATCACGCAGACCCCGTCGGGGGTGCTGCACAACACGTCGTTCGTGTGGACCGCCGATGGCTGGCAGTCGTCCTACGACAAGAAGCGCCCGGTGCCGTTCGGCGAGTACGTGCCCGACCGCTGGTTCTACTCCAAGCTCGCGCCGTCACTGATCGGCCTGCTGCAGCGCGACTACACGCCGGGGACGAAGCCGAACGTGCTCTCCGTCGCGGGCATCCGTGCCGGCATCTCGATCTGCTTCGACATCGTCGACGACGGGCTGACCGCCGACATGGTGCGCGGGGGAGCGCAGGTGATCCTCGCGCAGACGAACAACGCCGACTTCTCGGGCACCGACGAGAACCTGCAGCAGCTCGAGATCGCGCGGATGCGGGCCATCGAGACCGGTCGGTCGCTGGTGAACATCTCGACCGTCGGAGCGTCGCAGGTCATCGACCCGAGCGGGCGCACGATCGACCGGGTGCCGGAGTACACCGCGACGTCGATGGTGACCGACGTGCCGCTCGGCACGTCCACCACTCCCGCGTCGATCCTGTCCGGCTCGATCACGCTCCTGCTCTCCCTCGGGGGGCTCCTCGTGCTCCTCGCCTGCGCGCCCTGGAGCCGTCGCACCCGCTCCTGATCGGGCCCGCCGCGCCCAGCCACTGGGAACGGACTGTGAATGCGCCGGTACGGGATTGATGGGGCGTGGGACAGTGTTGTGGAGGGCAGACGAGCGAGAGGAGCACACACATGGCTGATCGGAGTCTCCGCGGCATGCGGCTCGGGAGTCAGAGTCTCCAGAGCGAAGAGGGCGTCGAGCTCTCAGATCGCAAGCGCGCGGTCTACCAGACGGATTCGGGTGAGACGTTCGACATCGTCTTCTCGGCCGATGCTGACGTCCCCCAGACCTGGTCGGAGCCCCGCTCCGGTCGCGAGGGCCGCCTGCTCGGCGACGACGGGATCCCCGTCGAGGTCGCCGAAGAGGACGTGAAGGCACCCCGCACCCACTGGGACATGCTGCTCGAGCGCCGCTCGCGCGAGGAACTCGAGGAGCTCCTCGAAGAGCGCCTGCAGGTCCTCCGCGCACGACGCGGCGCCTGACACCACCGAACACACGACGACGCCCGCCCCGGTTCCCCGGGGCGGGCGTCGTCGTTCGTTGGTGCCGGAGCGTCAGCGCCGACCGGAGCCGTCGCTGGTGCGGTGACCAGAGGCATCGTCGCCCGGCGTGGGCGGAGTGTCGGCGACCTGTTCAGCGGTCGCGTCGTCGGCCGCCGCGAGGTGTGCGTCGACACTGCGGTTCGACTCGGCCAGGCGTGCGTCGAGGTCGGACTCGGGAACGATGTCCGCGGCGGTGGCGTCCGCACGCGGCATCGTGGTGTCCGCGGCTGCGGTGTTCGCCAGGCTCTCGTTCGCGAGCTTCGAGATCCGGGACAGGAAGTCCGTGCCTCCGGCGCCGCCTGCGACCGGACCAGCGCCGCCACCACGGCTGGCGCTGAAGCCCTTCGCGATGCCGGACAGTGCCTCGGTGAACTCGCTCGGGATCATCCAGAGCTTGTTCGACGTGCCCTCGGCGATCTTCGGCAGGGTCTGCAGGTACTGGTAGGACAGCAGCTTCTCGTCCGGGTCACCGGTGTGGATGGCCTCGAACACGGTCGCGATGGCCTGGGCTTCACCCTCGGCACGGAGCACCTGTGCCTTGGCGTCACCCTCGGCGGCCAGGATCGCTGCCTGTCGCTGTCCCTCGGCCTCGAGGATCTGGGACTGCTTGGTGCCCTCGGCCTGGAGGATCGCGGCACGTCGGCTGCGCTCGGCACGGAGCTGCTGCTCCATGGCGTCCTGGATGGACACGGGCGGCTCGATCGCCTTGAGCTCGACTCGGCCGACGCGGATGCCCCACTTGCCCGTGGCTTCGTCGAGGACGACGCGGAGCTGGCCGTTGATGTTGTCGCGGCTGGTCAGTGCCTCTTCGAGGTTCAGGCCACCAACGACGTTGCGGAGCGTGGTGGTGGTGAGCTGCTCGACGGCGCCGAGGTAGTTCGCGATCTCGTACGTCGCGGCACGGGCGTCGGTCACCTGGAAGTAGACGACGGTGTCGATCGAGACGACCAGGTTGTCCTCGGTGATCACGGGCTGCGGCGGGAACGAGACGACCTGCTCACGCATGTCGAGCAGCGGCCGCAGGCGGTCGATGAACGGCACGAGAAGGTTCAAGCCCGGATTGAGGGTCTTGTGGTACTTGCCGAGTCGCTCGACGATGCCCGCGGTGGCCTGCGGGACGATCCGGATCGCCTTCGCCAGGACGACGATCACGAAGATGACGACGACGAGGATGAGCACGAGCAGTGCGATCGTCCCCGGGGAGATGCTGGTCACGAGGTGGCCCTTTCTGCGAGGCGCACGACCGCGGTCGACCCCTCGATCGACTCGACGACCACGGGGGTCCCGAGTGGCGGTGTGCGGTCGACGGAGCCCGCGGCGAACCGCGCGCTCCAGGTCTCGCCGTTGGCCAGGCGCACCTGACCAGGACTGGAGGAGGTGAAGGCGACCGCGACCGTGCCGGCGAGCCCGATGAGCCCCTCGACGTTGGTGCGGTGCGGGTCGGCCCCGCGGCCGAGCGCCACGAGCAGGCGCGGTCGGACGAGCGACAGCAGCACGAGTGCGGCCACCGCGGCGACGATGGCGGACAGCCACCACGGGGCGCCGAGCAGTGCGGCGATCAACCCGCCGGCGGCACCCGCCGCGAGCATGATGAAGATGAAGTCGAGGGTGAAGATCTCGACCACGCCCAGGAGCAACACCAGGCCGATCCAGACGGTGCTCTGGATCCAATCGATTCCGTTCACGCGATCTCCCTCCCTCGGTCGCGCGCGGCGGCTCGCTGCGTCGCGACAGCCGGTACAACTCCGTTCAACATATCAGGGCCGTCCGACGATCGTGCAGGCGATTGGTAGGCTCGGTGCGCCCGACCGCCCGGAACCAGACCTGGAGAACACGACTGTGAGCAACCCCCTCGCCCCCGGATCCCTCACCGACAAGCGCGCCGTCGTCACCGGTTCGTCCCGTGGCATCGGCGCCGACACCGTCGGGTACCTCGCCGAGGCCGGGGCGAAGGTCGTCGTGAACTACCGCAACAAGGCCAAGCGCGCGGAGCAGATCGCCGAGAAGATCGTCGAGGCGGGCGGCTCTGCCCTTGCCGTCGGCGCCGACCTGACCGAGCACGACTCGGTGCAGGCCCTCGTCGACACCGTCGTCCAGGAGTGGGGCGGCATCGACCTGCTCGTGCTCAACGCGTCGGGCGGCATGGAGTCCGGCGTCGGCGAGGACTACGCGCTCCGCCTGAACCGCGACGCCCAGGTCGACATGCTGCAGACCGCCGTGCCGCACATGCCCGCCGGGTCCCGCGTGGTGTTCGTCACGAGCCACCAGGCGCACTTCGTCGAGACCGCCGAGACGATGGACGAGTACGTCCCGGTCGCCAAGAGCAAGCGTGCCGGAGAACTCGCCCTCCGTGAGTTCATCCCGCAGCTCGAGGCCGCCGGCATCGAGTTCGTCGTCGTCTCCGGCGACATGATCGAGGGCACGATCACCGCGACGCTGCTGAACCGCCTGAACCCCGGCGCGATCGAGGGTCGTCGGCAGGAGGTCGGCAAGCTCTACAGCGTGTCCGAGTTCGCGGCCGAGATCGCCCTCGCCGCCGTCGAGCCGATCCCCGCCGACCACACCAAGCTGGTCGGCGACGTCAGCGGCTTCGTCGGCTAACGTCGGGCGGGTGACCGCCAAGCCCGGCCTGCGCCGCACCTCCCGCATCCTGCTGCTCGACCCCGAGGGCCGCGTGTTCCTGATGGACACGAATTCGCCCTCGTCGGACGGCGCCCACCGCTGGATCACGCCGGGTGGTGGGGTCGACCCGGGGGAGACCCACCGCGACGCCGCGATCCGCGAGCTGCGCGAGGAGACCGGGATCGTCATCGACGAACCCGGCGAACCGGTGTGGTCCTGGGACTTCACGGTCGAGTGGGACCTCGCTGACCACGACCGCGGGCACGCCGAGTTCTACGTCGTCCGCACGCCGGGCTTCGAGCTGTCGGACGCCGAGTGGACCGACGACGAACGCGTCGACATCCTCGCCTCGCGGTGGTGGACCGCCGACGAGCTCGAGGCGACCGACGAGGAGTTCGAACCCGCCGAGCTGCCGGACCTGGTGCGCCGGCACGGCGCCTGAGCACCGCACCGCGGCCTGACGGCCGACCCAGGACCGGACGGGAGGCCCGTGGCGGCCCCGCCACGGGCCTCCCGTCGGTACGCTGACCCGCATGCACACCGATCCGGTCGACGACGACCCCACCGGCGCCGACGCGCACCCTGCCGACCGGCACGGCCGGATCCGGGTACGGGGTGCCCGCGCGAACAACCTGCGCGACGTCGACGTGGACCTGCCGAAGCGGCGGCTCACGGTGTTCACCGGGGTCTCCGGCTCGGGCAAGAGCTCGCTCGTGTTCGGCACCGTCGCCGCCGAGTCGCAGCGGATGATCAACGAGACGTACAGCGCGTTCGTGCAGGGGTTCATGCCCTCGCTCGCGCGCCCGGACGTCGACCTGCTCGACGGCCTGACCACCGCGATCGTCGTCGACCAGGAGCGCATCGGCGCCGACCCGCGCTCCACCGTCGGCACCGCCACGGACGCGAACGCGATGCTGCGCGTGCTGTTCAGCCGACTCGGTCAGCCGCACATCGGGGGGCCGAACGCGTTCTCGTTCAACCTCGCCACCGTGACGGCCGGGGGAGCGATCACGGTGCAGAAGGGTGCGGACGCGAAGGCCCAGAAGGTCTCGTTCACGCGGCTCGGCGGCATGTGCGCGGACTGCGAGGGCCGGGGGCTGGTGAACGACATCGACCTGACGCAGCTGTTCGACGACACGAAGTCGCTCGGGGACGGCGCCCTCACGATCCCCGGGTACGGGACCGACGGGTGGAACGTGCGGCTGTACGCCGAGTCGGGCTACTTCGACCGGGACACCCCCATCCGCGACTTCACCGAGCAGGAGCGGCAGGACTTCCTGTACCGCGAGCCGACGAAGCAGAAGATCGCCGGCATCAACATGACCTACGAGGGGCTCGTGCACCGGGTCCGCCGATCGTTCCTGCAGAAGGACCGCGAGGCGATGCAGCCGCACATCCGGGCCTTCGTCGACCGTGCGGTGACCTTCACGACGTGTCCGGCCTGCGACGGGACCCGGTTGAACGACACCGCCCGCTCGTCGAAGGTCGCGGGCCGCAGCATCGCCGACGTCTGCGCGATGCAGATCACCGACGCCGTCGCCTGTCTGCGGGGTCTGGACGACCCCGGGGTCGGGCCGTTGCTCGAGGGGCTCCGTGACCTGCTCGAGTCCTTCGTCGAGATCGGACTCGGGTACCTGTCGCTCGACCGCCCGACCGGCACGCTGTCCGGGGGAGAGGGGCAGCGCGTGAAGATGGTGAAGCACCTCGGTTCCTCGCTCAGTGACGTCACCTACGTCTTCGACGAGCCGAGCACGGGGCTGCACCCGCACGACATCGAGCGGATGAACGAGCTGCTCGTCCGGCTGCGCGACAAGGGCAACACCGTCCTGGTCGTCGAGCACAAGCCCGAGGTCATCGCGATCGCCGACCACGTCGTCGACCTCGGACCCGGTGCCGGTTCCGGCGGTGGGACGCTCTGCTACCAGGGGTCCGTCGACGGGCTGCGTGCCAGCGGGACCGTGACCGGTCAGCACCTGGACGACCGCGTGACCGTGAAGTCCGAGGTCCGTCGTCCGGACGGGGCGATCGCGATCCGCGGCGCCTCGGCCCACAACCTGCACGACGTCGACGTGGACGTCCCCACCGGGGTGCTCACCGTCGTGACGGGGGTCGCCGGCTCGGGCAAGAGCACGCTCATCCACGGGTCGCTGGCCCGGCGCGACGACGTGGTCGCCATCGACCAGAGCGGCATCCGTGGCTCACGGCGGAGCAACCCGGCGACGTACACCGGTCTGCTCGAGCCGATCAGGAAGGCCTTCGCGAAGGCCAACGGCGTCAAGCCCGCCCTGTTCAGCGCCAACTCCGAGGGTGCCTGCCCGGCGTGCAACGGTGCCGGTGTCGTGTACACCGACCTCGGCATGATGGCGGGCGTCGCGAGCCCCTGCGTCGAGTGCGACGGCAAGCGGTTCGACCAGTCCGTGCTCGGGTACCACCTGGGCGGGAAGGACATCAGCGAGGTGCTCGGCATGTCCGTCGCCGACGCGCTGGCGTTCTTCGCGGCGGGGGAGTCCGCACTGCCGGCGGCCCACACGATCCTCGCCCGGCTCGCCGACGTGGGGCTCGGCTACCTGACGATCGGCCAGCCGCTCACCACGTTGTCAGGGGGAGAGCGGCAGCGGCTCAAGCTCGCGACGCACCTCGGTGACCGGGGCGGCGTGGTGGTGCTCGACGAGCCGACCGCGGGCCTGCACCTGGCCGACGTCGAGCAGCTGCTCGGCCTGCTCGACCGGCTCGTCGACGCCGGCCGGACGGTCGTCGTGATCGAGCACCACCAGGCCGTGATGGCCCACGCCGACTGGATCATCGACCTCGGGCCGGGCGCCGGGCACGACGGCGGACGGATCGTGTTCGAGGGGACACCCGCTGCACTCGTGGCGGCACGGTCGACGCTGACCGGGCAGCACCTGGCGGCGTACGTCGGAGCCTGAGCCGGGGGACAGACTCAGGGGGCGAATCTGGGCATAAGCCGTGTGTGAGGACTACCGTTCTGACTGACGCTCACGATCGGCTCCCCGGCCTGGATCGGCGTCCTGACCAGAAGGAGCTCCACCATGTCCAACCCCGGCAACGCGCCTGCGACCAACAGCGGCAACGGAATCGCCGTCGGCTCGCTCGTCCTCGGCATCGTCGGCGTCGTCTTTGCGTTCCTGTTCTCGATCGTCGGGCTCATCGCCGGCATCATCGGCCTGGTGCTCGGCTTCGTCGCGCGTCGTCGCGCGGTTGGCAGCCGTGGAATGGTGCTCGCCGGCATCGTCCTCAGCGTCATCGCCATCATCGTCGCGATCATCTTCATGATCATCGGCGCGGTCGTCGCGACGCAGATGATCAACAACTGACGTTCATCCGGGTCCTGCCCGCATCGTGAGCAGCAATGGTCGAGTCCAGCGGATGGACTCGACCATTGCTGCTCACCAAACGTCTCGGGCGCCGAGCTTGCAGCTGTTCAGGAACGCGGGCGTACCGTCCGGCGCATGAGCTACAGCCAGCCTGACCCAGCCGAAGAGACCACCCAGAGCGAGTCGCCGGAGCAGCCCGACACCGACCAGGACACCCTGGAGGAACAGGGCGGCGAGCCGGCAGCGCTCGAGATCGACGCCGACGACGTCCCGACGAAGCCCGCCGACTGACGCCGTCGTCATCCAGTGAGCAGAAGAGGTCGAGTCCGAACAGCGGACTCGACCTCTTCTGCTCACGAAGCGTCGTACGGGGCGTCCGCCGGAGCGCCGATAATGCATATTATGTCAACTCAGGCTTATGTCGACTCAGGTGTTCCTGCCCTGCCCGCTCGGCTGACGGGACGCTCGACATCGCTTCCCTAGCGTGGACGCGTGCACGCTCACCGAGATGACCAACGCCGCTCACGAGCTGCGACGCCCCGGGTCCTGCTCGCCGTCGCCCTGTCCGCGTTCCTCGTGCTGATCGGGACGACACCTGCGTCGGCGCACGCAGCACTGACCTCGAGTGATCCGGCGGACGGCGCCACGGTGGCTGCCGACCTTGAGCGAGTGACACTCACCTTCAGCGAGGCGCCGCTGGCCGGACTCGAAGCCGGTCTGCGCATCGAGGTCCGCGACGACGGCGGGACCGACGAGTCCTCCGGAGCGGTGGCCGTCGAAGGCACCTCGATGTCCAAGGCGGTGTCGCTCTCCCCCGGCCCGCACACCCTCGTCTGGCGGTACGTCTCCCCCGACGGCCATCCGATCGAGGGGCAGCTCGCGTTCTCGGTGGAACCAGCCGCATCCCCGACCGTCCCACCCACGACGACCGCGCCCACATCATCCTCGGAACCGACGGCAGCGGCAGCGGGAGCCGCATCGAACACGGGTGCCGGAACGCACCCGCACGGCCACGGCGGCCCGGCACTCCTGTTCGGGGTCGTCGGGATCCTGGCAGTGCTCGTCATCGGCGCGGTCGTGCTCCGCATCCGCCGGGGCGCGGACGCGCGGACCGAGGGCTGACGGGACGCCCGAGCCTCAGAACACCGCGACGGTCATGCCCGACGACGTCGCTGGTCGGTCCATCGCGACGAGCGCCTCGGGCAGGTCGTCGAAGCCGATCGTGCGGCCGATCGTCTCCTCCGGACGCAGCCGTCCGGCCACGACGGCGTCGAGCATCGCGCCGTACTCCCCGACCGCTGCACCGTGGCTGCCGAGCAGTTCGAGTTCGTCCGCGATGACCCGGCCCATCGGGATCGCCGGAGCGGCTTCGTCGTCGAGGAGTAGCCCGACCTGCACGTGCCGGCCGCGCGGACGCAGGGACGCCACGGCTGCGACCGAGGTGGCATGGCTGCCGTAGGCGTCGAGCGAGACGTGCGCTCCGCCACCCGTGTGGGACCGGACCGTGGCGACGGCATCGTCGTCCATCAGCACGGTGCCGGCGCCCAGGGCTGCTGCGCGTTCGAGTGCGGCCGTGGAGACGTCGACGGCGACGACGTGCGCGCCGGCGGCCACGGCGACCATGACCGCGGAGAGCCCGACTCCCCCGCACCCGTAGACCACGACCCACTCCCCTGCGGTGACGCGCCCTCGGGCGTGCAGGGCGTGGAACGCGGTGCCGAATCGGCATCCGAGCGCCGCCGCCACCGCGAATTCCACGGCGTCGGGCAGCGCGACGAGGTTCAGGTCGGCGTGCGGGACGACCAGGGAGTCCGCGTACGAGCCCTGCAGGTCGAACCCGGGCTGCTGCTGGGCGGTGCACACCTGGGTGGCGCCGTCGAGGCACTCGGCGCAGGTCCCGCAGGCGAACACGAACGGGGCCGTGACCCGGTCGCCGATGGTGAAGCGCTGGACGCCCGCCCCGATCGACGCGACGACGCCGGCGAACTCGTGGCCGGGCACGTGCGGCAGCCGGACCGAGTCGTCGTGCCCCTTCCACGCATGCCAGTCACTGCGGCAGACACCGGTGGCAGCCACCCGGACGACGACCCCGTGCTCGGGTGCGACCGGTTCCGGCAGGCCGACGATCGAGGGGACGGAACCGAACTGGGCGTACTGGACGGCGCGCATGCGGCCATCCTGGCAGACGCCGGACGAAGGGCGACTGACGCCCGACCCGGGCCAGCGCGCCCGACCGCCCGACGCGACCCGTGCGCCGGGGTCCCCACGGGCCTCCAGGCCGACGGGGACCCGACCACCCGACCACGCGAGCGGTCCACCGCACCCCGATCGGCCGTTGCGCCCCAGGCGCATCCGCCGGTTGACTCGTCACGTGACCGATCTGCGCTTCTCCGTCGACCCCGAAGACCTCGACGTCGCCCGCGTGCACCGCTGGCTCAGCGAGGAGTCGTACTGGGCCCGCGGTCGTGACCGGGCGACGCAGGAGGCGATCATCGCCGGCTCCCGGAACTTCGGCGTGTACGACGCGACGACCGGCGAGCAGCTCGGCTACGCGCGGGTGATCACCGACGGCGTGACGTTCGGGTGGCTCGCCGACGTGTTCGTGGACCCCGACGCCCGGGGCCGCGGCGTCGGGGTCGCACTCGTGCGCGGCGTGACCGAGGCGGTCGAGCCGCTCGGCCTGAAGCGCTTCGCCCTGTTCACCGCGGACGCCCACGGGCTGTACGAGCGGTTCGGGTTCCGCCCGCTGCCCGATCCGGACGGCTGGATGATGCGTCCCGGGCCGGGGTTCGGCGCCGACGTGCACGACTGACGGGGCCCGGGCGCACACGCAGCGCTGCCCCTCAGTACTCGATGCGGCCCTCGCGGTTGTGGAACTCCCCCGTCGGCCCGTCGGTGCCGATCGTCGCGAGCATGACCGTGGCGTCGGTGCCCTCGGTGATCGTCTGGTGTCCGCCGAACCCGTTGAACTCCGTCGCGGTGTAGCCAGGGTCGCTCGCGTTCACCCGGAATCCGGGCAGGTTCTTCGCGTACTGCACGGTCAACGCGATCACGGCCGCCTTCGACGCCGCGTACGGCACCGCCGGCACCCCGTACTCGTCGTGTCCCGGTGTCGTCAGCCAGCGCGGGAACCCCACCCCCGACGAGACGTTCACGATGACGGGTGCCGCCGAACGTCGCAGCAGGGGCAGCGCGGCCTGGGTCACCCGGACGATGCCGGTGACGTTGGTGTCGAGCACGGTCGCCATCGCGCTCGCGTCGAGGTCGTCGACCCCGAACGAGCTGCCGAGGATCCCGGCGTTGTTCACCAGGACGTCGAGCTCGGGGATGGTCGCGATCGCCGCGTCGATGCTGGTCTGGTCCGTGACGTCCAGCTGCACGACGTGGGCACCGAGCGCGCGGGCGTCGTCGCCGCTCGCCGGGTCGCGCATGCCGGCGTACACGGTGTGGCCGGCTTCGAGCAGTCGGCGTGCGGTCTCGAGTCCGAGGCTGCGGTTGGCCCCGGTGATGAGTGTCGTTGTCATGCGCCCAGCCTGCCCCCGCTGGCCCGGCTCCCCCAGGCACGGTGCGACGGTGGGACCGGCAGTACCAGGACGGACTGGAGGCGCGGGGCGATGATGGTGGACATGAGCGAGTTCGCGAACGTGTTGCGTTCCTGGCGCGACCGGGTGCGTCCCGAGGCGGTCGGCCTGCCGGCCGGCCCCGGCAGACGGACCCCGGGTCTCCGTCGCGAGGAGCTCGCCGCGCTGGCGGGCGTGAGCGTCGACTACGTCGTCCGCCTCGAGCAGGGCCGGGCGACGAACCCGTCGCCGCAGCTGCTCGGTGCCCTCGCGACGGCGCTCCGGCTGTCGTCCGAGGAGCGGGACCACCTGTGCCGGGTGGCCGGTGTCGCCCCGCCGTCGCGTCAGGTGGTACCGCGGCACATCACGCCAGGCGTGCAGCGGCTGGTCGACCGGCTCGGCGACGTCCCGCTCGCGGTGTTCACGGCGACCCACGACATCGTGCTCTGGAACGAGCTGTGGGCCGCGGTGAACGGCGACCCCTCGCGGTACGTCGGGCTCGATCGCAACCTGGTCTGGCGGCACTTCATGCAGGAGCGCGACGGGGTGGACTGGGACGACGAGCACCAGGAGGAGTTCTCGAGCGACCTCGCCGCCGATCTGCGGCAGGCGTACGGGCGCTACCCGGCGGACCGCGACCTGGCGGACCTGGTCGAACGGCTGCTGCGGGAGTCCCCCGAGTTCGCCCGGCGATGGGAGACCGGCCGGATCGCCGAGCACCGTGCGAGCCGCAAGGTCGTGCACACGCCGGTCGGGCCGGTGGAGATCGACTGCGACGTGCTGAGTGTCCCCGGCGGTGACCTGCGGATCGTCGTCTACACGGTCGTCCCGGGCTCCGAGGACGCCGCGAAGCTCGACCTGCTCCGGGTCACCGGCTTGCAGGAGCTCACGCCGCGGTGAACACCAGCGACGCGTTCTGACCGCCGAACCCGAACGAGTTGTTCAACGCCGCACGGAGCGGCGCGGTCCGGGCGGTACCGGAGACGACGTCGAGGTCCACCGCGGGGTCGAGCCGGTCGAGGTTCAGGGTCGGCGGCACGGTCCCGGTCTCGAGCGCCCGCAGGGTCAGGATCGCCTCGACCGCGCCGGCAGCGCCGAACATGTGCCCGATCGCGCTCTTCGGAGCGGTGACCAGCGCGCCGGTCCCCACCGCACGGCTGATGGCGGCCGCCTCGCCGACGTCGCCGACCGGGGTCCCGGTCGCGTGCGCGTTCACGTGGTCGACGTCGGCACCGGTGAGTCCCGCCATCCGGATCGCGGCGCGCATCGCCCGCTCCTGCTCGCTGCCGTCCGCCAGCGGTGCGGTGATGTGGTGCGCGTCCGAGGTGATCCCCCACCCGGCGAGCGTGCCGTGCGACCGCTGACCCCGGGCGGCGGCGTGGTCGGCACGTTCGAGCACGACGATGCCGGCGCCCTCGCCGAGGACGAAGCCGCGGCGGTCGGCGTCGAACGGTCGTGACAGGGTCGTGGGGTCGTCGCCGTCGGGCTTCGCGAGGGCCTGCGACTGGGCGAACGACGCCATCGTCACCGGGGTGACGGCGGCCTCGGTGCCGCCGGTGATGACGACGTCGGCCTCACCGGTGGCGATGAGTCGCGCGGCGGTGGCGATGGCCTCCGCGCCGGAGGCACATGCCGACACCGTGGTGTAAGCACCGCCCCGCGCCCCGTACGCGATGCTGATCTGCGCGGCGGCACCGTTCGCCATGAGCATCGGCACCGTGCGCGGTGAGACCCGCCGGGCACCGGACGCGCCGAGCACGTCGTGGGCGTCGAGGAGCGTCTCCACTCCCCCGATCCCGGTGCCGATCACCACGGCGAGGCGGTCGCCCTCCACCGCGGGGGCACCGGCGTCGGCCCAGGCCTCGTCCGCGGCGACGAGCGCCAGCTGCTGACTGCGGTCCAGGCGATTGGCACGGACCCGCCCGAGTGCCCCCTCGGCGTCGAGTGCGGCATCGGCCCCGACCCGGATCGGCACCTGTTCCCAGAGCGCTCCGTCGCGGTGCAGGGCGCGGACGCCGGAGCGACCGGCCACCAGGGCGTCCCAGAGCGGCGCGACGCCGTGGCCGAAGGGTGAGACCGCGCCGAAGCCGGTGATGACGATGTCCACGGGAACTCCTCTTGTACGTTGAACAAGTTGAGTTGTACCACGTACAATTCCGACATGGCAACCACGGTGGACGGCTCCGGCACGGCACGCGGCGCGGCGACACGGGCGAGGATCCTCGCCGCGACGGCCGGACTGCTCAGCGCGGGCGCTCGGAGCGTCACCGTCAGCGAGGTCGCCCGGGCCGCGGGTGTCTACCCGAACCAGATCACGCACCACTACGGCTCGAAGGACCGCCTGGTGCTCGACGCCGCGTTCGCGCTGTTCCTCCGCGACACCGCGCGACTGCAGGCGGCCGGCCGGCGCGCCCGCTCGCCGGAGTCGTTCCGACAGGTCCTCGCCCGCACCGCCCTCGCGATGCCGTCGACCCCGCTCGTGGTCCGCGCGCTCGGGGCAGCCGGGGACGACCCGGCGCAGCGTGAGCGCGTGCGGCTGCTGCTGGCCGTGCTGTTCCGGCAGTCCGAGCGCTACCTGGAGCGCGTCGTGGACGACCAGGGCTGGACGAGCCCCAGCGGCGTCGCCCGGGACGCCCGCACGTTCTGGAGCGCCGTGTTCGGCGCCACCCTGCTCGCGGACGCCGGGGTCACCGGCGGCCCCTCGGACCTCGACCTGGCGGGGACGATCTCGATCCGTTGACCGGGGCGAGCACCGCCGCCGGGGTCTCCCCCGGCGGCACTGTCACTCGCCGAAGCCGGACCGGACCAGTTCCACCAGGGCGTCGACCGCGGCCCGGGCGTCCTGCCCGGTCGCGTCGATCGACACCGTCGCACCCTTCGGCAGCGCCAGGGCCATGATCGCCAGCAGGCTCTTCGCGTCCACGCCGTTGACGTGCACGCTCGCGTCGTACTTCGCCGCCGTCTTCACGAACTCCGCGGCGGGCCGGGCGTGCAGCCCGGTCTCGTTCACCAGCTCGACCGACGCGCTGACGCGGTCGGAGCCGGCCGCGTCGTCGACGGGGGCAGCCCCGTCGGCCGGCCCCGTGCCCCCAGGCTGGTCACCGGACGGACGGGAGGCGGTGCTCGCGTCCGCCTCGGAACCCGCGGCCGATGCCGCCGCGGCCAGCACCGCATCGGCGTCACCGCCCGTCTGGGCGGCGACCGCAGCGGCCACCGCTCCCTCGACCAACGGGGCCTGCGACACGTGGACGCGGGCACGGACGTCGTCGTCCAGGAAGTCGAGCGCGGTGTCGGTCGTCAGGTAGGCGGAGCCGA
Source organism: Curtobacterium sp. ME-Dv--P-122a (assembly GCF_030209645.1). Classification (NCBI taxonomy): domain Bacteria; kingdom Bacillati; phylum Actinomycetota; class Actinomycetes; order Micrococcales; family Microbacteriaceae; genus Curtobacterium; species Curtobacterium sp. ME-Dv--P-122a. The sequence continues at coordinate 181,090 of NZ_JARVRO010000005.1, forward strand.
GGTCGCACAGCACCACGACGGCGTCCGCCTGGGCGAGTTCCTCGATGCCGGCGGTGATCGCCTCGAACGAGGTGCCGATGCCACCGTCGTCCGTGCCGCCCGCGGCGACGAGCGGCACGTCCGCGGCCATCTGCCGTGCGAGCTCGACCGTGCCCGTCGCGATCGCCGCGCTGTGCGAGACGACCAGGATGCCGACGGTCACGCTGCGTCCACCGCTGCGCGCAGGATGTACGCGGTCGACTGCGCACCGGGATCGCGGTACCCGATCGCGCGGTCGCCCAGGTAGCTCGCACGGCCCTTGTGGGCGACGAGCGGCTCGGTGTCCGCCGCACCCTGCGCGGCGGCGTCGGCTGCTGCGGTGAGCACGGCCTTCGGGTCGTCGCCGGCACCGGCGGCCGCTGCTGCGGCGTCGACCGCGGGGCTCCACGCGTCGACCATCGTCTTGTCGCCGACCGCGGCCTTGCCGCGGGAGACGACCCCGTCGCGGGCGGCGGTGAGGACGGCGACGAGGGTGTCCGCGTCGAGTTCGGCCGCGTCACCGGCGGCCTGCGCCGCCTTCAGGTAGGCGGTGCCGAAGAGCGGGCCGGCCGCCCCGCCCACGGTCGAGATGAGCTTCGTCGCGACGGTCTTGAGCACGGCACCCGGGGTGTCGAAGGACCCGGAGTCGACGGCCTCGAGCACGGCCCGGAACCCGCGGTCGAGGTTCTCGCCGTGGTCGCCGTCCCCGATCTCACGGTCGAGCGTCACGAGCTCGGCGCGGTGTTCGTCGATCGTCGCGGCGGTGCGACGGACCCATTCGATGGCCCATGCGGTGTCGAGCGCCAATGCGGTTCCCTTCGTGTGTGTCCGGCCCGGTGGGGCCCGGTGTCGTGGTCCGGTGGTCGAGCGGCCGTGGTCGGTCGCGCTTGCCGTTGCAGTTGCGGTCGCGGCCGTGGTCGCGGTCGGTCAGCGTCCCCAGCGCAGGGCCGGGGTCTCCACCGGGGCGTCCCAGAGGGCCGTGAGTTCGTCGTCGAGCACCGTGACGGTGAGCGAGAACCCCTGCATCTCGAGGGACGTGACGTAGTCGCCGACCAAACTACGCGTGACCTGGTGGCCGCGGTCCGAGAGGACCTCGGCGGCGCGTCGGTAGGCGATGTAGAGCTCGGACAGCGGGGTGCCGCCCATCCCGTTCACCAGGAGCAGCAGCGACGACCCGGCCGGGGCGTCCAGGTCGGTCAGGATCGGTTCGAGCACGCGGTCGACCAGCTCGTCCGCCGGTGCCATCGCGATCCGCTCGCGGCCCGGCTCGCCGTGGATGCCGATGCCGAGCTCGACCTCGTCGTCGGCCAGCACGAACGACGGCTCCCCCGCGTGCGGGACGGTGCCCGATGCCAGCGCGAGCCCCATCGACCGGGTGACGTCGTTGACGTGCCGGGCCACGGCGGCGACCGCGTCCAGGTCGTCCCCGCGCTCGGCGGCGGCGCCGGCGCACTTCTCCACCACGACGGTCCCGGCGACGCCGCGACGTCCGGCGGTGAACAGGGAGTCCTGCACCGCGACGTCGTCGTCCACCACGACCGACTCGACGCGGACGTCGTCCATCGTCGCGAGCTCTGCCGCCGTCTCGAAGTTGAGCACGTCGCCGGTGTAGTTCTTCACGATGTGCAGCACGCCCGCACCGCCGTCGACGGCCTTCGTCGCGGCGACGATCGGGTCGGGCGTCGGGCTCGTGAACACCGGGCCGGGCACGGCAGCGTCGAGCATGCCGTACCCGACGAAGCCGGCGTGCAGCGGCTCGTGGCCGCTGCCACCGCCGCTGACGATCCCGACCTTGCCGGCGACGGGTGCGTCAGCGCGGTGCAGGTGGATCGGGTCCTCGACCAGGACGACGTGTCCGGCGTGTGCCCGGGCGAAGCCCCGGACGGTCTCCTCGACCACGGCCTGCGGGTCGTTGATGAGCTTCTTCATGCGGTGCCTCCACGGGTACGGGGTCGAACCGTGGCGGTCACACCGCGCGTCGTCGACCGGAGTGCGCCCAATCTACATCGACGGCACGGGCAGCCGTCCGCTCCCGATGCACGTTCGTGCAGTGCGCCGAGGACGCGTCACCGGCTCGGGATCGTGCTGGGGACACTCGTCCTGCACGTTCGTGCACGATGCCGCACTTCGCTCAGGAATTCATCGCCCGGCCGTGAGCGTCGTCACTATGGTTGGCCTCAATCACTCAACGGGGAGTGCGGCGCAGCACGGCCGGACCCCCACCTCACGCACTGGAGGTCACCGATGGACGACATCGGCGTCAAGTTCCTGTCCGAGCTCGTCGGTACGGCGATGCTCATCATCCTGGGTGGCGGCGTCGTCGCCGCCGTCTCGCTGGCGAAGTCGAAGGGCTTCGGAGCCGGGTTCCTCATGGTCACGATCGGCTGGGGCTTCGCGGTCTTCGCCGGTGTCACCGTGTCCTACAAGTCCGGCGGACAGCTCAACCCCGCGGTGAGCCTCGCGCAGGCGATCCTCGGCAACATCACCGTCGGCGAGATGTTCCTCTACTGGCTCGCCCAGCTGATCGGCGCGATCATCGGTGCGGTCATCGTCTGGCTCGCCTACAAGCAGCACTTCGACGAGGAGCCCGACGCGGCCGCCAAGCTCGGCGTCTTCTCGACCGGCCCCGCCATCCGGTCGTACGGCTGGAACCTCGTCACCGAGATCATCGGCACCTTCGTGCTGGTCTTCGTCGTCATCGCGTTCTCGAACGGTCAGACGCCGGCATCGCTCGGTGCGATCCCCGTCGCCTTCCTCGTGATCGCGATCGGTGTCAGCCTCGGTGGCCCCACCGGCTACGCCATCAACCCGGCCCGTGACCTCGGCCCCCGCATCGCGCACGCCTTCCTGCCCATCAAGGGCAAGGGCTCGAGCGACTGGGCCTACGCCTGGGTGCCGGTCGTCGGACCGCTGATCGGTGGCGCCCTCGCCGCCGGGCTGTCCTACGCCCTGCTGCCCATCGTCAGCTGACCCACCCCCACCCCGAAGGCGTGGACGGCCGTTCCGCACGACCGAACACGCACCCGCACCGAACACACCCGTAAGGAGCACCAATGGCCGACTACATCGTCGCCATCGACCAGGGCACGACCTCGACCCGAGCAATCGTGTTCGACCACTCCGGTTCGATCATCTCGACCGGGCAGAAGGAACACGAGCAGATCTTCCCGCGCGCCGGGTGGGTCGAGCACGACCCCGCCGAGATCTGGGACAACACCCGCGAGGTGATCGGTCAGGCACTGTCGCGTGCCGACATCACGCGCCACGACGTCGCAGCCGTCGGTATCACCAACCAGCGCGAGACCGCCGTCGTGTGGGACAAGACCACCGGCAAGCCGATCTACAACGCGATCGTCTGGCAGGACACCCGCACGCAGGCGCTCGTCGACAAGCTCGCCGACGGCGACACCGACAAGTACAAGGCCATCGTCGGCCTGCCGCTCGCGACCTACTTCGCCGGCACCAAGATCATGTGGATCCTCGAGAACGTCGAGGGTGCTCGTGAGAAGGCCGAGGCGGGCGACCTGCTCTTCGGTACCACCGACACCTGGGTCCTCTGGAACCTGACCGGTGGCATCGACGGCGGTGTGCACAAGACCGACGTCACGAACGCGTCCCGCACGCTGTTCATGGACCTCGAGACGCTGCAGTGGCGCGACGACATCCTCGCCGACTTCGGTGTCCCGAAGTCGATGCTCCCCGAGATCGTCAGCTCCTCCGAGGTCTACGGCCACGTCGAGTCCTCGAGCCTGCTGCGCGAGGTCCCGATCGCCGGCATCCTCGGCGACCAGCAGGCCGCGACCTTCGGTCAGGCCGCGTTCGACCAGGGCGAGTCGAAGAACACCTACGGCACCGGCAACTTCCTGATCTTCAACACCGGTACCGAGATCGTCCGCTCCGAGAACGGCCTGCTCACCACCGTCGGCTACAAGCTCGGCGACCAGGAGACGCACTACGCCCTCGAGGGGTCGATCGCCGTCACGGGCTCGCTCATCCAGTGGCTCCGCGACAACCTCGGTCTGATCGGCAGCGCCCCGGAGGTCGAGGCCCTGGCCAAGACGGTCGAGGACAACGGTGGCGTGTACTTCGTGCCGGCGTTCTCCGGGCTCTTCGCGCCGTACTGGCGTCCCGATGCCCGCGGTGCGATCGTCGGCCTCACCCGCTTCGTCAACAAGGGGCACATCGCGCGTGCCGCTCTCGAGGCGACGGCGCTGCAGACCCGCGAGGTCCTCGACGCGGTCAACGCCGACTCCGGCGTGGACCTGACCGAGCTCAAGGTCGACGGCGGCATGACCGCGAACAGCGAGCTCATGCAGTTCCAGGCCGACATGCTCAACGTGCCGGTCGTCCGTCCGGTCGTCGCGGAGACGACGGCGCTCGGCGCGGCCTACGCCGCCGGTCTCGCGGTCGGCTTCTGGGCCAACCTCGACGAGCTCCGTGCCAACTGGCAGGAGGACAAGCGCTGGGAGCCCCAGCTCGACGCCGCCGAGCGCGAGCGCACGCTCCGCCTGTGGAAGAAGGCCGTCACGAAGACCTTCGACTGGGTCGACGAGGACGTGCAGTAACGAAGCACGGGCACGCTGACCGCGTGCACTGAACGCACCGACGGGAGGCCCGGTGCCGGTTCCATGAACCGGCACCGGGCCTCCTGTGCGTCGCGTCTCCTGCGCGTCGGTCGCGGTCGGCCAGTCGGTTGGTTGCGGGGTGGGTGCCGGCACCGCACGGTGCGGGCTTGTTCACGGGTGCAGCGATGACTGCCCGGTGCGCGCCCATGGGGCCGCACCGAGCCGTCAGGCTGGCACCGGCTGACGCACTGCGCACGGTGCGGCTCGCGCGGATGCGGCACGGGATCGCGGACCGCGCACGGTGCGGACTGGAGGCGCCGGGCGGGCCCGCCACGGGCCTCCCGTCCGGCACGGGGTTGCCGACACGGCACGGTGCGGGCTTGTTCTCCGGGTGCAGGGGTGACCGCCCGGTGCGCGCCCATGGGGCCGCACCGAACCGTCAGGCCCGCGCCGGGTGACGCACCGCGCACGGTGCGCGGGGCGGCATGGACTACGCGGCGGGCGCTGCGCCGACCCAATCAGCCAGTTTGCGCGCACCGGCGCCCGAGTCGACCGCCTCGGCGGCGACGACCAGCTGCTCGCGGAAGCGCTGCAGGATCGGCCGGTCGGACTCGTTCGGGTCCTGTGCCAGCCGGAACGACACGAGGCCGGCCGCGGCGTTCAGCAGGACGATGTCGCGGACGGGTCCGGTCTCCCCCGCGAGCACCCGGTGGACGACACCTGCGTTGTGCTCGGGGTCGCCGCCGAGCAGGTCCTCCGTGCGTGCCCGGGCGATGCCGAGGTCCCGCGGGTCGAGGTCGTGCTCGGTCACGCGGCCGCCCGTGACCTCCCAGATGTGGCTGTGCCCGGTGGTGGTCAGTTCGTCGAGTCCGTCGTCGCCGCGGAACACGAGGGCGGTCGCTCCGCGCGTCTGGAACACACCCGTGATGATCGGGACGAGGTCGAGCTGGGCGACCCCCACGGCGTTGGCCTCGCACCGTGCGGGGTTGACGAGCGGGCCGAGGAAGTTGAACACCGTCGGCACGCCGATCTCGCGCCGGACCGGGCCTGCGTGAGCGAAACCGGGGTGGAACGCGTTGGCGAAGGCGAAGGTCAGGCCGACACGCCGGAAGGTGTCCGCGACACGCGCGGCGTCCATCGTGAGATCGAGTCCGAGGGCGGCGAGCACGTCGCTCGAGCCGGACTTCGACGAGCTGGCCTTGTTGCCGTGCTTGACGACGGGGACCCCGGCGGCGGCGATCACGATGGCCGCCATCGTCGAGATGTTCACGGTGCCGACCACGTCGCCGCCGGTCCCCACGATGTCGAGCGCCATCGGGTCGACGTCGAGCGGAACCGCGGCGTCCAGGATCGCGTCGCGGAACCCGACGACCTCGTCGACGGTCTCGCCCTTCGCGCGGAGCGTCACGGCGAAGGCGGCGATCTGTGCCTGGGTGGCGCGCCCGTGCACGATCTCCTCCATGGCCCATGTGGATTGCCTGATCGTCAGGTCCTCGCGCGCCATGAGCGCGCTGATCACTGCTGGCCAAGAAAGTGCGTCAGGCATGGCTCGATCGTAGTGAATTCGAGAGACCCGCCAGTCTCCTGCGAAAACACTGTCGGGGGTTTCGGCCATAATGGAGGACGTGACTAGCACCTCTCTCTCCAGATCAGCCAGCGGTCCGGCCCTCAACAGGCCGAACGCCGTGGCCGTGGGGACGATCGTGTGGCTGGGCAGCGAGGTCATGTTCTTCGCCGGCCTGTTCGCGATCTACTTCACGCTCCGCAGCACGTCCCCTGAGCTCTGGGCGACCGAGACCGCGAAGCTCGAGGTGCCCTTCGCCTCCGTGAACACGATCATCCTGGTGCTGTCCAGCTTCGCCTGCCAGTTCGCCGTGTTCGCCGCGGAGCGCTTCCAGGTGCACCGGACGAGCTGGAACCCGCGCCACTGGGGCATGACGGAGTGGTTCTTCGTCACCTACGCGATGGGTGCGATCTTCGTCTGCGGCCAGATCTTCGAGTACGCCAACCTCTGGCACGAGGGCGTGACGCTCTCCTCCAGTGCCTACGGCTCGGCGTTCTACATGACCACCGGGTTCCACGGGCTCCACGTGACCGGTGGCCTCATCGCCTTCCTGCTGACGCTCGGCCGCGGTTTCGCCGCCAAGAACTTCGGCCACAAGGAAGCGACCACCGCCATCGTCGTGTCGTACTACTGGCACTTCGTCGACGTCGTGTGGATCTTCCTCTTCGCCGTCATCTACCTTCTCAAGTAGGAACTGGACACCCCCCAGCACATGTTCAACAGAACCAAGTCCAAGAAGGGCCGCCGTTCACCGATGGCGACCGTGTCGCTCATCGTCGTGGGTCTCATGACCACCGGTGGCGCGTACGCACTGTTCAGCTCCACGGCGAACGCCGACGACAGCACGAACACCGTCGCCGCCTCGAGCCAGTCGCAGGTGAACGAGGGCGAGAAGCTCTTCGCCTCGAACTGCGCCACCTGCCATGGACTCTCCGCGCAGGGCACGAGCGAGGGCCCGTCCCTCATCGGTGTCGGCGCCGCGTCGGTCGACTTCCAGGTCGGCACCGGCCGCATGCCGATGGCTGCTCAGGGCCCGCAGGCCGAAGAGAAGCCCGCGCAGTTCACGGACGAGCAGGTCGACGCACTCGCGCAGTACGTCGCCTCCCTCGGCCCCGGCCCGTCGGTCCCCTCCACCGAGCTCACCAACGGTGAGGACGGCGACGCTGCTGAAGGCGCCGAGCTGTTCCGCATCAACTGCGCCATGTGCCACAACGTGGCCGGTGCCGGCGGTGCGCTGACCGAGGGCAAGTACGCCCCGAACCTCGAGACGGTCTCCGGCAAGCACATCTACGAGGCCATGCTCACCGGCCCGCAGAACATGCCGGTCTTCAACGACCTGAACCTGACGCCGGAGCAGAAGGCCGACATCATCACGTACCTCAAGTACGTGCAGGACAACAAGTCCCCCGGTGGCTTCGCACTCGGCTCCCTGGGGCCGGTCGCCGAGGGTCTGTTCATCTGGATCTTCGGACTCGGCGCGGTCGTCGCGATGACCGTCTGGCTGACCGCGAAGTCCAACTGATCGTCCGTGTCGAACGACACTGAAGGGAACACCATGGCAGAGCACGACGACGAGACGCTGAACTCGTCCTCGGCTGTCGAGAAGCACGGCACGACCACCTCCCCCGGGATCGCGGTCCTCCCCGTCGACCCGTTCGAGAACCCGGGCGAGCCGCCGCACCGCCCGCGTCGCACCGACGTCGACCCGAAGAAGCAGCGCCTGGCCGAGCGCCAGGTCGCCGCGTACTTCTACCTGTCGATCGTCGGCAGCGTCCTGTCGATCGCGGCGTACGTCGCCTTCCCGATCGACCCGAGCGACTTCGGGACGGTCCGCACCGCGAACCTCTTCCTGGGCCTGTCGATCGCCCTCGCGCTCCTCGCCCTCGGCCTCGGCGCCGTCTACTGGTCGAAGTCGCTCGTCGTCGACCGCGAGATCACCGAGCTCCGCCACGGCACCCGCGGCACCGACGCGACCCGCGCCAAGGCGGTCGAGGCGTTCCAGCTCGCCGACAAGGAGTCGGGCTTCAGCCGTCGCAAGCTGATCCGCAACTCGATGATCGGTGCCCTGGCCGCGTTCCCGCTCCCCGGCATCGTCCTCGTCCGTGACCTCGCTCCGGCTGAGGACCCCAACGAGCTGCTCCGCCACACCTTCTGGAAGCAGGGCCTGCGCCTGACGAAGGACCCGACGGGTCTGCCGATCAAGGCCTCCGACGTCACCATCGGTTCGGTGTTCCACGTCATCCCAGAGGGCATGCTCGAGTCCGAGCACATGCTGGAAGAGAAGGCCAAGGCCTCCGTCCTCCTCATGCGTCTCGACCCGAAGGACCTCAACCCGTCCAAGGGCCACGAGAACTGGGGCTACGACGGCATCGTCGCGTACTCCAAGATCTGCACCCACGTCGGTTGCCCCGTCGCGCTCTACGAACAGCAGACGCACCACCTGCTGTGCCCGTGCCACCAGTCCACCTTCGATGTCTCGAACAACTGCGAGGTCATCTTCGGTCCGGCAGCACGCCCCCTCCCCCAACTTCCGATCGCGATCGACGACGACGGCTACCTGGTTGCCCAGAGCGACTTCCACGAGCCGGTCGGACCGTCCTTCTGGGAGCGTGAACGCTGATGACCAGCACCACCACCACCGCACCGAACACGTCGACGAACAAGCCGGCGCCGGAGCGCGGATCCCGCATCATCGGCGGGGTCGCCAACTACATCGACGAGCGCACCAGCATCTCGGGCCTCGTCAAGGAAGTCGGCCGCAAGATCTTCCCGGACCACTGGAGCTTCATGCTCGGCGAGGTGGCGCTGTACAGCTTCGTCGTCGTGCTGCTCTCCGGGACCTTCCTGACGTTCTTCTTCCAGGCGTCCATGACCGAGGTCGTCTACAACGGCTCGTACGTCCCGCTCAAGGGCGTGGCGATGTCGACGGCCCTGCAGTCCACGCTCGACATCTCGTTCGACATCCGCGGCGGGCTCTTCGTCCGCCAGGTCCACCACTGGGCAGCCCTGCTGTTCGTGGCGTCGATCATGCTGCACATGGCCCGCGTGTTCTTCACCGGTGCCTTCCGCAAGCCGCGTGAGCTCAACTGGGTCTTCGGCTTCCTGCTCTGGGTCCTCGCCATGGCCGAGGGCTTCACCGGCTACTCGCTCCCCGACGACCTGCTCTCCGGAAACGGTCTGCGCATCATCGTCGGCATGATCGAGGGTGTCCCGGTCATCGGAGTCTGGATCGCCTACCTGCTGTTCGGTGGCGAGTTCCCGGGGACCGACATCGTCGGCCGCCTGTACACGCTGCACATCCTGCTGCTGCCGGCGATCCTCGTCGCGGTGCTCGGTGTCCACCTCGTGCTCGTCGTGATCAACAAGCACACGCAGTTCGCCGGTCCGGGCAAGACCAACGAGAACGTCGTCGGTGTCCCGATCCTCCCGGCGTTCGCCGCGAAGGCCGGTGGGTTCTTCTTCATCGTCGCGGGCATCCTGGCCCTCATCGCCTCGCTGTTCACGATCAACCCGATCTGGAACTACGGCCCGTACGACCCCTCCCCGGTGTCCGCCGGTACCCAGCCCGACTGGTACATCGGCTTCGCCGACGGTGCGCTCCGACTGGTCCCGCCGCACTGGGAGGTCGTGTGGTTCGGCTACACGGTGTCGTTCAACATCCTGGCGCCGATCGCGGTCCTGGTGCTGCTCATCCTGGCGATCCTGCTCTACCCCTTCATCGAGGCGTGGGTCACGGGCGACAAGCGTGAGCACCACATCCTCGACCGCCCGCGCAACGCCCCGACGCGCACGGCGTTCGGTGCCGCTGGCATCACGCTCTACGCCAGCCTCTGGGCAGCAGCCTCGTCGGACATCATCGCGACGCACTTCCTGGTGTCGATCGAACACGTGATCCACGTGATCCAGGCAACGACGGTCCTCGGTCCGTTCATCGCCTTCTGGATCACGAAGCGTGTCTGCCTCGCCCTCCAGAAGAAGGACCGCGAGATCGTCCTGCACGGCTACGAGTCGGGCCGCATCGTCCGGCTCCCCCACGGCGAGTACATCGAGGTGCACGAGCAGCTCGACGAGTACGAGCGGTGGAAGCTCCTGCAGTTCAACGAGTACAAGCCGCTGATGATCCGCCCGAACGCCAAGGGCAAGATCACGGGTCTGCAGAAGGTCCGTGCCGGCGTCTCCCGCTTCTTCTTCGAAGACCGCATCGAGCCGGTCTCGAAGGCAGAGCTCGAGGCAGCACACGCCGCGCACCACGGCCCGAACCTCGAGGGCGGCCACCAGGCTCCCCAGGTCGGCCCCGGCGATCACTGATCGGTAGCGAACGAAGCAACCCCCGTCACGATGTGGCGGGGGTTTCTTCGTGCACAGGGCAACACGCCGCCCCCAGTTCACGGCTGGTTCACTCTCGCGTGCTGGACTCGTCCAGGACGGTGTGGCAACGTGTTGCACCACGCATCCGCCAACGGAATGAGACCCCGATGGACAGCCGGACGGCCGAACACCCCAGGCCGAACCACTTCCTCCTCCACCTCAGCGACACGCACCTCGTCTCCGGGGACCGCGACCTGTACGGCGATGTCGACTCCGCCGCTCGGCTCACGCAGATCGTCGCGGACATCGAAGCCTCGGGCACGCGTCCCGAAGCAATCGTCGTCACCGGCGACGTGGCCGACAAGGGCGAGCCGGGCGCGTACTCCCGTGTCCGCGCGATCCTCGAACCGGCCGCGCAGCGCATCGGTGCACAGGTCATCTGGGCGATGGGCAACCACGACGAGCGTGGCGCCTTCCGCCAGGAGCTCTTCGGCCTGCAGCCCACCGATCGCCCGGTCGACTTCGTCTACGACGTCAACGGTCTCCGCGTGATCACCCTCGACACGAGCGTGCCGGGTCACCACCACGGTGAGGTCTCCCCCGAGCAGCTCGACTGGCTCGCCGAGGTCCTGTCCGAGGCCGCGCCGCACGGCACCATCCTCGCGATGCACCACCCGCCGGTGCCGAGTGTCCAGGACCTCACCGTCCTCGTCGAGCTGCGCGACCAGCAAGCCCTCGCCGAGGTCGTCGAGGGCAGCGACGTCCTCGCCATCATCGCCGGGCACCTGCACTACTCGACCAGTGCCGTCTTCGCCGGCATCCCGGTGTCCGTCGCCAGCGCCACCTGCTACACCCAGGACCTCACGGAGTACCAGGGCGGCACCCGTGGACGCGACGGAGCTCAGTCGTTCAACCTCGTGCACGTCTACGGCCACAACGTCGTGCACTCGGTCGTGCCGATCGGGCACTACGCCACCGTCGGGCAGCCCGTCTCCGCGCTCGAGACCGAGGCGAAGCTCGCCGCGCACGGCGTGACGATCCCCGCGGCCGTCGAGCCGGCGCCGGTCACCTCGAGCATCCCGGTGTTCACGCTCGACTCGGTGCCCGTCTCCCCCATCCACCGGTAGCGCCGCGCACTCCGAGTGCAGAAGAGGTCGGGTCCGCCATGCGGACCCGACCTCTTCTGCACACCAAGTGTGGGCGCGTGCGGTCATGACTCCCCGTCACTCCGCGGCGAGTGGTCGCGTTCCGTCGTTTGGCGGCGCCCCAAGCGACAGTTTGTGACCGCTCGGCGGGCAGCCAACGGGGTGTCGCGACCGCTCGGCGGGCGTGCGCGGGCGGGCGCGTCCCGACGGCAGACCCGACGGCCGGGAGGCCCGTGGCGGGCCCGACCCGCGCCTCCCGGCCCGCGGGGTGGTCGCGACCCACCGCGGGTGCTGCGTCGCGTGGTCATGTTCCGTCGGCTGTGGGCGGCGCAGGCGACGGGCTGTGACCGCTCGGCGTGGGGGTGGCGGGGAGTCATGACCGGTGGAGGGTGCGGGTGCGTCGAACCTCGTGGCTGGGTTCCGGCGCCGGGCTCGCAGGCTTCGCCCGGAGCGCCCCAGCAGGCCGCTGGCGCGTCCTGAGCGCTGGGACGCTCCCAGCAGGCCGCTGGCGCGTCCTAAGCGCTGGGGCGCTCCCACGGCGCAGGGAACGGGAAGTACCGCTCCAGGAAGCCCGTGACGCGCTGCGTGCGCTCTTCGTCGCTGACCTCCGGGAAGCTGCCGTCGTTCAGGCAGAAGAAGTCCACGTTCCGCTTCTTCAGCAGCTCGTCGAGGGCCTTGAGTCCGGAGACCATGGTCGTGTCGATGTACCCGACGGCCGCGTTCTCCTGGATGATCGCCCGACCGGTGAGCAGCGAGTAGTAGTGGTACAGCGAGTTCGTCACCGAGATGTTGTCGGCGGCACGGAAGCGTGAGGCCGCAGTGGCCGCGAACTCGTCGGCGAACTCGTGTTCCATCTCGGTCATGATCGAGGCGCGCAGGGGCGTCGGCGCGTGCTCGAGGTGCCGGGTCGTCACCGCGCCGAAGCGCTGCTGCAGCAGGCGACGGTTCACACGGGCGGAGTTCTCGAAACCGCTGCGTGCGGGGTTGTTGGAGCCGAGGCCGATCCGGGTCGACGCGAGGATGAACTTCGTGACCGATCCCGGGCTGTAGAACACCGAGGGGTCGACGAGGCGCCCGAAGAACATGTCGTCGTTCGAGTAGATGAAGTGCTCGCTGATGCCCGGGATGTGGTGCAGCTGCGACTCGACGGCCTGCGAGTTGTGCGTCGGCAGCACGGAGGGGTCGGCGAAGAACTCCTCGCTGCGGACGATCCGGACCTTCGGGTGCTCGGCGAGCCAGTGCGGCGCCGGGGAGTCCGTCGCGATGTAGATCTGGCGGATCCACGGCGCGAAGGTGTGCACCGAGCGGAGCGCGTACTTCAGCTCGTCGATCTGGCGGAACCGGGCCGGGGCGTCGTCGCCCTCGCCCAGGACGGCGTTCGACTGTGCGGCCTGGCGGGCGCGCTGGTACTCGATGGCGTTGCCGTCGACCCACGAGAAGACGATGTCGATCGGGAACCGGATGTCCGAGACATGATCGTCGAACATGTGCTCGACGGTGCGCCAGGTGCGGCCGTAGCGCTCGATGTCGACGAGGACGAACTCGTCGATGGGCAGGCTGCGACGCATCAGGGCGTTCTCGACGGGTGCGAGGACCTCGATGTCGGTGACGCGCCAGAACTCGAGCTGGACGCTCGTCTCGGCGCCGTAGCGCAGGCGTCCGAGCGGCTCGAGCCGCGGGCGGAACACGCGGAGCACGGGTTCCTCGATGGAGCCGAGTCCGTCGTCCTGCACGAGCACGGCCGGCTTGCCCGGGGGCTTCGCGTAGAAGGGCTCGTTGACGGCCGCGGACATCACGGCGCTCTCGGCGCGCTGGCGGTCACGCTCGTCGAGGGCGATCACCGGGCGCTGGTCGTTGCCGCGGATGAGCAGGTGGTCGACGTCAGCCGCGGTGAGTGCGTCGTCGAGGAACAGCAGGTCCTCGATCATCGACTGCTGCGGCGTGAGGTGTCCGTTGATCAGGGTCAGTCGCCCCTTGCGGACGACGACGTCGGATCGGTCGAGACCGCCGGAGGACGGTCGAGGGTTCAGCAGAGGACTCTCGGTCACCGGCTCGGTCTCGTCGTTCATCCATGCCCTTCGGGTGTGCGGCCGGGTCCTGTACCCGACCTGCCGATCCTACCGTCCGTCCGACTCGCGGGGCACCTTGACCACGATGCCCACCACGATGAACAGCGCGGCGGCCACCAGCTGCAGTGCCGCCCACACCTGTCCGGGGATCGACACCGTGACGAGCGGGTTCCAGCAGACGGCGACGGCGGCCATGAGCAGGGCGGCCCACCAGACCTTGCCGCGCACGCTGAAGACCAGCACGATCAACGCGAGCACCGTGACGCCCCAGCGGGCGAAGACGAAGCCCGACGAGTCGACGATGGCGACGCAGGCCAGCAGCACGATCGCCGCGATCATCGACGGCGCCAGCGCGGGCCGGGTGAAGGGCGGGGTGGTGCGGTCACCGTTGGCGGGTGCGGCGGCTGCGGGTCGCGGGGACCCTGCGGGCACGCCGTGCTGGGACGACCCCACCGGGGGCCGCCCCTTGCGTGCGGCCATCAGTCCGCGGAGCCGTCGAGGTCGATCGCCTGGATCGACCGCGACATCGGCGGCAGGTCGCGGACGCGCTCGAGCGCCGGCACCAGCTCACCGACCAGCGCGCGGTAGCCGTCTTCGGTCAGGTGCAGGCCGTCCTCGGTGAAGCGGGCGTCCAGGTGGTCGCCGTCGGCCAGGGCAGGCCAGGCGTCGAGGTACTGCGCGTGGCACGTGGCGACGAACTGGCGGAGGTGCCGGTTGGCCTGCTCGATCTTCGTCGCGTACTCGGCCTGCCGGGGCAGGATCGACACGAGCAGCAGGCGCACGCCCGGCAGCTCGCGGCGGAGCGTGACGAGGATGGTCTCGACGTTGCGGACCACGTGCTCGGCGCTCGCGCGGTGGTTGCCGAAGTCGTTCGTGCCGATGAGCAGCACGATCACCTCGGGCTGTTCGGCGACGACGGCGTCGAGGCGCGTCAGCACGCCGTCGGTCGTGTCGCCACCGATGCCCTGGTTCAGCGTGTGCTCGTCGGGGAGCCAGGTGTCCCAGTCGCCCTGTTCGGTGATGCTGTCCCCCAGGAAGAGGACGGGGCTGCGGTCGTCGGTCATGCTGCCTCCTCGTGCGCCGGCTCGGGGGTCCCGGTCTGCTGCGTCCGGTTGCGCTGCGTGGACTCGGTGTGGTCGGACTCCCGCTCGGCGGCGGCGGTGATGCGCTCGACCATACCGGGGAAGATGACGCCGTGGAACGGCAGGATGCCGTACCAGTACAGCCGCCCGGCCAGGCCCTGGGGGAAGTAGATGGCGCGCTGGTGGTAGTCGCTGCCGCCGTCGGGGTTCGGTGTGACGGTCATCTCGAGCCAGGCACGACCGGGCGACTTGAACTCGGCGCGGAGTCGCAGGTACCGGCCGCGCTCGAGTCGTTCGACGCGCCACCAGTCGAGCGCGTCGCCCTGCTCCAGGCGCTGCTGGTCACGCCGGCCGCGGTTCAGGCCGACACCGCCGGCGATCTTGTCCATCCAGCCGCGGGCGACCCAGGCGAGCGGGAACGAGTACCAGCCGTTGTCGCCTCCGATCGACTCGACGACGCGCCAGACGTCCTCGGCGGAGGCACTGGAGTGCCGCTTCCGGTCGTCGACGTAGACCGTGTGCCCGGCCCAGTCGGGGTCGTTCGGCATCGGGTCGGCCGAGGCGCTCGAGAGCGTCGCGCTCCGCCAGCTCGTCTGGACCTGACCGCTGCGCATCTTGTTCAGCGCGAGGCGGACGGCCCGACGGTACGAGGTGAGCCCGCCCTCGGGCTGCGGCACGACGTCGTCGATGTCGTGCTCGCGCTGCACGCACTCGAACTGCAGCGACTCGATGATCGGCGTCGCGAGCTTGCGCGGGATCGGGGTGACGGCGTTGAACCAGTGTGCGGCGAGGCGCGGGGTGAGCACCGGCAGGACCGTGATCGGGCGCTGGGGCAGCTTCGCCTCGACCGCGTAGCCGTTCAGCATCTGGCCGTACCGCAGGACGTCGGGGCCGCCGATGTCGAAGGTGCGGTTGACGTCGGCGGGGACGTCGAGCGCGGCCACCAGGTAGTAGAGGACGTCGCGGACCGCGATCGGCTGGATGTGGTTGCGGACCCAGCGCGGCGCGGGCATCCACGGCAGGACGTCGGTCAGGTGCCGGATCATCTCGAACGAGGTGCTGCCCGAGCCGATCACGACCCCGGCCTGGTACGCCACCGTCGGCACGCCCGATCCGAGGAGGATCTCTCCCACCTCCTTGCGGCTGCGGAGGTGCTTCGACAGCTCGCCGTCCGGGTGCAGCCCGCCCAGGTAGACGAACCGGCTGACGCCGGCCGCCTTCGCCTCGCGCGCCATGGTCTCGGCGGCCTCGCGCTCGGCCGACTCGAAGTCGCCGTCGGCCCCCATCGCATGGGCGAGGTAGTAGACCGCCTCGATCCCGTCGACGGCCGCGCGTACCGCCTCGGCGTCCTGGAGGTCGCCCTCCGCGACGTCGACCTCACTGCTCCACGGGACGTCCTGGAGCTTCCGGGGGTTGCGCACGAACACCCGGACGGAGTGGCCGGCTTCGAGGAGACGAGGGACGAGACGACCACCGATGTACCCGGTGGCGCCGGTGACGAGGACCTGCATGCCCTGCACGCTACGCGGCACGCCTGACGGGTAGGCTTGCCGGGTGGACAACGCAGCCTTCCCCGTCACCGTCGATGCCGTCCGTGGCCTCATCGACCACGCGATCCTGAAGCCCGAACTCACCCGCGCGGACGTCGACGCCCAGCTCGACGAAGCCGCCGCCCACCGCGTCTTCAGCGTCTGCGTCCGTCCGAGCGACGTCGCCCACGCCGTCGAGCGCCTCACGGGCACCGGCGTCGGCGTCGGCACCGTGATCGGCTTCCCGCACGGCACCACGTCCACCGCCGCGAAGGTCGCCGAGTCGCTGCAGGCCCTGGCCGACGGCGCGTTCGAGCTCGACATGGTGCAGAACATCGGCGCAGCGAAGTCGGGCGACTGGCAGCGCGTCGAGCAGGACGTCCGCGCGGTCGTCGACGCCGCGGGCGACACCGTGGTCAAGGTGATCCTCGAGACCGCGTTCCTGACCGATGACGAGATCGTCGCGGCGTCGCGTGCGGCACAGACCGCCGGCGCCGCCTTCGTGAAGACCTCGACCGGGTTCGCCGGCGGCGGCGCGACGGCCGAGCACATCGCCCTCATGCGCCGCACGGTCGGTGCCGACACCGGCGTGAAGGCCTCCGGCGGAGTCCGCGGCCTCGACACCCTGCTCGAGATGGTCGAGGCGGGCGCGAACCGCATCGGCACGAGCGCCTCGGCCCGCATCCTCGACGAGGTCGCGCACCGCGCCGAGACGGGCGCCGCGTCGGCGCTCGGCGACGACACGACGTCTTACTGAACCCGCGGGGCTGAGCCGACGGGGCTGAGCCCACCGGGCTGAGCCCACGCACCCAGCACGACCCACCACGACCAGGCCGGTGCCCACCGGACGCGACGACGCGTCGGCGACCCGCACCGTGCCTCCAGACCGCCGCATCGGAGCGCGCATGTCCAGCACCGCACCCCAGTCCCCCGCCCTCGCCCTGGCCGTCGACCTCGGCGGCACGAAGGTCGAGGCCGCGCTCGTCACCGACCAGGGTGTCGTGCTGCCGGCGACCAGGTTCCGCAGCCCCACCGGGCCGCAGCGCTCCTCGGACGAGCTGCAGGCCGCCGTCGACGAGGTCGTCACGGCCGCGCTCGGCGCGCTGCCCGCCGACGCGACGCTCGTCGGCGTCGGCGTCGGTTCAGCCGGCCCGGTCGACGAGGAGCACGGCCTCGTCTCCCCGCTCAACATGCCGGTCTGGCGTGGTCACCCGCTGCGTGACCGGATCGCGGCGCTCGTGCCGGACGACGTCCCGGTGACGCTCCGCATGGACGGCCTGGCGATCACCCTCGCCGAGCACTGGGTCGGCGCGGCCCAGGGCTACGAGCACGTCATGGGCATGATCGTCTCCACGGGTGTCGGCGGCGGGCTGATCCTGCACGGTCGCACCGTCAGCGGACCGACGGGCAACGCCGGCCACATCGGGCACGTCGAGTGCGGCGGCTACGACGACCCCTGCGCCTGCGGCGGCACCGGTTGCCTCGAGGCGATCGCCAGCGGCCCGAAGACCGTGGCCTGGGCACGTCGTCAGGGCTTCGCGGGCACGACCGGCGAGGAGCTCTCGGCCGCGTACGCCGCCGGTGACGAGATCGCCGTCGCAGCGATCCAGCGGAGCGGCCGTGCCCTCGGGCAGGCCATCGCCGCCGCCACGAGCCTGGTCGACCTCGAGATCGTCGCCATCGGCGGCGGGTTCTCGCACGTCACCCCGGACCTGTTCGAGTACGCCCGGCAGGCCGTGGCGGAGCGTGTCGAGTTCGGCTTCGTCACGAAGGTGCAGATCGTGCCGACCGGGTTGTCCCAGGACGGTCCGCTGATCGGTGCCGCGGCGCTCGTGCACCGCGCCGACGTCCTGCGCTGAGCGCGCGCCTCGCGCCCGATCCGGGGTGCGGCCGTCAGCTGGCTGCGTCGTCGACGCGGCCCACGCCGTGGACGTGACCGGCGACGGCCTGGAGGCGCGGTGCGGGCCCGCCACGTGCCTCCCGGCTTGCCCGTGGCTTGTCCACAGGCCTGTCGGTCGCGTGCGCAGGTCGGGCAGGATGTGCGGGTGCCCCGCCCGCGACTGCTGACCAGTGACGACTGGCCGGAACCCGAGCTGCGTGCGGCGGTCCTGGCCGGCGAGCTGGTCGCCGTCGGTCCCTGCTGGGCCTCCCCCGCTGAACCGCAGACGCCGTCGTTGCGCGCCGCCGCTGCCGCCTGGGTCCTGCGGGACGCGCGCCTGATCGCCTGCACGCTGACCGCCGCGTGGATCTGGGGTGCGGTGTCCCGGCCGCCGGCGCCGCTCGAGGCCTGCATCCCGCCCCAGGTCCGTGTCCACGTCGGGCCGGACGTCCGCCTGCGGGAGGTCCGGATCGACGTCGACGACACCGTCGAGCTCTCGCGGCTGCGGGTCACGGTGCCGGCGCGGACCGCGGTCGACCTGCTCCGGACGCCGGGGCCGACGGCCGGTGCGTTCGGGGACGCCGAGGCGACGGCCGTGCACGGGCTGCTCGCGATCGGGGCGGTCACGGCTGCCGAGCTGCGGGCACGCCTGACGTCGCTCGGGACGATCCCCATGGTGCGGCAGGCCGAGCGGCGGTTGCGGGGGCTGCAGGGGGCTGCTGGGGGTGCTGTCCGGTAGGGGGTCGCGCGCTGGGTGCGGGCGCGGGCGGTCAGGACACCTCGCTCACGTTCGTCGAGTGGTCACGGACTGTCGGATGGCAGGACCGCAGCCGACGGTTCCTGACCGCTCGGCGGTGCCCGCGCGACGATTCGTGACCGGTCGACGGGCGGGAGGCCCGGGGCGGGGCCGCCCCGGGCCTCCCGGTCCGGCGCGTGCGAGCGGTCAGAACACCCCGCTCACGTCCGCCGAGTGGTCACGGACCGTCGGTTGGCGGGGCCACAGTCGACGGTTCGTGACCAGTCGATGGACGGGCCGCGCGGGCCCTGCCGCTAGCCGGCGCTGACGCGGTAGACGTCGTAGACGGCGTCGATGCGTCGCACTGCGTTGAGCACACGGTCGAGGTGGATGGTGTCGCCCATCTCGAACACGAACCGGCTCAGCGCGAGACGGTCGGACGAGGTCGAAACCGTCGCGGACAGGATGTTCACGTGGTGGTCCGTCAGCACCCGGGTGACGTCGCTGAGCAGGCCCGACCGATCGAGCGCCTCGATCTGGATCTGCACCAGGAACACCGACTTCGACGACGGGGCCCACTCGACCTCGATCATCCGGTCGGGCTCGTTCATGAGCGACTTCACGTTGGTGCACGACGACTGGTGCACCGAGACGCCCTGGCCGCGGGTGATGAAGCCCACGATCTGGTCGCCCGGCACCGGCGTGCAGCACTTCGCGAGCTTCACGAGGATGTCGGGCGCACCGCGGACCAGCACGCCGCTGTCGCTCGTGCGCAGCTGCCGACTGGTGACCTGGCGCGGGAACGCGAGTTCGGGTTCGTCGGTCTCGGTCTCGGTCTGGACGTTGCCGAGGACCTTCTCGATCACCGACTGCGTCGAGACGTGGCCCTCGCCGATGGCGGCGTACAGGGCGGAGACGTCCTCGTACCGCATCGACGAGGCGACCTCGGCGATGCTGTCCTGGCTCATGATGCGCTGGAGCGGCAGGTTCTGCTTGCGCATCGCCCGGGCGATGGCATCGCGACCCTGCTCGATCGCCTCTTCGCGGCGTTCCTTGGTGAACCACTGCTTGATCTTGTTGCGGGCGCGAGGACTGCGGACGAACTGCAGCCAGTCCTGCGAGGGGCCGGAGTCGGGGTTCTTCGACGTGAAGATCTCGACGACGTCGCCACTGGACAGCTGGCTCTCGAGCGGGACCAGGCGGCCGTTGACCTTCGCACCCATCGTGCGGTGGCCGATCTCGGTGTGCACGGCGTAGGCGAAGTCGACCGGGGTGGCTCCCGCGGGGAGCCCGATGACCTTGCCCTGCGGCGTGAAGACGTACGTCTCCTTGGCGCCGATCTCGTAGCGCAGGGAGTCGAGGAACTCGCCCGGGTCGCTGGTCTCGGCCTGCCAGTCGGTGATGTGGGCGAGCCACGCCATGTCCTGGTCGTCCGTGGTCGACGAGGTACCGGCGTCACGGCCGGCAGCGCGCTGCTTGTACTTCCAGTGGGCGGCGACACCGAACTCGGCGCGCTGGTGCATCTCGTGCGTACGGATCTGGATCTCGACCGCACGACCCTGCGGTCCGAGCACCGTGGTGTGCAGCGACTGGTACAGGTTGAACTTGGGGGTCGCGATGTAGTCCTTGAAGCGACCGGGCAGCGGGGTCCAGCGGGCGTGCACCGAGCCGAGCATGGCGTAGCAGTCGCGCACGGTCGGCACGAGCACACGGATGCCGACGAGGTCGTAGATCTCGTCGAACTCGCGACCGCGCACGATCATCTTCTGGTAGATCGAGTAGTACTGCTTCGGCCGGCCCATGACGTCGCCGCGGACCTTGGCGGCCTTCAGGTCCTTCTTCAGGGTCCCGATGACGTTCTGGACGAACTGCTCGCGCTTCGGCTGGCGTTCCTTGACCAGGCTGTCGATCTCGACGTAGAGCTTCGGGTGCAGGACCGCGAACGAGAGGTCCTCGAGCTCGAGCTTGATCATCTGGATGCCGAGCCGGTGCGCGAGCGGCGCGTAGATCTCCAGCGTTTCCTTCGCCTTGCGCGTGGCGGAGGTCGACTCGACGAAGCCCCACGTGCGGGCGTTGTGCAGGCGGTCGGCGAGCTTGATGACGAGGACGCGGATGTCCTTCGACATCGCGATGACCATCTTGCGGACGGTCTCGGCCTGGGCGCTGTCGCCGTACTTGACCTTGTCGAGCTTGGTGACGCCGTCGACGAGCATCGCGATCTCGTCGCCGAAGTCGGCTCGCAGCTGGTCGAGCTGGTAGTCGGTGTCCTCCACCGTGTCGTGCAGGAGGGCGGCCGCGATGGTGATCGTGCCGATGCCGAGGTCGGCCAGGATCTGCGCGACCGCGACGGGGTGCGTGATGTACGGCTCACCGGACTTGCGCTTCTGTCCGTCGTGCGCGCGCTCGGCGACCGAGTAGGCCCGCTCGATGAGGGTCACGTCGGCCTTGGGGTGGTGCGAGCGGACCGTGCGGATCAGCGTGTCCACGGCGCCGGCCGGCTGGGCGCGCGAGAACAGGCGCGGCAGCAGCGAGCGGAGGGAACCGAGGTTGCCGGTGGTGTTCGGACCGATCGGGCTCGAGGGCCGCGGGGCGGAACCCGGGCGGCTCGGCGCGGACGGCTCTTCGCGGGTGTCCGTCATGATGCGCCTCCCAGGACTCGGTCCGAGAGCTCGATCCGAGCTCGATCCGACAAGACTACGCGTCCCCGGTCAGTGCCCGTGACGCGGTTCGCCCTGGGCGTCGCGCTCCACCGGTGCCCCCGCCTGCTCCCAGGCGAGCATGCCGCCGGAGAGGTTGACGGCCGGGACCCCCGACTGCTCGAGCGCCGCGACGATGCGCGACGAACGACCGCCGGAGTGGCAGACGATGATGGCCGGCTGGTCGCCGCCGTCGATCTCCTGCCAGCGGTCCACGAACTCCGACATCGGCACGAGCGTGGCCTGGGGAGCGTGGACCTCGTCCCACTCTCCCTGCTCGCGGACGTCGAACAGACGGGCTCCGGCGTCGATGCGGCGCTGGGCCTCGGTGACGTCGATCTCCTCGATCTCGATGGGCATCAGACGTTCGCCTCTGCTGCGTCGACCTCACGCCGACGCTTCTCGGCCGCCGCGGTCTTCTTGGCGTCCGACTCCTTGATCTTCGGCTCGTTCTCGCGCAGCTGCGCGTACATCGGCGACGCGATGAAGATCGTCGAGTAGGTGCCGACGATGATGCCGATGAACAGCGCGAGCGAGATGTCGCGCAGGGTACCGGCGCCGAGCACGTACGACCCGATGAAGAGGATCGCCGCGACCGGCAGCAGCGCCACGACCGAGGTGTTGATCGATCGGACGAGGGTCTGGTTGACCGCGAGGTTGACCGACTGCTTGAACGTCCGGATCGATTCCTGCGCGGTGTTCTCGCGCACCTTGTCGAAGACCACCACGGTGTCGTAGAGCGAGTACCCGAGGATCGTCAGGAAGCCGATCACCGCCGCGGGCGTGACCTCGAGCCCGACGATGCCGTACACGCCCGCCGTGATGAGCAGGTCGTGCAGCAGCGCCGCCATCGCGGACAGCGACATCTTCCAGGTGCGGAAGTACAGCGTCATGAAGACCGCGGCGAGGGCCAGGAAGATCACGAGACCACGGATGGCCTGCGCGAGGACGTCGGCACCCCACGTCGCGCCGATGAAGGTCGCGGCGACCTGACTCTCCGGGACGTCGTAGGCCTTGGCCAGGGCGTCCTGCACGTCGGTCGTCTGGGCGTCGGTGAGCTGCCCGGTCTGCACGCGGATGCCGTGCGTGCCGAGCTGCGAGACACGAGGGATGGTGTCGGCGACGACGCCCTCGACCGTGTCGGTCGCGATGCTCTGGTCGAGCGACTTGACGTCGGAGATCGTGAACTCGGAGCCGCCGGTGAACTCGATGCCGAGCTGGTACCCGCCACGCAGCCACGGCGTGACGAGCGAGATCACGATCATCGCCAGGGCGATGAGGTACCAGGTCTTCCGGCGCCCGATGATGTCGTACGACCGCTTCCCCGTGTAGAGGTCGCTGCCGAACTGGCTGAAGCTGGCCATCAGTCGTCCTTCCCGTCCGGCGACGAGCCGTTGTCGCCGGAGGCCTGCTGGGCCTTCCGTTCCGCGATCGTCTGTCGGCGCTGTGCCTCACCGGCACTGCGCTGGCGCTTGCCGTCCACGACGGGTGCGCGGAACTGTGCGCGCCCCCGGTAGACGGCACCGAGTGCTGCCGGGTCGAGACCGCTGAACCGGTGCCCCTCGCCGAAGAACCGGCTGCGGGCGATGAGCTGCATCATCGGGTGGGTGAAGAGCGCGACCACCACGATGTCGATGAGGGTCGTGAGGAGCAGCGTGAACGCGAAGCCCTTCACGTCCGCGACCGCGAGCACGTAGAGCGTGACGGCGGCGAGGAAGTTCACCGCGTCGGAGGCCAGGATCGTGCGGAGCGCGCGCTTCCAGCCGGACTCGACCGCGCTCTCGAGGGCGCGTCCGTCACGGAGTTCGTCACGGATGCGCTCGAAGTAGACGATGAACGAGTCCGCCGTGATGCCGATGGCGACGATCAGACCCGCCACACCGGCCAACGACAGGCGGTAGTCGACGCGCCACGACATGATCGCGATAACGAGGTACGTGAGCACCGCGGCGATCCCGAGCGACAGCACGGTGACGAACGCCAGGGCGCGGTACTGAATGACCGAGTAGATGATCACGAGGATCAGGCCGATCAGACCGGCGACGAGGCCACCGATGAGCTGCGCGGTGCCGAGCGTCGCCGAGATGTTCTCGTTCGACTGCACCTGGAAGTTGATCGGCAGCGCACCGTACTTGAGCTGGTCGGCGAGGGTCTTGGCGGACTCGGCGGTGAAGTTCCCGCTGATCTGCGCCTTGCCGTTGGTGATCGCCGAGTTCGTCGTCGGGGCTTCGATCACCGTGCCGTCGAGCACGATCGCGAACTGGTTCTGCGGCTGCTGGAGCGACACGAGACGGTTCGTGACGGTGCGGAAGTCCTTCGAACCCTCACCGTTGAACGTCAGGTTGACGGCCCACTGGCCCGTCGAAGTGCCCTGCGAGTCGGTGGCGAGACCCGAGGTGGCGTTGCTGACGTCGGCGCCGAGGACCTCGACCGGTCCGAGGATGAACTTCGCCGCGCCCGTCTGGTCACAGGTGACGAGGGGCTCGTCATCGGGTGCCGCGGTGATGTCGTCCGGCGCTGCGCAGTTGTAGTTGGTGTACAGGTCCTGGAGCTTCGGCGTGACCCAGTTCAGGTCGCTCGCGTTCGACGGCTTCGCGCTCGGCGTCGCGGCGAGCGATGCCGGGGGCGAGTAGGGCGTCGGCGACGCGGTGCCCTTGCCGTCGCCACCGACGGCCGAGCTCGAGGCGGCCTCGGTGAAGAGCACCGGACGGAAGGTCAGCTTGGCGGCTGCCTCGATGCGGTCGATCGTGGCCTTGTCGGGGCGACCCGGGATCGAGACGACGATGTTGTTCGCGCCCTGGGTGTTGATCTCGGACTCGGAGACACCGGTGGCGTCGATGCGCTGGCGGATGATGTTCACCGCCTGCTGCAGCTGCTGCGAGGTGACGGAGTCGCCCTCGGTGTTCTGCGCCGCGAGGGTCAGCTGCGTGCCGCCCTGCAGGTCCAGAGCCAGCTCGGGTACCCAGCTCGCGCCCTGGTACCACTTGTCGGTGTCGTCCTTCGAAGAGCCGGCGAGGACCGACGCGGCGGTGTTCAGGCCGGCGAGGATCGCCATCAGGATCACCAACCAGGTGAGCGAGCGCAGCGCCTTCTTGACGGGTGTCGATCGTGCCACCGGTCGTCTCGTCTTTCTGTTCAGGACCGTCGGCACACCGTGCGACGGCAAGAGGAAGCCGCCGGATCAGACGACCCGGCGGCCGAGGGCGTCAGTCGTCGGACTTGCGCTTCGTGGCGTCGGTCTCGTCGACGCGGTCGGTGTCGACACGCTCGCCGTAGACCGGCTCACCGTTGAGCTCGGCCACCGGCTTCGGCTCGTCCTCGGTGGTCGTGGTGGTCTCGACGTCGGAAGCGTTGTCGTCGACGACGCGCGACAGGGTCTGGCGGTGCACGGTGACGACGGTCCCCGGTGCGATCTCGACGTCAGCGGTGACCTTCTCCTCGTTCACGGAGAGGAGCGTGCCGTACAGGCCGAAGGACAGCATGACCTTGGCGCCGGGGACCATCTTGTCCACGAGTTCGGCCTGCTGCTTCTTGCGCTTGCGGCTGTTGTAGAACATGAAGGCCGCGAACGCCACGACGATGACGATGAGGATGACTTCTTGACCCATGATGCGTTGCCTTCTCTGGTTGCTCGGTTTCGGGCCGTAGCAGTCTAGGGCACGCCGGTGTCCGTGGCATGTCACTCGACTGATCGGCGTTCAGTCGTCGGTGTCCTGGTCGTCGAAGAGCCCCGGCTGCCCGCCGTCGGCCTGTCCCGGGGTGAGGCCGAGGTGCCGCCAGGCACGTGGTGTGGCGATGCGCCCGCGGGGCGTGCGCGTCACGAGACCGACCCGGACGAGGAACGGTTCGACGACCGACTCGATCGTCTCGGACTCCTCGCCGACGGAGACGGCGAGGGTGTTCAGGCCGACCGGGCCCCCGTCGAACCGGGTCAGCATGATCTCGACGACGGCCCGGTCGAGCCGGTCGAGGCCGAGTTCGTCGACGTCGTACAGGTCGAGTGCACCCTGGACCGCGGCCATGCCGTCGGTGGTGCGGTGCACGAGGGCGTAGTCGCGCACCCTCCGGAGCAGGCGGTTCGCGATGCGCGGGGTGCCGCGGGAGCGTCCGGCGATCTCGCGCAGGGCGGTCCGGTCGATGTCGAGTTCGAGCAGGTGGGCCGCACGGATCAGGACCTGCTCAAGCTCGTCCTTCTCGTAGAACTCGAGGTGGGCGGTGAACCCGAAGCGGTCGCGCAGCGGGTTCGGCAGCAGGCCGGCCCGCGTGGTGGCGCCGACGAGCGTGAACGGTGCGAGGTCGAGCGGGATGCTCGTGGCACCGGCACCCTTGCCCACCATCACGTCGATGCGGAAGTCCTCCATCGCCAGGTAGAGCATCTCTTCTGCCGAGCGGGCCATGCGGTGGATCTCGTCGATGAACAGCACTTCGCCCGGGACCAGAGAGGACAGCACGGCGGCGAGGTCACCGGCGTGCTGGATCGCCGGCCCGCTCGACATGCGCAGCGGTCGGCCGGTCTCGTGCGCGACGATCATCGCGAGCGTGGTCTTGCCGAGGCCGGGAGGACCCGCCATCAGGATGTGGTCGGGCGTGCGCTCCTGCATGCCCGCGGCCTTGAGGAGCAGGTCGAGCTGCCCGCGGACCTTGCGCTGCCCGACGAACTCGTCGAGCGAGCGCGGACGGAGCGCACCTTCGAACGCGAGTTCCTCCTGCGACTCGGCGCCGGCGGACGTGATGCCGCTCACCGGCCGGCTGCCGCGGGTCGGAGCGCACCGAGGGCGGCGCGGAGCAGGGCCTGGGTGCCCATCGCGGCGGCACCGGGCTCGTTGGCGACGGCGTCGTCGACCGCGGACTGTGCCGCGTCCTCGCGCCAGCCGAGGCCGATGAGCGCCGAGACGACGTCGACCGCGGCGGGGTGGACTGCGGTCCCCCGTGCGGCGGCGACCACGGCGGCCTGCTCGAAGGCCACGAGCTTGCCGGATAGCGCGACGATGATGAGCTTGGCGGTCTTCGGGCCGATACCGGAGACCTTGCGGAACGCACCGTCGTCCTCGTTCGCGACGGCGTTCGCGACCTGCGCCGGGTCCATGTGGGCCAGGACGCCCATCGCGGACTTCGGGCCGACGCCGGAGACCCCGCGGAGCAGGTCGAACACCTGCAGCGCGTCGGTCGACTCGAACCCGAAGAGCAGGTGCTCGTCCTCGCGCACGATCATGGCGGTGCGCACGAACACCTCGGACCCATGGCGCATCGTCAGCGCGTGCGCGGGGGTCACGGTGACGGCGTACCCGACGCCCCCGACCTCGATCACCACGGCCGAACCGGCGATGTCGATGCAGGTGCCCCGGAGACTCGCGATCATGCTCCGAGCCTAGGGCCGCCCACCGACGACGCCGACCTGCCACGCTGCGGGCGGGCCGCGGCGGCGGCCGCGCGGGCCAGCGGCGAGTCGACGGTGCCGCCCTGGGCGTCCCGCCAGGCGCGCTGTGCCGGCGTGAGGTTCGTGGCACGCGAGCCGGCGGCGTCGGGTGATCCGAGCCTCCAGGCATGGCACACGGCCAACGCGAGCGCGTCGGCGGCGTCGGCCGGCTTCGGGGCCTCGTCCAGACCGAGCACGCGCGCGATCATGGTCTGCACCTGACGCTTGTCGGCGTTGCCGTAGCCGGTGACGGCGGCCTTGACCTCGGAGGGGGTGTGCAGCCCGACGGGCAGGCCGCGGGCGGCCGCGGCGTGCAGCGCCAGGCCGGCCGCCTGCGCCGTGCCCATCACGGTGCGGACGTTCGCCTGCGCGAACACCCGCTCGACGGCGACCGCATCCGGGTGGTGCTCGTCGATCTCGGCGGCGATGCCGTCGGCGATGCGGAGCAGCCGCTGCTCGAGCGGCATGTCCGGCGGGGTACGCACGACCGTCACGTGGACGAGTCGTGCGCGCCGGTTCGGTGCGACCTCGACGACACCGACGCCGCACCGGGTGAGCCCGGGGTCCACCCCGAGCACACGGAGCACGGTTACTCGCCCTCGTCCTCGTCGAGCTCGGCCTGGACGTCCGCGGGGATGTCGAAGTTCGAGTAGACGTTCTGCACGTCGTCGGAGTCCTCGAGCGCGTCGATCAGGCGGAACACCTTGCGGGCGGTCTCGGCGTCGACCGGGACCTTGAGGCCGGGCACGAACTCGGCGTCGGCGGAGTCGTAGTCGATGCCGGCGTCCTGCAGGGCGGTGCGGGCGGCGACCAGGTCGCTGGCCTCGGTGATGATCTCGAAGCCACCACCCTGGTCGATGACGTCCTCGACACCGGCGTCCAGCACCGCGGTCATCACGGTGTCCTCGTCGAGGCCGTCGGTCTTCGTGACCGAGATGACGCCCTTGCGCGAGAAGTTGTAGGCGACGCTGCCCGGGTCGGCCATGGTGCCGCCGTTGCGCGACATCGCCGTCCGGACCTCGGCCGCGGCACGGTTCTTGTTGTCCGTGAGGCACTCGATGAGCATCGCGACGCCGTTGGGGCCGTAGCCCTCGTACATGATCGTCGTGTACTCGATGGTCTCGCCCGTGAGACCGGCACCGCGCTTGACGGCGCGGTCGATGTTGTCGTTGGGGACCGAGGTCTTCTTCGCCTTCTGCACGGCGTCGACCAGGGTCGGGTTGCCGGACATGTCGGCACCGCCCATCTTCGCGGCGACCTCGATGTTCTTGATCAGCTTGGCGAACGACTTGGAACGGCGCTGGTCGATGACCGCCTTCTTGTGCTTGGTCGTTGCCCACTTGGAATGCCCGGACACGGTTCTCCTTGCGTATTGCGGAAAGTCCCGCTCAGTTTAGCGGCCCTGTGGGCCGAACACCGGCCTGGAGGCGCGGCGCGGCTTCCGTCCCGCCGGTGCGGCGGGTGGGCGGTCACGCCTCAGGCGCTGCGCACCAGGTCGAGGAACCGGCGGTGGAAGCGGTCCTCGCCGGCGACCTCGGGGTGGAACGCACTCGCGATGACGTTGCCCTGCTGCACGGCGACGACCTGGCCGTCGGGCAACGCGCCGAGGACGTGGACGTCGTCGCCGCGCTGCTCCACGACGGGGGCCCGGATGAACACCGCGTGCACCGGGGCCTCGCCGAGGTCGGGCATCGGGATGTCGATCTCGAACGAGTCGTTCTGCGCACCGAACGCGTTGCGGCGCACGGTGGTGTCGAGCACGTCGAGGGTCTGCTGGCCGCTGATGCCGTCGGCGATCCGCGACGACAGCATGATCATGCCGGCGCAGGTGCCGTAGGTGGGCAGGCCACCGCGGATCGCGTCGGCAAGGGGCTCGGCGACGCCGAACGCCCGGGACAGCTTGTCCATCACGCTCGACTCGCCCCCGGGGATCACGACGCCGTCGAGGGTCTCGATCTCCTCGGGGCGACGGAGCGGCACCACGTCGGCGCCGAGTTCTGTCAGCGAGGCGATGTGCTCGCGGAAGTCACCCTGCAGCGCCAGGACCCCGATGCGGGGCCGAGCGCCGCTCGTCGGACTACCAGCCACGCTCGGCGAGGCGGTGCGGTGCGGGGACGTCGGCGACGTTGATGCCGACCATCGCCTCGCCCAGACCTCGGGACACCTCGGCGATGACCTTGGGGTCGTCGTGGAAGGTCGTCGCCTTGACGATCGCGGCGGCACGCGCTGCCGGGTCGCCGGACTTGAAGATGCCGGAACCGACGAAGACACCGTCGGCGCCGAGCTGCATCATCATCGCGGCGTCGGCCGGGGTGGCCACACCACCGGCGGTGAAGAGGACGACGGGGAGCTTGCCGGTGCGGGCGACTTCCTGCACGACGTCGATCGGGGCCTGGAGCTCCTTGGCGGCGACGTAGAGCTCGTCGTCACGCAGGTTGCGGAGCGCCGCGATCTCCTTGGTGATGGTGCGGATGTGCTTGGTGGCCTCGGACACGTCACCGGTGCCGGCCTCGCCCTTGGAACGGATCATCGCCGCACCCTCGGTGATGCGACGGAGCGCCTCGCCCAGGTTGGTGGCACCGCAGACGAAGGGGGTGGTGAACTTCCACTTGTCGATGTGGTTCACGTAGTCGGCCGGGGACAGCACCTCGGACTCGTCGATGTAGTCGACGCCGAGCTCCTGCAGCACCTGCGCCTCGACGAAGTGGCCGATGCGTGCCTTCGCCATGACGGGGATCGACACCGCGGCGATGATCTCCTCGATCATCGAGGGGTCGGACATGCGGGCGACGCCGCCCTGCGCACGGATGTCGGCGGGGACGCGCTCGAGGGCCATGACGGCGGTCGCACCGGCTTCTTCCGCGATGCGGGCCTGCTCGGCGTCGACGACGTCCATGATCACGCCGCCCTTGAGCATCTCGGCGAGTCCGCGCTTGACGCGGTCGGAGCCGGTGATCGAGGTGCCAGGGGTGCCGGAGGTGCTGGTGCTGTCGCTCATGATGCCGACCAGTCTAGTGCGCCCGGGGCCACCCGTCGGCGACGAGTCGACGGGTCTCGCCGAGCAACTGCGACATGGACTTCGTCCGGGCGATGATCGGGAAGAAGTTCGCGTCCGACTGCCACCGCGGGACGATGTGCTGGTGCAGGTGTGCGGCCACGCCGGCACCGGCGACCTCGCCCTGGTTCATACCGATGTTGAAACCGTCGCAGTGCGAGACCTCGCGCAGCACCCGCATCGCGGTCTGGGTCAGCTCGCCGATCTCGCGCAGTTCGTCCGGCGTGGCCTCGTCGTAGAGCGGGACGTGACGGTACGGGCAGACCAGTAGGTGCCCGTTGTTGTACGGGAACAGGTTGAGCAGCACGTAGGCGTGCTCACCCCGGGCCACGATCAGGGCGTCCTCGTCGGACTTCCGCGGGGCTTCGCAGAACGGGCAGTCGTCGTCGTGCCCGCGTCCCCGGCCTTCGCGGCCGGCGTCGATGTAGGCCATCCGGTGCGGGTTCCAGAGTCGCTGGAACGCGTCCGGGACGGCTGCACCGGTGGCCGCGTCGCGGATCACCAGCGGATCGGTGTCCGCGCCTTCGGAGCCCGCGGCGGCGGTGGGGCCGGCCACGTCGTCGACGTGACCGGTCCCCGCGGCCTGCTCCGGGCCTCCCGACTGTGCCATCAGACCTGCGTGCGCTCGCGGATCGCGGTGAGGATGCGGTCCACGGCCTCGTCGACGGGCACCGCGTTGTCCTGGCGGCCGTCGCGGAAGCGGAAGCTGACGGCGCCGGCGTCACGGTCGTCGCCACCGGCGATGAGCTGGAACGGCACCTTCGCCTTGGTGTGCGTGCGGATCTTCTTCTGCATGCGGTCGTCCGAGTGGTCGACCTCGGCGCGGACGCCGTGCGCGCGGAGCTTCGCGATGACCTCGTCGAGGTAGTCGCCGTACTCGGCCGCGACCGGGATGCCGACGACCTGGACGGGCGACAGCCACGCCGGGAACGCGCCCGCGTAGTGCTCGGTGAGGACCCCGAAGAAGCGCTCGATCGAGCCGAACAGCGCGCGGTGGATCATCACCGGACGCTGGCGGGAGCCGTCGGCAGCGGTGTAGTCGATGCCGAAGCGCTCGGGCAGGTTGAAGTCGAGCTGCACGGTCGACATCTGCCAGGTGCGGCCGATGGCGTCGCGGGCCTGCACGGAGATCTTCGGGCCGTAGAACGCGGCGCCGGCCGGGTCCGGCACGAGCTCGAGGCCGGACTCCTCGGCGACCTGGCGCAGGGTCTCCGTCGCCACGTCCCAGACCTCGTCGTCACCGACGTACTTCTCCGGGTCCTTCGTGGAGAGCTCGAGGTAGAAGTCGTCGAGGCCGTAGTCGCGCAGGAGCGAGAGCACGAACGCGAGGGTCGTGGTCAGCTCCTCCTTCATCTTCTCCTGCGTGGTGAAGATGTGCGCGTCGTCCTGGGTCAGGCCGCGCACGCGGGTGAGGCCGTGGATGACGCCGGACTTCTCGTTGCGGTACACCGTGCCGAACTCGAACATCCGGAGCGGCAGGTCGCGGTAGGAGCGGGGCTGCGACCGGTACGCCAGGATGTGCATCGGGCAGTTCATCGGCTTGAGGTAGTAGTCGGCTCCCTGCCGGGTGACGTTGCCGTCCTCGTCCTTGGCCTCGTCCATGTGCATGGCCGGGAACATGCCGTCCTTGTACCAGCCGAGGTGCCCGGAGGTCTCGAACAGGTCGCCCTTGGTGATGTGGGGCGTGTAGACGAACGAGTAGCCGTTCTCCTCGTGCCGACGGCGCGAGTAGTCCTCCATCTCGCGGCGGATGATGCCGCCCTTGGGGTGGAAGATCGCCAGGCCGGAACCGATCTCGTCGGGGAACGAGAACAGGTCGAGTTCGGCGCCGAGCTTGCGGTGGTCGCGCTTGGCGGCTTCCTCGAGGCGCACGAGGTACGCCTTGAGCTGGTCCTTGTCGGGCCAGGCGGTGCCGTAGATGCGCTGCAGCTGCGGGTTCTTCTCGGAGCCGCGCCAGTACGCGGCGGCGACGCGCATGAGCTTGGCCGCGTTGCCGATCCAGCGGGTGTGCGGGACGTGCGGACCGCGGCAGAGGTCCTGCCAGAGCACCTCGCCCGACTTCGGGTCGACGTTCTCGTACACGGTGAGCTCGCCGGCACCGACCTCGACGCTCTCGCCGGAGTCACCGTCGGACGCCGCACCCTTGAGCCCGATGAGCTCCTGCTTGTAGGGCTCCCCCGCCATCAGCTCGCGTGCCTGCTCGTCGGTGACGACCACGCGACGGAAGCGCTGGGCCTGCTTGACGATGCGGTCCATGCCCTTCTCGATCGCCTTGAGGTCTTCGGGGGTGAAGGGCTCGGCGACGTCGAAGTCGTAGTAGAAGCCGTCGGTGACGGGCGGCCCGATGCCGAGCTTGGCGTCCGGGTTGATCTGCTGCACGGCCTGCGCCAGCACGTGGGCGGCCGAGTGCCGGAGGATGTCGAGCCCGTCCTGCTCCTGCAGGGTGACGGCCTCGGCGGTCTCACCGGCCTGCACGTCCGCCGCGAGGTCCTTCAGGACGCCGTCGACGCGGATCGCGACGACGCCGCGCTCACCGTCGAAGAGCTCGGTGCCGGTCGTGGTCGTCGTCGCGGTCCGGGGCTCGGGTGCCTGGGGAAGCTCGGCGGGCGCGGGTGCGACTGACTCGGTCACGATGATGGGACTCCTCGATCGAAATGGTGCGTCAAGACTAGTGCGAGACGTGCTGGCGTGCGGACGCCGGGGACGCGCCTGTGGAGAGAGCGGGTGCCGCCCTGACCGCGCGGTTGCCGGCGCTCAGGCCGGGACGGCGCCGAGCGTCGCGACGGGCAGGCGCGGCTCGAGACGCTCGCGCCCGTTGAGGCCGTCGAGCTCGAGCAGGGCGGCGAACCCGATGGCCTGGTAGCCGGCGCGCTCGAGCAGGGTGATGGTCGCAGCGCCGGTCCCCCCGGTGGCCAGGACGTCGTCGACGACGAGCACCCGCGTGCCGGCCGGCAACTGGCCGGGGCGCAGTTCGAGTTCGGCCTCGCCGTACTCCAGGGCGTACTGCTCGCTGAGGACCTCGCCGGGGAGCTTCCCCGCCTTGCGCACGGTGAGCACGCCGACCTGGTGCTGGGCGGCGATGCCCCCGGCCAGCGCGAAGCCGCGGGCCTCGATGCCGGCGACCGCGTCGAACCCGGCTCCGACCGCGAACGGTGCCGCGAGTGCTTCGCACACGCGGCCGAACGCGACGGCGTCCGAGAACACCGGCGTCACGTCACGGAAGAGCACCCCCGGCTTCGGGAAGTCCGGCACGAGGGCGGTGAGGCGTTCGACGAGTGCAGCTGCGGTTTCGGTCACCCGCCAACGGTACGGGAGGCCCGGGGTGCGTCCGGACGCCCCGCACGGTGCGAGGGTGGCCCGGCGTGGTGCGAGGTCCCGGACGTGGTGCCACCCCGAGGGGCGGTCACCGAGTACGGAACCTCGCACCATGCGTGCGAGCGTGTGGCGTCGGCGCGCAGCGCCACGGGTCAGCGCCACATCCGCATGGCGGCGCCCTGGGTGATCCAGTCGGCCTCGCGCTGCTGGCGCTCCCGCTCGAGGCGGGCCAGCGTGGCGAGGTCGACCTCGGGCCGCTCCTTGCGGGTGCGTCGGCTCCAGATGATGAGCGACATCCCGACCCGGAGTGCGATGCGGTCGGCGAGTGAGACCCGGCGGCGCACCGCGCGGGTATCGGGTGGACGGGTGGTGGTCTTCGTGGACACGGTGTTCCCCTTCAGGGCACGGCAGAGCTGCCCGGGTGTCGGGCAGGACGAATCCGCCCGGGTTGCGGGCAGCAGGAATTGAATGCGTGAGAATGCACTCCGGGATGGTCCGGAAATGTTCGGACAACGATCGCGGAATGCTCGTCGACACCGAGAGCGTCGCACTGTCCACCGACATTCTTCCGGCGTCGTCCGCGCAGATCGGACGGCTTGCATCAACGAGCCGTCGAGCCGTTCAGCGGATGAACGAACCGGTGCTGCACGAGCCTGATCGGCTCAGTGCACGGTGCCCGGAGGCACAGGTGTCAGGAGAGTGGGACGCTCCGGGTCAGCGGACGCGGAACGGGGTACCGACGCGTCCACGGATTCCACGGAACGGAGTGGTTGCGGAGATCATCATGGTCGGCCCCCTTTCGGTCTCGAGCTGGCGGAGTCGTCCGGGTCGAATGTTCGACCGTTCGCGACGAGTGAACACTATCGGCACCGCAAATCGGAGCGCAACCCCTTTTCCGGAAAACATCCGGAATTGCATTCCCGAACACCTGATCACGGTGCGAGGTTGGTGTTCTGGTGTCGACTCGCCGGCTGTGTGCCGAGTCCCGTCGCGCACCAGCGCCGGGCCTCCCGGCTGCACCGTGCGCCGTCGGCGGATCGGTGGCAGCTTGCGCGCTCGGTGCCGGATCGCAGGCGCGCACGGTGCGGGCAACCTCGCACCGCGTGACGGAGCACGCACGGTGCGCGGCGGCGGCGCGCACGGCGGCGGTCCGCGCACGCCGAAGGCCCGGTACCGAATCGGTACCGGGCCTTCGTGTGCGTGTGCGACCGGACTAGACCGCCGCGTGCTCCGCGACGCTCGCCGTCAGGGAGTTGCCCTCGACGTCGATCCGCACGGTGTCACCCGCGGCGACACCGCCCTCGACCACCAGGGTCGCGATGCGGTCGTCGACCTCGCGCTGGATGAGCCGACGGAGCGGGCGTGCGCCGTACTCCGGCTCGTACCCGTGCTCGGCGAGCCAGTCGACCGCCGCGTCGGACACCGACAGGAGCATGTCCTGTGCGACCAGCCGGAGCGCCGTGTCCTGCAGCAGCAGCGACACGATCGACGCGATCTGGGACCGGTCGAGCTTGCGGAACAGCACGATCTCGTCGATGCGGTTGATGAACTCGGGCCGCATCGCCTCACGCAGCTTGCCCATCACGCGGGCCCGCAGGTCGTCCTCGGCGTACCCGTCCGTCGCACCGACCGGGGAGAACCCGAGTGCTCCCGAGCGGGAGGCCAGGAACTCCGAGCCGATGTTCGACGTCATGATGACGACGGTGTTCCGGAAGTCGACCGTCCGCCCCTGCCCGTCGGTGAGCCGGCCGTCGTCGAGCACCTGCAGCAGCAGGTTGAAGACGTCCGGGTGGGCCTTCTCGACCTCGTCGAGCAGGATCACCGAGTACGGGTTGCGGCGGACACGCTCGGTGAGCTGGCCGGCCTCGTCGTAGCCGACGTACCCGGGAGGGGCACCGACCAGGCGGGAGACGGTGTGGCGTTCGCCGAACTCGCTCATGTCGAAGCGGAGCATGGCGGACTCGTCACCGAACAGCGACGACGCCAGGGCCTTCGCGAGTTCGGTCTTGCCGACACCCGTCGGGCCGAGGAACAGGAAACTGCCCACCGGACGACGCGGGTCGCCCATGCCGGTCCGGCTGCGCCGTACCGCCTTCGCGATCGCCCGCACGGCGTCGTCCTGGCCGACGACTCGGTCGTGCAGCTCGGACTCGAGCGCCGCGAGCCGCGTCTTGTCGGCCGAGCCGAGGCGGGTCACCGGGATCCCGGTGGCGCGGGACACCACGGCGGCGATGTCGGCCTCCGTGATCGACGTGTCCGCGGATTCCGGAATGGAGGGGCGGCGGGCGTCCGCCGACGAGGCGGCGGTGATCCGGGCCTCCAGTCCGACGATCTCGTCGCGCAGGTCGGACGCTTCCTCGTAGTGCTCCTCGGCGACCGCGCGGTCCTTGCGGGCCGTCAGGTCGGCGACCTGGGCACGCAGTGCCTCGACGTCGACGTCGCCCGACAGGGCGAGGCGACGGCGTGCACCGGCCTGGTCGATGAGGTCGATGGCCTTGTCCGGCAGGTGCCGGTCGGTCACGTAGCGGTGCGAGAGCTCGACCGCTGCGTGGAGCGCCTCGGGCGTGTAGGCGACGCCGTGGTGCTCCTCGTAGCGCGGGGCGAGGCCGGTCAGGATCGCGACGGCGTCCTCGACGTTCGGCTCCCCCACCGTGACGGGCTGGAACCGGCGCTCGAGCGCGGCGTCCTTCTCGATCCGGCGGTACTCGTTGAGTGTCGTCGCGCCGACCAGGTGCAGGTCGCCGCGGGCGAGCCGGGGCTTGAGGATGTTGCCGGCGTCCATCGAGCCGCCCTCGCCGCCGCCACCGGCGCCGACGACGGTGTGGAGCTCGTCGACGAAGACGATGAGCTCGTCGGCGTGCGCCGCGATCTCGTCCATCGCCTTGGTGAGGCGCTCCTCGAAGTCGCCGCGGTAGCGGGTGCCGGAGAGCATGCTGGGCAGGTCGAGTGCGACGACCCGCTTGCCCTGCAGCAGGGCGGGGACGTCACCGTCGACGATGCGCTGGGCGAGGCCCTCGACGATCGCGGTCTTGCCGACGCCGGGCTCACCGATCAGCACCGGGTTGTTCTTGGTGCGACGGAGCAGGATCTCGACGGTCTGCTCGATCTCGTCGGCGCGGCCGATCACCGGGTCGACGTGCCCGTCACGGGCGCGCTCGGTCAGGTCGGTGCCGAACTGGTCGAGCGTCGGGGTGTCGCTGTCGGAACCGGACTCGGCCGTTCCGATCGTCGCACCGGTTCCTGGCATGGGGCGCCCCTCTCGTGCTGCTGCCGCGGCCTGCTGGGCGTAGTCCTGCATGACCTGCGGGGTGATCCCGGCGCTGGCGAGCAGCTGGCCGGTCACGGTCTCCTGGTCCATCACGAGCGCGAAGAAGACGTGCTCGGGGTCGGTGTAGGTGCTGCCGAAGCCCCGCGCGGCCTGCGTCGCCTCGACGAGGATGCGCTGGGCGGTGCCGGTCAGTGCCGGGCGGCCGGGCTGCTCGGTGAGCGGCTCGTGCGCCATCGGCAGGCGCTGCTCGATCTCCTCGGCGAGTCGCTGGGGATCGACCCCGGCGGAACGCACGACGGCGTCGAACGGTTCGGTGCGGACGAGCACGTGCAGGATGTGCAGTGCGTCGATCTCGCGCTGCCCCTGCGCGACCGCGTACTCGGCGGTGTGCTGGAGCAGCTCGTGGGTCCGGCGGCTGAGCAGCCGGGTGATGTCGACCGGTCGACCGAACGCGCGGACGCGCTGCTGGTCACCGGTGCGCTGTGCCGCGAGCAGGCGGGCGAGGAACTCGTCGAACGAGTCGTTGCTACCGGTCGGGCCGAACGTCTCTGGCAAAGGGACCTCCTGGGGAACTTGAGTGCCTTCGACTCAATGCAACGCAGGCGGGCCCGGGTCATTCCCGGATGCCGAAAAAACTTGCGGCGACTCGACTCAGGTCCGCGCGATGGGTGCGGCGACCGCCTCGGT
This sequence comes from Curtobacterium sp. ME-Dv--P-122a, assembly GCF_030209645.1. Classification (NCBI taxonomy): domain Bacteria; kingdom Bacillati; phylum Actinomycetota; class Actinomycetes; order Micrococcales; family Microbacteriaceae; genus Curtobacterium; species Curtobacterium sp. ME-Dv--P-122a. Next base: position 218,422 of record NZ_JARVRO010000005.1, read on the forward strand.
GATCCGCGCGAGGTCCGTCGGCGCCACCTCGACGTCGAAGCCGCGACGTCCGCCGGACACGAAGATGCTCGCGTACGACAGCGCCGACTCGTCGAGCACGGTGCGGAGTCGGGTCTTCTGGCCGACCGGGCTGATCCCGCCGACCACGTAGCCCGTGCGCTTCTCGGCGAGGGCGGGATCGGCCAGCGTCGCCTTCTTGCCGCCGACCGCGGCGGCGATCGCCTTGAGGTCGAGCCGGTTCGCCACCGGCACGATCGCGACGGCGAGGGTGCCGTCGACGGAGACGACGAGGGTCTTGAAGACCTGCTCCTCGCGCAGCCCGAGGGCGGCGGCCGCCTCTTCTCCGAAGTTGGTGGCGCTCTCGTGGTGCTCGTACACGTGCGGCGTGTACGGGACCCCGGCCGCCTCGAGCGCGACGGTCGCTGGGGTGCTCGGCGAACCTGCGGTCATGCCGTGATCCTCCCCCGCCGCACCTTCCGGTCCTCGACGGCACGCGGGCGTTACGCTGAACGGACCATGACCGCCGTCCTGCTGCTGCTCCGCGCCACCGCCGCGCTGGTGCTCGGCGACCCGGCCGCCGGGGTGCTGCCCCTGCTGGCCGTGGCGGCACTCGGGCTGACCGCCGTCGCGGTGACCGTCGTCGTCGCCCGGCTGCTCGTCGCGGTGCTGGCAGCCGTCCTCGGGGTCGGCTCGGCATCCGTGTCGGATCGGTCGGCGGTGCCCGACCTGGTCACCCGGATCGGGTGGAGCCACCCCGACGCCGACGGGCACGTCCGCTCACGGGCACCGGGGGTCGCGACCCCGGCCTGACCACCGACCGGTGGCCGGGCCGCTCGCGCACCCCGCTGACCCACCACCGATCGGAACCGTCATGGACCTGTCCACCCTGCCCCTCGTCGGCCCGCTGCTGCACGGCGGCGCGGACCTCGTCGCCGCCCTCACCGCGGCGCTCTCCCCAGTCGCCGGCTCGTTCGCCGCGGCGATCGCCGTCGTGCTCCTCACCCTGGCCGTCCGCCTGGTGCTCGTCCCGCTGTCCGTGCTGCAGGTGCGGGCCGAGCGCGACCGTCGGCGCCTCGCACCCCAGCTCGCTGCGCTGCGGAAGCGGTACGGCCGCGACGCCCAGCGCCTGCAGCGGGCGGTGCAGCAGCTGTACACCGACGAGAAGGTCTCACCGCTGGCCGGCTGCCTGCCCGTCCTCGCGCAGGCACCCGTCGTGTCGCTCGTCTACGCCCTGTTCACGCACGCCTCGATCGGCGGCACCGCGAACGCCCTGCTCGACGCCACGCTGGTCGGGGTCCCGCTCGGCCACTCGCTCGTCGTCACCCTGACGTCGCCGCTGTGGGTGCACGCCTGGGTGGTGCTGGTCCTGCTGGCGGTTCTCGCGGTCGTCGTCGAGCTCAGCCGCCGGTCGAACGCCCACTGGAACCCGGTGCCGGCACCGGAACCGGGGGTCCCCGGAGCCGCCGCCACCGCCGCTGTGGGCCGGTACGTGCCGTTCGTCACGGTCGTGTTCGCGGCGATCGCACCGCTGGCCGCCGCGCTCTACGTGGTGACGAGTGCGGCCTGGACCTACGGCGAACGCGCCGTGCTGCGACGGGTCGTCCGTTAGCCGCCCTGGCCCTCCTGCTGCGGTCCCTGGTCGACCGGGTCGTACTCGGTACCGCGGCCCTGCTCCTCGTCGGCGGTCGGCACGTGACGTTCCGTGCCGGCACCGCCGGGGCTGGTCGCGACGTAGTCGGCCTCGCCGGACTGGGTGTCGTGGCTCAGCGGTTCGAGGGTCTCGGCGTCGGCGTCGTGCTGCGGCATGGGGTCGGTGCTCATGCACCACGCCTACTCCCTCGTTCTGGGTGCGCGCGCACGGCTGTGCGGTGCCACGATGGACCTGTCCACGCGACCGGCAGAGCGGAAGTGCGCATGGCCCACGACGACGTGGCAGCGGAACGGGCACGGCTCGAAGCCGTCGCCTGGGGAGCAGGATCGAGCCCGGCGGACGCGGCGCGCGCCCGGATCGCGCTGCAGGACCTGGAACGCGGACGACGACCCCGCGTGCGTGCGGGGTCGACGGCGCGGGATCCCCTGCCGGGAGGCCCGGGTCCGGTCCGGACGTCCGTCCCGTCCGCGACGCGGTCGGGTCCAGGGCCCGCGCCGGTGCCCGTGTCTTCGCCCGCTGACGCGGCGGTCGTGTCCTCGCCCGCCAGTTCGGCGGCGGTGCCTGCCGGAGCCGACGTGTCGGAGGCAACCGACGGCGGTGGGGGCGACCACGTCGACGACGCGCGGGGCGAGGGCGGGGACGAGCCGGGCCTCCAGGCAGTGCCGACCGAGCGATCGCGGTGGGGGCGGTGGCTGTGGACGGAGCGACCACGCGCCTGGATCGCGGGCGGCGCGGCCGCGGCGGTGGGCGTCGCGTTCGCCGCCGGGACGCTCGTCGGGACCGCGCAGCCCGACGTCGCCGCGGCGCCGAGCGTCACACCGACGGCGGGGACGATCACGCTCGAACAGCTGCTCGACGTGCCGCAGACGTACGCCGACCAGCTGCCGGGACCGGTCGCTGCGCCGGTGAGCCTGCACACGACGCGACTCGTCTTCACGAACCGGGCGCTCGACGGCGGGACCGCGGAGACCCCCTGGAACGTCTGGGCCGGCATCGGGACCGACCGGTCGACGATCTGTCTCGTGGCGACGGCAGACCGCATCGAGTCGTCGACGGCGTGCTTCCCGCGGCAGGCGGCGCTGCACGGGTCGGTGTCGATGTCGGCGCAGTCCAGGAGCGGCACGTTGACGATCGAGCTGCGCGGCGGCGGGGTCCAGGGCCGGGTGACGAACGAGTACTGAGCGGGCGATCAGTACCTGAGTGTTTCGTTGGAGCGCTCCGATGTATTTGCTGGATGCCCTCGCGAGAGTCGTTCCATCGTGCAACACTGGATGAGCGCACTCGTCGTGGAGTCGTACCCACATCATCCACATCCGCCAGCGAGCGCGCCCCGCAGACCCTCCCGGTCACCGCCGTCAGAACGATCGGCATCGTCGCGCGCTCCACCGTGCCTCGGAGGAGGTCAGCAGCGTGTCCACCAACACCACCACCTCGGCCGTGTCGACCCACACGCGGCCGATCACCGTCACCAGCCAGTCCATCGTCGGCATCGCCGTGCTCGGACTGGCCACGTTCTTCGCCATCACCACCGAGCTCATGCCCGTCGGGCTGCTCGGCACGATGAGCGCCGACCTCGGCGTGACCGAGGCCACCATGGGCATCGTCATCACCGTGTACGCCGCGGCCGTCGCGCTCCTCGCGCTGCCGCTCACCGCGTTCACCGCGAAGCTGCCCCGCAAGACCGTGCTCGTCGCCACGCTCGTCGGCTACACCGTGTCGAACCTGATGGTCGCGCTCGCGCCGTCCTTCGCCGTGGTCTGCGCCGGACGTGTCGTCGGCGGCATCGCGCACGCACTGTTCTTCTCGGTCGCCTCGGCGTACGCCACCCGGATCGTCCCGCCGCGGCTGGCGGGACGGGCGATCGCGTTCGTGTACTCGGGCAGCTCGCTCGGGTTCGTGCTCGGTGTGCCCGTCGCGACCTGGGTCGCGCAGCACATCGGCTGGCGCCAGGCCGTGTTCTCCGTCGGGGTCGCCGCAGCGGCACTCGCGGTCGTCGCCCTGCTGTTCCTGCCCGCCGTCCGCGGTGCCTCGTCGCCGCACATCGGGTCGCCGAAGGCCTGGGCGCGCACCGGATTGCTGTCCGTCGTGATCGCCGACATGCTCCTGTTCGGCGGGCACTACGTCGTCTACACCTACATCGGGCCGTACGCGATCGACGCCGGGCTCGACGCCGGCATGGTCAGCGGGGCGCTGCTCGTGCTCGGTGGCACCGGTGTCGTCGGTCTCTGGCTCGCCGGCATGTTCGTCGACCGTGCGCCCCGGCAGACGCTGATCGCCTCGGTCGCCGTGATGGCCGTGGCCTTCGCGACGATGCCGTTCGTGCACGGCTCCCTGATCGGGACGATGGTCGTCGCGGGCATCTGGATGGCCGCGAACGGCACGACCGGCACGCTCTTCATGGCCGCGGCGATCCGTGCCGGAGGCGTCTCCCCCGACATCGCCGGCGCGCTGGTCAACGGGGCGTCGAACATCGGCATCGCCGGTGGTGCGGCGTTCGGTGGGCAGGCCCTCGGGATCGTCGGGCTGCAGTACCTGCCGTTCGCCGGTGCCGCGGTGCTGGTCGGAGCACTCGGGGTCGTCGTGCTGGCGCGCCGTGGGTTCCCGGTGCAATCGCACACGCAGGAGCACCTGTCGACCTCGTCCATCGAGGCCATCACGTCGTCGCTCGCGGTCGTCACCACGTCGGTGCCGGTCGTCGGGCGGGCGATCCAGACGGTCACGGGGTCGATCGGCGTCGTCACGGGTTCGGTGCGGCGGCCGCGGACGCGCTAGGGGCTGGCGCGGGCGGCGGGCGCGGGCGTGACGCGTTCGCCGAGTGGTCACGACATGCCGTTGGCGTGGCGTCGGGGTCGCACGAACTGTCG
>NZ_JARVRO010000003.1:0-212348 GCF_030209645.1 Curtobacterium sp. ME-Dv--P-122a
CCTGGCGTGCGCGATGCCTGGTGCTTTCGGGCGTACCGCCACAGAACTTCCGACCAGGTGCGCCCGGTTCCGCCAGGTGCGCTCGTCCGGAACAGGTACGCCCGGTTCTTCCCCTGGCGCCCGCGATGCCTGGTCCTTTCGGGCGTACCGCCACAGAACTTCCGACCAGGTACGCCCTGTTCCGCCAGGTACGCCCGAAAGCGCCAGCCGCGCCGCGCACGCGACGCGACCAACGGACGGACGGGAGGCCCGGTGCCAGCTGGCACCGGGCCTCCCGCCCGTGGTGGGGTCGCGTCAGCCCTTGAGGCCCGAGCCGGTGACGCCCTCCACGATCTGCCGCTGGAAGATCAGGTAGAGGATGATCAGCGGCAGCGCCGCGAGGATCGCACCGGCCTGGATGTCGGCGTAGCGCTGCCCGAAGCTGCCCTGGACCGTGGCGAGCCCGACCGGGATCGTCATGAGGTCCGGGTTGGACAGCACGAACAGCGGCAGCAGCAGGTTGTTCCACACCCCGACGAAGGTCAGGATCGTCACGGCCGCGATCACGGGACGCGACAGCGGCAGGATGACCGACCAGTAGACCTTCCAGATGCCGGCGCCGTCGATGCGCGCCGCCTCTTCGAGCTCCTTCGGGATGCCGTCGAAGAACTGCTTGAAGATGAACACCGCGATCACGGCGGGCACCTGCGGGAAGATCACCGACCAGTAGGTGTTGAGCAGGCCGACCGCGTTGAGCTCCTGGAAGATCGGGATGATCAGCACCTGGGTCGGGATCATGATCCCGAGGATGATGAGCAGGAACGCGATGTTGCGGCCCCGGAACACCAGCCGCGACAGCGCGAACGCCGCCATCGACGCGAACAGCACGGTGAGTGCCGCCGTGACGACGCTCGTGATGGCGCTGGCGAGGTACCAGTTCCAGATGTCGCCGGCCTGGAACAGCGACGAGTACGAGTGCAGCGTCGGGTTCCAGTTCGACAGGATCGCGTTCGCGCCGAGTGCGGCGACGCCGTTGTCGGACAGCGACGTCTTCAGCGCGAACACGCTCGGGATGAGCCAGATGATCGCGAAGATCGTCAGGACGATCCCCGACGCGATCGTGAAGCCACGACCGCTGACGCCGATCTTCGCGGCGCTCGTGGGAGCGGCGGACGAGACGCCGGTGCGGAGCTTGCGGCCGGTGGTGATGCTCTCGGTGGCGGTCATGTCAGGCCCCGATCTCTCGCTTGGCGGCAGCGCGCTCGACGAGCTGCCGGATGACCGCGATCGCCACGATCACGATGAACAGGAGGACCGACGCGGCCGATGCGGCACCGAGCCGGTTGTCGGTGAAGCCGACGCCGGTGATGAGCTGCAGCGAGACCTGGGTCGAGATGCCCGGCCCGCCGTTCGTCATCAGGTAGACCTGGTCGAAGATCTTCAGGCTCGCGATGATCTGCAGCAGGACGACCAGCGTCGTCGTGCGGCCGAGCAGGGGGAGCGTGATCGACTTGATCTGCTGCCAGTTCGACGCACCGTCGACGGCGGCTGCTTCGTACAGTTCGCGCGGGATCTCCTGCAGGCCGGCCAGGTAGAGCACGAAGTTGAAGCCGAGGGTCCACCACACGGTGGCGATCGCGACACCGATCATGGCCGTGTTCGGGCTCGACAGCATGCCGGAGCCGGGCGTCATGCCGATCGCCGACTGCAGGCTCGCCCACAGACCGGTGCTCGGCGTGAAGATGAACACCCAGATCAGCGAGATCGTCGCCGACGGCAGGATGAACGGCAGGAAGAACGCCAGACGGAAGAACCACTGCCCGCGGTTCATCCGGTTCGTCAGCACGGCGAACACGAACGCCAGGATGACGAGCGGCGGGGTCGTGTACAGCGTGAACTGCAGCGTGTGCCAGAGCGACGACCAGAAGTCGCTGCGCCCGAGCATCTCGGCGTAGTTCGCGAACCCGGCGAAGCTGCCGAGTCCGGTGCGGACGGTCGAGGTGTTGAAGAAGCTCGTGACGATCATCCAGACCGTCGGGCCGAGCAGGAAGGCCACGTAGAACAGGCCGAACGGGGCGAGGAACAGCCAGCCGCTGCGGCCCTGGCCGCGGTTCACGCTGGAGCCGTAGGTGCGGTTCCGGCGGAGACGCGGCGCGGTGGCCGCGTCGGTCGGCCGGTCGAGGACAGGTGCTGTGGTCACGTCATCGTGCCTTTCGCGCGGTGTTCACGGCGATCGCGGGGGTCGTCTGCCCGGCGTGGTCCGGCCGGGCTGTTGCGTACCGGGTCACAGGGGGCTCGGGGTGTTGAGGTACGTCGCGAGCTGCGACTTGATGGCGCTGAGGGCTTGCGCGGGAGACGAGCTGCCCTGCTGGACGAGGGCGAGCTGGGCGCCCACCGTGCCCTCGAACGTCGAACCCGAACCGCCGTACCAGGCGGCGTCGTCGAACACGGCGGTCTCGGCTGCGGCCGCGTAGTTCGACTGCGGCGTGAGCTTCTTGTACGCGGTGCTGTCGAACGTCGGGATGTAGGCCGGCACGTGCCCGCCCTCGGCCCACGTCAGGCTCTGCTCGAGCATCTGCTTGATGAAGAGCATGTGCTGCTTGCGCTGCTCCGGCGTGCGGTCCTTCTTCGGCAGGACGAACGTGTGCGAGTCCGCCTGGGTCGCCGGCTTGTCGTAGAGCTGGGGGATCGGCGCCATGCCGAAGTTCAGGCCCTTGATGGACTGCGCGGTGCTGATCTCCCACTCGCCCTGCATGAAGAAGCCGGCCTTGCCGTCGAACATGAGCGACTGCGCGGTGGCGTAGTCGAGGGCCTTGTTCAGCCAGCCCTCCTTCACCCACTTCTGGGTGCGGCTCGTGACCTCGTTGTAGGCGTCCTCGTTGACGGTGAGCTTCGACCCGCCGTCGCTGATGAACGGGGTGGCGTCCTTCAGCTGGTTGTACATCGTCCAGAAGAAGCGCCACGGGGTGGCCGTCTCCGGCACCACGTTCGCGACGTTGAGCGCCGTGCCGCCGGTGACCTTGGCGACCGCGGCGAGGGCCTTCTCGAAGTTGTCCATGCCGTTGAGGTCGACGAGGTTGCCGTCGCCGTCGATCAGGCCGGCCTTCTTGCAGACGTCGACGTTGTAGAAGAGGACGAAGGGGTGTGTGTCGAGCGGGACCGCGATGTTGTTGCCGTCGGTCTTCTGCGCCGCCCAGGCCTTCTGGTTGAAGTCGGCGGCGCTCAGGCCGACGCTCGCCAGGTCGTCCGACGTGATCGGGTCGAGCAGGTCACCGTCCCAGAGCGGCTTCGCGCGGGTCAGGTGCGCGACCGCGACGTCCGGCGGCTTGTTCCCGACGGTCGCCAGTGTCAGCTTCGAGTAGTACGGGTTGCCCCACGCGAACGTGGTGCCCTGCAGCGCGCTCGAGCCGCCGTGCTGCTTCGCGTAGCCGTCCTCCATGGCCTGCATGCGGACGCCGTCGCCGCCGCCGAACAGGTTCCAGAAGACGAGGGTCTCGGGGTTGAGTGCGCTGCCGGCGAGGCCGGCGGCGAGGGGGCTCGAGCAGGCGGCGAGCGGCAGGACCGTCGCGGCCGCTGCACCGGCGGCGAGGAAGCCCCGGCGCGAGAGGCGCGACGCGGGTGTTGCGGGTGGGATCGGCATAGCATCACTCCATCGGGATGGGCCGGGCTCGGGAACAGGGTCGGTGCTCCCGCCGGAGCATCGCTGCTCCGGACCCGGAGCACTGCTGCTCCGGACACGGAACGACCTTCCGGTGCTCCGTGAGCGCTCACATTAGCGCTCGCTCCCGGCATCCGCCACCCCTTTCGCGACGGCGTGGAACCCGGTAGCGTTTCTGTCAGGTGAGCGCTCACTTTCGTGACGGCCCGCTTCGGTTCCCGTCCGTGGCCCCACCCGCTCCCCGCACGAACCGCACTGCCACGATCGAAGGAGATCCATGCCCCGCACACACCTCGTCCTCGACGCCGCGTTCACCGTGGGGCCGGTGCGACGTCGCCTGTTCGGCGGGTTCGTCGAGCACCTCGGCCGCCACGTCTACGACGGCATCCACGAGCCCACCCACGAGAGCGCCGACGAGCACGGCTTCCGCAAGGACGTCGTCGAACTCGTCAAGGAACTCGGCGTCTCCGCCATCCGCTACCCCGGTGGCAACTTCGTCTCCGGGTACAAGTGGGAGGACGGCGTCGGCCCCGTCGAGCAGCGCCCCCGCCGCCTCGACCTGGCCTGGCACTCGACCGAGACCAACGAGGTCGGCCTGCACGAGTTCCAGCACTGGCTCGACCAGGTCGGCTCGGAGCTCATGCTCGCCGTGAACCTCGGCACCCGCGGCACGCAGGAGGCGATCGAGCTCCTCGAGTACGCGAACATCGACGCCGGCACCGCACTGTCCGAATACCGTCGTTCGAACGGTCGCCAGGAACCCTTCGCCATCAAGATGTGGTGCCTCGGCAACGAGATGGACGGCCCGTGGCAGCTCGGCCACAAGAACGCCGACGACTACGGCAAGCTCGCCGCCATGACCGCCAAGGCCATGCGGCAGATCCAGCCCGACCTCGAGCTCGTCGCCTGCGGTTCCTCCGGGGCGTCGATGCCGACGTTCGGCGAGTGGGAGCGCACCGTCCTCGAGCACACCTACGACGACGTCGACTACATCTCCGCGCACGCCTACTACGAGGAGGACGACGACCTGCCGTCGTTCCTCGCCTCGGGCGCCAACATGGACCACTTCATCAAGACGGTCACCACGGCCGCCGACCACGTCCAGGCGCAGAAGAAGTCCGACAAGCGCATCGACATCTCGTTCGACGAGTGGAACGTCTGGTCGATCAAGAAGTGGGAAGCGAAGGCCAAGACCTTCACGCTCGACGAGTGGCCCGTCGCCCCGCGTCTGCTCGAGGACGTCTACACCGTCGCCGATGCCGTCGTCGTGGGTGGCCTGCTCATCTCGCTGCTCCGCCACGCCGACCGCGTCGCCTCGGCCTCGCTCGCCCAGCTCGTCAACGTGATCGGCCCGATCATGACCGAGCCCGGCGGCCCGGCCTGGCGCCAGACGACGTTCTTCCCGTTCTCGGTCACCTCGCGCCTGGCGCAGGGCACCTCGCTGCAGGTCAAGGCCTCTGGTGACACGGTCGACGGCGGCAAGCACGGCGAGGTCCCGGTCGTGGACTCCGCCGCCACCATGTCCGAGGACGGCAAGGCAGCGGTCTTCCTGATCAACCGCCACCCGTCCGAGCCGACCACGGTGACGATCGACCTGGCCGGCATCGGTGCGACGGGTGACGTCCACGCCGAGGGTGTCTGGGACGACGACCTGCACGCCGTGAACGACCTGGAGAACACCTCCCGCGTGGGGCTCCGCACGAACGAGTCGGTCCGCCGCGAGGGCGACACCGTCACGATCGAGCTCCCGCCGGTCTCCTGGACCGCCGTCTCGATCGGCTGACTAGGCGCCTCGGCGCACGCCACGGCGGGCGTCGAGTGAGCACAGAGGACGTCGGGCGCTCGCGCCCGACGTCCTCTGCTCGTTGCGGGGGCGCGGCGGCCGGGCGAGTCCACGGGCTGGGCGACAGTTCACGGGGTGACGGGCGCGTGGACTGTCGCTGGGCCCGTGACGCGGCCGGCGCGGCGGCCGGGAGGCGCGTGGCGGCCTGGCTCCGGGCCTCCCGTCCGGCGCGTGGTTGCCAAAGCGACAGGTGGTCGGCACTTAGCCGGGTCAGGTCCGCGAAACCGACAGTTCTCCACGGATGTTCGGCGCGGCTCTGTCGCTTTCGCGGAAGGGGCGCGGCGTCGCGGCCGGCGCGGCGGCCGGGAGGCGCGTGGCGGCCTGGCACCGGGCCTCCCGTCCGGCCCGGGCGCGAGTTCACGGGCTGGACGACAGTTCACGGGGCCGTGCGAGCGTGAGGTGTCGGTGAGCGCGAAACGCGCGCCGCGTCAGCGCGCCGGCGGCGCCGCCGTGCTCGCCCGCTCGACGAGCCGCACCGGCACGAGGTCGGCCGCGACGCTGACCCGCTCGCCGTCGATCTGGGCGAGCAGGTTCGCGACCGCTCGGCGGCCGACCTCGTCGAAGGACTGGTGCACGGTGGTCAGCGGCGGCCAGAACGAGTCGGACTCGGGGGAGTCGTCGAACCCCACCACGCTGAGCGACGACGGCACCGGGCGTCCGGACTCGTGTGCGGCGCGCAGGACACCGAGGGCGGTCTGGTCGTTCGCGGCGAACACCGCGGTGATCTCCGGGCGTGCAGCGATCTCGAGCCCGGCCTCGTAGCCGTGCTCGGTCGTCCAGCCGCCGCGGAACACCGGGGGGACCGGTCGACCGGCGCGCGTCAGGGTGTCCTGCCACGCGGCGAGGCGACGGGCTGCCGAGTACGAGGACTCCGGACCGGCGACGTGCCAGACGGTCTCGTGCCCCAGGTCGAGCAGGTGCTGCGTGGCCTGCCGGGCGCCGTCGGCCTGGTCGGTGTCGATCGCGGGGCGGTCGGTGCTGCCCGTGGAGTCGACGATGACCATCGGCACGCCGTCGGGCAGCACGACCTCGGCGGTGTCGATGATGTGCGACTCGATGATGATCACGACGCCGTCGACGGCCTGTTCGTGCAGGCGCGAGAACGCGGAGCGGACGCCTGCTTCGGTGCGCGATGCCATCGGCAGCAGGGTGATCGTGAAGTCGGCGACCCCGGCTGCGTCGGCGATCGCCTCGAGCGTGCGCATGTTGCCGAAGGACGCGAGCGTGAACATGATCACGCCGATGGTGCGGAAGCGGCCCGAGCGCAGGGCACGGGCGGCACGGTTGGGTCGGTAGCCCAGGGACTCCATCGCGCGCTGGACGCGGTCGCGGGTCTCCGGGCTGACGTTGTCGAAGCCCCGGGCGACGCGCGAGACCGTCTGCATCGACACCCCGGCGGCGTCGGCCACTGCGGCCATCGAGGGGGCGCGGCGGGTGCCGGCGGGGGACTCCATCGTCACGCTGGCGCTCCTTCCGGATCGAGGGGCCGAGCGGTCGGCCTCCCCGGACGCTAGCGCATGTTGACGTTGCCATGCTATCGTCGCGTCGTTCGATGTTGACGTCAACATCGGTGACCGCCCGGACACCCTGATCCGGCCCGGGCCGAGCCGCCGACATCGACCACCCGAACGCAGCAGACGAAGGAGTCACATGAGCACGCTCGCAGCGCGCCCCGGTGAGGCAGCACCGCGCCCCACCGCCGAGCGCCCGGCCGGTCGCCGCCCCAAGCCGCGGGGACGGTTCACCGGATGGCTGTTCGTCGGCCCGTTCGTCGTCGTCCTGGTCCTGATGCTCATCGTGCCGATCGGCTACGCGCTCTGGCTCAGCCTGTTCCGCGACCAGCTCATCGGCGGCAACCAGTTCGTCTGGTTCGCCAACTACGTGCAGCTCTTCCAGGACGCCAAGTTCTGGTCCGGGTTCGGTCGGGTCGCGATCTTCCTGGTCGTCCAGGTGCCGATCATGCTCGGCCTCGCGCTCGTCGCCGCCCTCGCCCTGGACAGCGCCCGACTGTGGGGGACGAGCTTCTTCCGCATCGCGGTGTTCCTGCCCTACGCCGTCCCCGGTGTCGTCGCAGCCCTGATCTGGGGCTTCATCTACGGCAACCAGTTCGGTCTCACGGGCGCCGCGAACGACGCGCTCGGCATCGACCTGCTGCAGCCGTTCAGCCCGAGCTGGGTCCTGACGTCGATCGGCAACGTGGTCACGTGGGAGTTCCTCGGCTACAACATGCTGATCTTCTACGCCGCACTCCGCACCGTCCCCGGTGAGCTGTACGAGGCGGCCGAGCTCGACGGTGCCGGCCCGATGCGCACGGTCTTCTCGATCAAGCTCCCGGCGCTCCGTGGCCCGATGGTCATCGCCACGATCTTCTCGATCATCGGCAGCTTCCAGCTCTTCAACGAGCCGAACCTGCTCAAGACGCTCGCCCCGAACGTCATCGGCAGCGCCTTCACCCCGAACATGTACGCCTACTCGCTGTCCTTCAGCGGTCAGCAGTTCAACTACTCCGCCACGGTCGCGATCGTGATGGGCGTGATCACTGCGGTGATCGCCTACGTCGTCCAGGTCCGCGGCACCCGCGAGGAGAACCGATGAGCACCATCCAGCACCCCGCCGGGCCCGCAGCGGCCACGGTGACCGAGGCGACCACGACGCAACGTGCGCCGCGCACCCGCTCGATTCGCGCCTCCAGGCAGCTCCGCACCACGGAAGGCGGACGCAAGCCGAAGCGTTCCGGCCTGCTGACCGCGGTCATGGTCGTCTTCGTCGTGTACTCGTTCGCGCCGCTGTTCTACCTGCTCGTGAACAGCACGAAGACGCAGGCGTCGCTGCTCTCCACGTTCGGTCTGTGGTTCGGCGGGGACTTCAACCTCTGGCAGAACATCGTCGACACGCTGACGTACAACGACGGCATCTTCCTGCAGTGGTTCGGCAACACGCTCCTCTACGTCGTCGTCGGTGCCGGCGGGGCCACCCTGCTCGCCACCGTCGCGGGCTACGGCATGGCGAAGTTCCAGTTCCCGGGTCGCCGCGCGGTCTTCGCCGTCGTCCTCGGGGCCATCGCGGTCCCCGGCACGGCCCTGGCGGTTCCGACCTTCCTGCTGTTCTCGCAGGTCGGCCTGACCAACACCCCGTGGGCGATCATCCTCCCCTCGCTGATCAGCCCGTTCGGCATGTACCTGATCTGGACCTACGCGGTCGACGCGATCCCGGCCGAACTGCTCGAGGCCGCCCGCATGGACGGCGCCGGCGAGTTCCGGATCTTCTTCACCATCGCGCTCCGCCTGCTCGCGCCCGGTGTCGTCACCGTCCTGCTGTTCGCGGTCGTCGCCACCTGGAACAACTACTTCCTGCCGCTCATCATGCTGAGCGACCCGAAGTGGTACCCGCTGACGGTCGGCCTGAACCAGTGGAACGCGCAGGCCACCGGGTCCGGCGCGCAGCCGATCTACAACCTCGTCGTCACGGGATCGCTCCTCACGATCATCCCGATCGTGGTCGCGTTCCTCTTCCTCCAGCGCTTCTGGCAGTCCGGCCTCGCGGCCGGGTCGGTCAAGGCCTGACCCCCTCGGACACCAGGCGCACGGCGACCCCGCCACGCGCCGCCCGGTCCGGCACACAGCAGCACCACCCCCTCCACGAAGAAGTGAAAGGCACTCCCATGAACAAGCGTCTCCGGCGCGGGCTCAGCGCCCTCGCCATCGGCGTCACCGCCGCGATCGCCCTCGCCGCGTGCGCCTCCGGTGGCTCCGGCTCCGGCGGATCGGCCGACGACATCGACAAGGCCCTGCAGGACGGTGGCACCCTGACCTACTGGTCGTGGACCCCGTCGGCGAAGGCCCAGGTCGCCGCGTTCGAGAAGCAGTACCCCAAGGTGAAGGTCAAGCTCGTCAACGCCGGCACCGGTGCCGACCAGTACACGAAGCTGCAGAACACGATCAAGGCCGGCTCGGGCGCCCCCGACGTCGCCCAGGTGGAGTACTACGCCCTGCCGCAGTTCGCGCTGTCCGAGTCGCTGCTCGACCTGTCGAGCTACGGCTTCGACTCGCTCGAGAAGGACTTCGCGAAGAGCACCTGGAGCTCGGTGTCCATCGACGGCAAGGTCTACGGCCTGCCGCAGGACTCCGGCCCCATGGCGCTGTTCTACAACAAGAAGGTCTTCGACAAGCACGACATCGCCGTGCCGAAGACGTGGGACGAGTACGTCACGGCGGCCAAGAAGCTGCACGAGGCGGACCCGAAGGCCTACATCGCGGCGGACTCCGGCGACGCCGGCTTCACCACGAGCATGATCGCCCAGGCCGGTGGCACCCCCTTCACCACCGACGGTGACAAGGTGACCATCAACCTGCAGGACGAGGGCACCAAGAAGTGGACGAGCACCTGGAACGAGCTCGTCGAGCAGGGCCTGCTGTCGAAGACGGTCGGCTGGACCGACGACTGGTACAAGCAGCTCGGCAACGGTGAGATCGCCACGATGATCACCGGCGCCTGGATGCCCGGCAACCTGGAGTCCGGCGTCGCCCAGGCCTCGGGCGACTGGCGCGTCGCCCCGATGCCGACCTACGACGGTGGCACCGCCCAGACCGCGAACAACGGCGGCAGCGCCCAGGTCGTCATGAAGCAGTCGAAGAACCCGGCCCTCGCCGCGGGCTTCCTCAAGTGGCTGAACTCCTCGAAGGAGTCCACGAAGGTCTTCATGGAGTCCGGCGGCTTCCCGTCGACCACCGCTGACCTCGACTCGTCGGCGTTCCTCGACGAGAAGCCGGAGTACTTCGGCGGCCAGCAGATCAACAAGGTGCTCGTCGACGCGTCGAAGTCCTCGGACAACGACTTCACCTACCTGCCGTACCAGGTGTACGCGAACAGCGTCTACGCCGACACCGTCGGTCAGGCGTACGAGAACGGCACCTCGCTCGACGCCGGCCTCGAGGCATGGCAGAAGGCCCTCGCCAAGTACGGCAAGGACCAGGGCTTCACGGTCTCGTCGAAGTAGTTCGACAGCATCCCCGCGGGGCCGTGCGGACACGTCCGCACGGCCCCGCTCCACGCCCGGCCCGGCTCCACGCCCGGCCCGGCCGGCAACGAGAGAATGACACCATGCGCTTCGCCATCGGCGACACCGACTTCCTGCTCGACGGCGAGCCGCACCGGGTCCTGTCCGGCGCGATCCACTACTTCCGCGTGCACCCCGACCTGTGGGCCGACCGGATCCGCAAGGCGAAGCTGATGGGCCTCAACACCATCGAGACCTACGTCGCCTGGAACGCGCACGCGCCGTCGCCCGGGGTGTTCGACCTGTCGGGTGGCCTGGACCTCGGCCGCTTCCTCGACCTCGTCGCCGCCGAGGGCATGCACGCCATCGTCCGCCCCGGCCCCTACATCTGTGCCGAGTGGACGAACGGCGGCCTGCCGTACTGGTTGTTCGCGGACGGCTCCGTGGGCGTCCGGCGCAACGAGCCCGGCTTCCTCGCGGCGGTCGAGACGTACCTGCAGCAGCTGGCCCCCGTGCTGGTCCCGCGGCAGATCGACCAGGGCGGGCCCATCGTCCTGGTGCAGGTCGAGAACGAGTACGGCGCCTACGGCTCCGACCCCGAGTACCTGCGCGCACTCGAGCAGATGCACCGCGACATCGGGCTGACCGTCCCCTTCACGAGCGTCGACCAGCCGATGGGCACGATGCTCGAGGACGGCTCCCTGCCCTCGCTGCACAAGACCGGTTCGTTCGGCTCACGGTCCGCCGCCCGCCTCGAGCGCCTGCGGCAGGCGCAGCCCACCGGGCCCCTGATGTGCTCGGAGTTCTGGGACGGCTGGTTCGACAGCTGGGGCGAGCACCACCACACCACGCCGGCGTCCGCCAGCGCCGAGGACCTGGACGTCCTGCTCGCCGCCGGCGGCTCGGTGAACATCTACATGTTCCACGGCGGCACGAACTTCGGCTTCACGAACGGCGCGAACGACAAGGGCGTCTACCGCCCGATCGCGACGTCGTACGACTACGACGCCCCGCTCGACGAGGCCGGTCGGCCGACGGAGAAGTTCCACGCCTTCCGCGCGGTGATCGCGCGCTACGCACCCGTCCCGCCGCTGCCCGCGACGATGGAGCCGGGTGGGTCGGGTCGCCTCGGTCCCGTGGTCGCGTCCGGCGACGGCCTGGAGGCCCGGATCACCCCCGCCACGGACCTCGCCGTCCGCCTGGACCGCGTCGCGTCGCTCCGTTCCCTGCTGCCCACGCTCACGACGTGGTCCGCGCACGACGAGCCGCCGACCTTCGACGCCCTCGGAGCCGCGAGCGGCTTCGTCGCCTACCGCGCCGAGGTCGACCTGCCCACCGGAGGGGTGCTGACCGTCGGCACCGAGGTGCGCGACCGTGCGATCGTGTCGGCCGACGGTGTCGTCGTCGGGGTCCTGGAGCGCGAGCACCACGACCGCGCCATCACCCTGCCGCCGGTGACCGGCACGCTCGAGCTCCTCGTCGAGGACCAGGGCCGCGTCGACTACGGCGTCCGCATCGGTGAGCCGAAGGGCCTGATCGGGGGTGTCTCGATCGACGGCGTCCCGGTGGCCCGGTGGACGGCGTCGCCGCTCGCCCTCGACCCCATCGCACCGGCCGCCGTGACCGCGCTGTCCGAGATCGCTCCCACCGGCGGCGAGGTGCTCGCCGGGCCGACGTTCGCAGCCGGCTCGTTCGACCTCGACACCGTGGACGACCGGTACCTGTCGCTCGACGGGTTCCGGAAGGGTGTCGCCTGGGTCAACGGGTTCTGCCTCGGTCGGTACTGGTCGCGAGGCCCGCAGCGGACCCTGGCGATCCCCGGCCCGGTCCTGCGCCAGGGTCGCAACGAGCTCGTCGTGCTCGAGCTGCACGCCGCCGCGTCCCGCACCGCTTGCCTGCTCGTCGAGCCCGACCTGGGGCACACCGAGGCCTAGTCGCGCGGCCTGGTCGAACCGGGCGTACCTGGTCGAATCGGGCGTACCTGTTCGGACGTTTCGACCAGGTACGCCCGATTCCGCTTTCCATCGCGGGCGTTGTGGGAAGGGTCAGTCGCGGTCGAGAGCGTCCAGGTCGGCGAGGGCGCGCTCGGCATCGGCGATCCGGTCGGCCTCGGGGCGCGTCCACCACTCGGGGCCGCGTTCGCCCAGGCCGCGCTTGGCCAGGCCGTTCCGGTGCCGGGCCGCCGTCAGGGCCTCGTCGTCGCCCGCGCGCTTCGCGGTCTTCACGGCGTTGCGCCCGCGTCCCAGGTGGGAGCGGAGCGCGGCGGCGAGTTCCTCGGGCAGGGCGGGGTCGGTGCGGCGCCAGCGTCGGCCGTCCACGACGAAGAAGTGGTCGTCGGGTTCGGCGGTCATGGTCCGAGTCTGCACCGTCGGTGGTGCCGGGTAGACAGGAGCCGATGAGCCACGAACGCGTCCGCCCGATGCTCGACGTCCGACGCATCTACGCCGAGCCGGCCGCCCTCGAACTCCAGCGCGGGCAGGAGATCGTCGGGCGCTGGCCGGACGCCGAGATCGTCCCGGTCGAGTCGCACTGGAACATCCCCGAGGTGCACGGCGACGAACGGAACGTCCAGCGCTGGGTGCGGATCAAGACCGAGGCGCTCGTGCTCGGCGTGAAGAAGTCGCTGGTGACCCGGCCGAACGGTCGCTCCGCCGACTTCATCGCACCGTCCACCGCGAACGGCTGCGCGATGGCGTGCGCCTACTGCTACGTGCCGCGGCGCAAGGGCTACAGCAACCCCGTGACGGTGTTCGCGAACATCGATCAGATCACCAAGCACGTGGCTCGGAACATCGCCAAGCAGGGGCCGAAGACCGAACCGAACCAGTGCGACCCGGAGTCCTGGGTCTACGACATCGGCGAGAACAGTGACTGCTCGGTCGACGCGATGATCAGCGACAACGTCCGCGACCTCTGCGACCTGTTCCGGATGACCCCGACGGCCAAGGCCTCGTTCGCCACGAAGTACGTCAACCGCGACCTGCTCGACTGGGACCCGATGGGCCGGACCCGGATCCGTTTCTCGCTGATGCCGCACGAGACCGCGAAGATCACCGACATCCGTACGAGCCCGATCGCCGAGCGGATCGCCGCGGTGAACGACTTCGTCGACGCCGGCTACGAGGTCCACCTGAACTTCTCGCCGGTCATCCTCACGCCGACGTGGGAGTCGGACTGGGCCGAGCTGCTCCGGCAGGTCGACGACGTGCTGTCCCCGGCCGCCAAGGCGCAGCTCGCGGCCGAGGTGATCTTCCTGACGCACAACCAGCCCCTGCACGAGGTCAACCTCGGGTGGCACCCCAAGGCCGAAGACCTGCTGTGGCGTCCGGACCTGCAGGAGCAGAAGGTGTCCCAGAACGGTGCCGTGAACGTGCGCTACCGGTCCGGCATGAAGGGGCAGCTCGTCGAGCGCTTCCGCGAACTCGTGGCCGAGCACCTGCCGTCCTGCCGGATCCGGTACGCCTTCTGACCGGCCCCGGACCGATCAGGGAATGAGCCGGTCGGCCCGGTACCGGGCGAACAGGTCCGCGAAGGCCTGCTCGGTCCGGCGGAACGCCGTGAACCCGGCGTCGCGGCTCTTCCCCATGTCGGTGACGACCTCCATCGCACGACCGAGGTCGGCGTCGGTGTGCCACCACGAGGCGAGCCGGGTGATGTCGGCCTCGGCGAGACCGTGGCGCTCGGCGATGCCGGCCCACTCGGACTCGTACGGCGCCATCTGCTCCTCGAGCGGTCGCGGAGCGTCCTCGTAGCCCACGACGAGCGTGGGGTCGACACCGAGGTGCGCGGCCAGGCGCGGCCACATCCAGCGCCACCGGAAGACGTCACCGTTGACGATGTTGAACGGCTCGTCCGCACCCTCGGGTGTCGTCGAGGCCCACACCATGTGCTCGGCGAGGATGCCGGCGTCGGTCATGTCGGTCAGGCCGTTCCACTGCGCCTCGCTGCCCGGGAACACGAAGTCCAGGTCGAGTTCCTTCGCCAGCGTGGCCTGCACGGCGAGTGTGAGGCCCATGTTCATGGCGTTGCCGACCGCGTGCCCGATCACGGTGTGCGAGCGGTGCACGGACCACGTGAACCCCTGGCGTTCGGCGGCTGCGAAGAGCTCGTCCTCCTGCGCGTAGTAGAAGTTCGGGGTGTCGAGGCGCGGTTCCTCCTCATGGAAGGGGGTGTCGGGCATCTCGCCGGCGGCGTACGCCTCGAACGGGCCGAGGTAGTGCTTCAGGCCGGTGACCAGGGCGACGTGCTCGAGCGGAGCGTGCGACAGTGCCGCGAGCAGGTCGCGGACCATGCCGCCGTTCACGCGGATGTTCTCCGCCTCGGTGTCCTGCCGCTGCCAGGCGGTGAAGAAGACGTGGGTCGGGTGCTCGTCGGCGAGTGCGGCCGCCAGGCTCTCGGGGTCGCGCAGGTCGGCCGCGACGGTCCGGACGCCCTGTTCGGCGAGCGGTCGGCGGGAGAGCGCCGTCACGTCCCAGCCCAGGTCGAGCAGGTGGCGCACCAGGGCGGAACCGGTGATGCCACTGGCTCCGACGACCAGGGCTTCGAGGCGGGCAGAGGTCTGTTCGGTCGATCCGGTTGCAGTCATCCTTCGATGCAACCGACGTTGGACGACACGTGTTCCCTCACCGCGGACGGCGGATGCGGATCGGGCCCTTGGCGGTCGACGGGTCGACGACGGACCCGCCCTGGGTGATCTCGACCTCGCCGCGCGCGACCATGCGGCGGGCGGCTCGACGTGCGGGCTCCATCAGGGGTCGCCAGTCGTCCGGGTCGAGTGAGCGTGCGACCTCGGACGGGCAGATGCTCGAGGTCCGCGCCCGTGCCGCGAGCAGTTCGTCGATGCGCTGCTCGAGGGCCCGGTCGGTGTCGTCCAGCCCGTGTCGGCGGCAGGCTGCGGAACACCACTTCGCCTCCGGCGCCGCCGAGGACGGCATCCGTCGCCCGCACGAGGCGCAGGTCCGTTCGGCGTGTGCCGACTCCGATGCCGACGCATCGGCTTCCGTCCTGATCGCCCGTCCCATGGCCCCATCCTCGTCCTGACAGGCAGGGCGGTACACAGCGACCACGCACATGGTCCAGGTGCGCCTGGCAGCATCGGAGCGGTGAACCCCGACACCGGCCCCGCCCGTCCGTCCGAGCCTGCCTGGGTCCAGCACGTGATGTGGTGGCACGTCTACCCGCTCGGCTTCGTCGGCGCCGAGGTCCGCCCCGCGTCACCGGTGGGGGAGCGTCCGCTCGAACACCGCCTCGACCGCCTGATCGGCTGGCTCGACCACGTCGTCGACCTCGGTCTGAACGGCCTGTTGCTCGGCCCGGTGTTCGCGAGCTCGACCCACGGGTACGACACGGTCGACCACTTCCGCATCGACCCGCGCCTGGGCGACGATGCCGACTTCGACGCCCTGGTCGCCGCGGCGCACGAGCGGGGCGTGCGGGTGCTGCTGGACGGGGTGTTCAACCACGTCGGCCGTGAGCACCCGGCGTTCCGTGCGTTGTCGGACCAGGGCCCGGAGGCGCCCACCGCCGACCTGTTCGCCATCGACTGGTCCGGGTGGCAGCCGGGGCAGTCCGTGCCCGTCGGACTGTTCGAGGGCCACGACATCCTCGTCGCGCTCGACCACGACAGCCGTGCCACCGAGGACCTCGTGGTGGAGGTGATGACGCACTGGCTGGCCCGCGGCGTCGACGGTTGGCGGCTCGACGCGGCGTACGCGGTGCCGCCGGCGTTCTGGGCGCGGGTGCTGCCGCGGGTGCGGGAGCGGTTCCCGGACGCCTGGTTCAGCGGCGAGGTGATCCACGGCGACGCGGCGGCGATCGCACGCGACTCGACGATGGACTCGCTGACCCAGTACGAGCTGTGGCAGGGGATCTGGCACGGCATCGCGGACCGCAACGGCCACGAGCTCGCACACGCGATCGAGCGGCACGACGCGCTGCTGGCGACCTTCGCCCCGACCACGTTCGTCGGCAACCACGACGTCACCCGGATCGCGAGCGCGGTGGGGGAGCGGTTCGCCGGGCACGCCGCCGCGGTGCTGTTCACGGTGGCGGGGACCCCGGTGGTCTACGCCGGTGACGAGTACGGCTGGGCCGGGGTGAAGGAGGAACGCGAGGGCGGCGACGACGCGGTCCGCCCGGAGTTCCCAGCCGAGGTGCCGGCGCCGACGGACCTGACCCACGCGTACGAGGCGCTCATCGCCCTGCGCCGTCGGAACCCGTGGCTGCACCGCGCGCACACCGACGTCGTGCACCTGACCAACACCGCCGTGGTGCTGCGGACCGCGACGGCGGATGCCGCCGTGGTGACCGCCCTGAACCTGTCGGACGACCCCGTCGAGGTGCCCGTGGCCGACGCGACGCAGGTCGAGGCGGGCGGGGCCGATCTCGGGGACGGGACCCTGCGCCTCCCGGCCGGGGGTTGGGCCGTCCTGTCGCGTTCGTGAGCAGAAACGGTCGGGTCCCCATCGAGGACCCGACCGTTTCTGCTCACCAAGCGAACACGCGAACACGCGAACGCGCGAACGCTACTTGCGCGCGGATGCCGCCCGGCGCTTGTTGAACACGTCGAACGCGACGGCGGCGAGCAGCACCAGGCCCTTGATCAGGGACTGGAACTCGGTGCCGACACCGAGGATCGACATGCCGTTGTTCAGCAGACCGATGATCAGGCCACCGACGATGGCGCCCGGCACGGTGCCGATGCCACCGGTGACGGCAGCGCCACCGATGAACACGGCGGCGATGGCGTCGAGCTCGAAGCCGTTGCCCGCGCCCGGTGCCGCCAGGTTGAGCTGGCCGGTGAAGACCACGCCCGCCAGGGCCGAGATGACACCCATGTTGACGAAGAGCAGGAACGTGACGCGCTTCGTCTTCACACCCGACAGCTGCGCGGCGAGGGCGTTGCCACCGATCGCGTAGATGTGGCGGCCGAACACCGCGCTCCGCATGACGACCGAGTAGATCACCACGAGGGCGCCGAGCACGACGAGCACGATCGGGGTGCCGTTGTAGCTGGCGAGCAGCAGCGCCACGTAGATCACGAGCACGGCGCCGAAGGCCGTCTTCACGATGAACCAGGCGAACGGCTCGCTCTCGAGCTGGTACTTGCGACGCGTGATGCGACCGCGGAACGCGGCGATCACCATGACGGCCGCGGCGGCGAAGCCGAGGATCATCGTGAGCGGCTCGTACCCGGTGGTGCCGAAGGACGGCAGGAAGCCGGAGCCGAGCGAGCGGAAGCCGGCGGGGAACGGCGAGATCTGCTGGTTCTGCAGGACGATCTGGGCCGCGCCGCGGAACGCGAGCATGCCCGCCAGCGTCACGATGAACGCCGGGATCCCGAAGTAGGCGATCCAGAAGCCCTGCCAGGCGCCGACGAGTGCACCGACCACCAGGCAGAGTACGACCGCGATCGGCCACGGGATGTTCCACTGCGTGATCATCACGCCGGCCATGGCACCGGTGAAGGCGACCACCGACCCGACCGACAGGTCGATGTGTCCGGCGATGATGACCATGACCATGCCGATGGCCAGGATGAGGATGTAGCTGTTCTGGACGATCAGGTTCGAGACGTTGATCGGGGCCAGCGTGATGCCGTTCGTGGTCACCTGGAAGAAGATGACGATGACGATCAGCGCGATGAACAGGCCGATCTGTCGGAGCTGCCCGGTGAGGTAGCCGACGGCGGACTTAAGCGCGTTCATTGACAGGGGTCTCCCGTTCCTGGGTCATGTACTGCATGAGGACCTCGGGCGTCGCCTCGGCGCGCGGGACGTCGGCCGTGATGGTGCCCTCGGAGAGGGTGTAGATGCGGTCGCAGATGCCGAGCAGTTCGGGGAGCTCGGAGGAGATCACGATGACCGCCTTCCCCTGGTCGGCGAGCTGGTTGATGATCGTGTAGATCTCGTACTTCGCGCCGACGTCGATGCCACGGGTCGGCTCGTCGAGGATGAGCACGTCGGGGTCGGCGTACATCCACTTCGACAGGACGACCTTCTGCTGGTTCCCGCCGGAGAGCTTCCCCGTCACGACGTCGACGTTCGGCGCTTTGATGTTGAGGCTCTTGAGGAACTGGGTCGCGACGGTGGTCTCCTCCGAGGAGTTCACGAACCCCCAGTTGGCGAGCTTGCCGAGGGCCGACCCGGAGATGTTCCGCTTGATGTCGTCGATCAGGTTCAGGCCGTACCGCTTGCGGTCCTCGGTGACGTAGGCGATGCCGTTGTCGATGGCCTGCGAGACGGTGTGCGTCTTGATCGGGGTGCCGCGCTTGTAGACGGTGCCGCTGATGCCGGTGCCGTAGGACTGGCCGAAGACGCTCATCGCGAGCTCCGTGCGGCCGGCGCCCATGAGCCCGGCGATGCCGACGACCTCGCCGGCACGGACGTTGAGGTTGGCCTGGTGGATGATCTCGCGCGACGAGTCGAGCTGGTGGTGGACGGTCCAGTCCTCGATCCGCAGCAGTTCCTCACCGATGACGGGGTTCTCGCGCTCGGGGTACCGGTTCGACAGGTCACGGCCGACCATCCCGCGGATGATCCGGTCCTCGGACACGTCGTCGGCCCGCATGTCGAGCGTCTCGATGGTCTTGCCGTCGCGGATGATCGTGACCTTGTCCGCGATCGCCTTGATCTCGTTGAGCTTGTGGCTGATGATGATCGCCGTCATGCCCTCGGCCTGCAGCGAGCGGATGAGCTCGAGCAGGTGCGCGGAGTCGTCGTCGTTCAGCGCGGCGGTGGGCTCGTCGAGGATGAGGAGCTTCACCTCCTTCGAGAGCGCCTTCGCGATCTCGACGAGCTGCTGCTTGCCGACACCGAGGTCGACGACCTTGGTGACGGGGTTGTCCTTCAGCCCGACGCGCTTGAGCAGCTCGGCGGCCGTCAGGTTCGTCTTGTTCCAGTCGATGAAGCCGCCCTTGGACTGCTCGTTGCCGAGGAAGATGTTCTCGGCGATCGACAGGAAGGGGCTGAGCGCCAGCTCCTGGTGGATGATGACGACGCCCGCAGCCTCGGAGTCGTTGATGTTCGCGAACCGCACGGGTTCGCCGTCGAGCAGGATCTCGCCGTCGAAGGAGCCGGCCGGGTAGACACCCGACAGCACCTTCATGAGCGTCGACTTGCCCGCGCCGTTCTCGCCGCAGATCGCGTGGACCTGGCCGCGCTCGACCTCGATCGAGACACCCTGCAGGGCCTTGACGCCGGGGAACGTCTTGGTGATGTCCCGCATCTCGAGGATGGTGTCCGCCATGTGGACGCCTTTCCGTCGTGCGCGCGTGCGCGCGCTGGTGGAGACGGACTGGAGGCGCGGTGCGGGCTGGCACCGCGCCTCCGGTCCGTGAGATGGGCCTGACTACTTCAGGTCGGCTTCGGTGTAGTACCCGGAGTCCACGAGGACTTCCTTGTAGTTGTCCTTCGTGACGACCGTCGGCTGGAACAGGAAGGTCGGGACGACCTTGACCTTGTTGTCGTAGCTCTTCGTGTCGTTGACCTCGGGCTTCTTGCCGGTGAGCAGGTCCTCGGCCATGGTGACGGACTGCTTGGCGAGCTTGCGCGTGTCCTTGTAGATCGTCGAGTACTGCTGGCCGGCGATGATCGACTTGACCGAGGCTGCCTCGGCGTCCTGGCCCGTGACCGTCGGGAGCGGACGGTCGCTCGTGCCGTACCCGGCGCCCTGGAGCGCCGAGATGATGCCGATCGAGATGCCGTCGTACGGCGAGAGCACGCCGTCGAGCGTGGTGCCGCCCGAGTAGGACTTCGCGATCAGGTTCTGCATGCGGGCCTTGGCCGTGGCCGGGTCCCACTGCTGCGTCGCGGCCTGGGACAGCTGGTCCTGGCCGGACTGGATCTTCAGCGTGCCGTCCTCGAGGTACGGCTTGAGCGTCTTCATGGCGCCGTTGAAGAAGAACCCGGCGTTGTTGTCGTCGAGCGAGCCGGCGAAGACCTCGATGTTGAAGGGGCCCTTCTCGCCGGTCTTCTTGCCGTCCGCGTCGAGCACACCCAGGCCGGTGAGCAGGCTGTTCGCCTGGTCGACGCCGACCTTCTCGTTGTCGAAGGACACGTAGTAGTCGACGTTCTTGTTGCCCGTGAGCAGGCGGTCGTACGAGATCACCTTGATGCCGGCCTTGGCGGCGGCGTCGAGCTGGTCGGAGAGCGCGCCACCGTCGATCGACGCGATGATCAGGACCTTCGCGCCCTTGGTGATCATGTTGCTGACCTGCTGGGCCTGCTGCTGGACCTTGTTGTCGCCGTACTCGAGGTCGACCTTGTAGCCGGCCTTCTCGAGGTCGCTCTTGACGGCGTTGCCGTCCTTGATCCACCGCTCGGAGACCTTGGTGGGCATGGCGACGCCGACGAGGGCGCCCTTGTTGTCGCCGCTGCCGCCACCATCGGTGGACGCACGGCCGCCGGCCGAGCAAGCGGCCAGCGAGATCGCGATGCCGACGGCTGCGACGCCCGCGATGATCCTGCGCTTCATCATCGAAGTACCTCTGTTCCTTCGCGTCGTCCTCGACGCGGTCGGGTGCCGGGGCTGCTGTGCCCCGTGGGATGCGCTCGTGTGAGCGCTCACATCTTGTGGGTTCCGTGACGGGGTGTCAACTCAACACCGCCGTTTCGTGATCTTGCCGCGGCGACCGGACCGAGCGGTACGGTTGGCGCGTGAGCACCACGACCGCCCCCGAGGGCAGGGGCGGCAAGCGCCGGAAGGCCCCGACGATCTTCGACGTCGCCGAACGCGCCGGCGTGTCCCACCAGACCGTCTCCCGCGTGATCAACGGCGATCCGACCGTCCGCGAGCAGTTCCGGACGCAGGTCACCGACGCCGTCACCGAGCTCGGGTACCGGCCCCGCGCCGCCGCCCGGGCGCTCGCCGGTGGGCGGAGCAAGGCGCTCGGCATCATCACCGCCGGCGACGCGCTGTACGGTCCGTCGAGCACATCGATCGGCTTCGAACGAGCCGCCCGCTCCGCCGGGTACCACGTGCTGCTGTCGACACTGCCCGAGGAACCGCGGCCGTCCGACCTGTCCGGGGCGCTCACCACGCTGCTCGCGCAGGACGTCGCCGCGATCGTGCTCGTCGCCGCCGACAACCGGGTGCTCGACGCCCTCGCATCGCTCACCGTGCCGGTCACGGTGCCCGTCGTGGTGTCGAACGCGGTGCAACGAGACGCCGTCCGGACCCCGGTCGCGCCGAGCGTCGCCGCCGTCGCCATCGACCAGGCGGCCGGCACCTCGCTCGTCATGCAGCACCTGTTCGACCGCGGACACCGCCGGATCGTGCACATCGCCGGGCCGCACGTGTCGCAGGAGTCCGAGGTGCGCCGCGCGACATACGTGCGGATCATGCAGGACGCCGGGCTGGAACCGGTCGTGCTCGAGGGCGACTGGACCCCGGCGAGCGGCTTCGCGGCCGCCCGGCACATCGACGTGGGGACGGTCGACGCCGTCTTCGCGGGCAACGACCAGATGGCGCTCGGGGTGCTGCACGCCTTCGCGGACGAGGGGCTGCGGGTTCCCGACGACATCGCGGTCGTGGGGTTCGACGACGTCCCCGAGGCCGCGCACTTCACGCCGCCGCTGACCACCGTGCGGCAGGACTTCCGGGCGATGGGGGAGCGGGTGCTCGACACCGTGCGGGCCCTGGTCGAGGGGGAGCCCCGCGACGAGACCCTGCTCGCGCCCGAGCTGGTGGTGCGGCGCAGCACGTAGCGCCCCCTCGCACGGTGCGAGCCCCGGTGCCGCGCGCTCCCTCGCACCGTGCGAGGTCTGGCACCGCGCGCTCGGCGTGGTGCGAGGTTCCGTACTCGGTGCGAGCCCCTGCGCCCCGCACGGAGTACGCAACCTCGCACCACGCAGACGGCGCCCCTCGCACGGTGCGAGGGGCGCCGCCGGCGAGCTGACCCGACCGTCAGCCCTTCAACGCCCCGGACGACAGCCCGGCGACGTAGAACCGTTGCAACCCGACGTACAGCGCGATGCATGGGATCATCGCCACCACCGACCCGGCGACGAGGTTGCCGTACGACACCTGCCCGTACGCCCCGGTCTGCAGGTTGAGCAGCGCGACCGGCAGCGTGTACAGCGAGTCCTTCGTCAGGAACGTCAGGGCTCCGAGGAACTCCGTCCACGACGCCAGGAACGCGTAGAGCGCCGCGGTCGCCGCCCCGGGCAGGAGCAGCGGGCGGAGCACCGACACGACGACCCGGAAGCGCGAGGCCCCGTCGACGAAGGCCGAGTCCTCGAGCTCGGTGGGGATCGACTCGAACGCGTTCCGCATCACGAACACCCCGAACGGTAGGTTCACGGTCGTGTAGAACAGCACGAGTCCGAGCAGCGAGTTCGTCAGCCCCATGGCGTTCATCTCGAGGTACAGCGGCGTGAGGATGGCCTGGAACGGCACCATCATCGTCAGCAGCACCAGACCGAACACGAGGCCGGCGCCCCGGAACCGGAAGCGGGCGAAGCCGTAGCCGGCCATCGTCGCGATCACCGCGGTCAGCACCGCCGTGGCGATCGACACGATGAGCGAGTTCACGACGCCGGTGAGCAGGTGCGACGACGAGGCGAACACGGCGGCGAAGTTCTGCCACCCGAGCTGGAAGAACGTCGCCGGGTCGGGGGCCTGCGTGATGACGGCCTCGGACTGGAACGCCCGCAGGATCGACCAGATGAGCGGGACGCCGAAGACGAGCGCCGAACCGATGCCGGCGATCGCGTACAGGGTGCGCTTGACGGTGGTGTCGCGCGGGTGCTGGACGCTGCCCTGCTGGTGGCGCCGACGTCGGCCGTCGCCCGTGGTGGTCAGGGTCCTGGTGGACAGGTCCGGCGCCGCGAGGGCCGCACGGGAGGTCGTGGTGCTCATGGCGTCAGTCCTTCTCTCGCAGTGCCCAGAACTGGAACACCGTCACGGCGGCGATCACCACGACGAGGGCGATCGACTGGGCGGTCGCCGCCCCGAGCTGCAGGTTCACGAACCCGCGGTTGTAGATCGCGTTGACGATCGTCGTGGTCTCGGTGCCCGGCCCGCCCTGGGTCAGGATGTAGAACTGGTTGAACGCCAGCAGCGACCCGATCACCGAGATGATGACGCTCAGCGCGACGGTCGAGCGGATCATCGGGAACGTGATCAGGCGTTCGGTCTGCCACCAGGACGCCCCCTCGAGCTGCGCCGACTCGTAGACCTCGTCGGGGACGCCCTGCATCGCCGACATGAGCAGCACCATGGTCAGCCCGGACACCGCCCAGACCACGAGCACGCAGATGAGCAGCGTCGCCAGCGGGCCGTTCACGAGCCACGCGGTGCTGCCGTCGGTGATCCCGAGCCAGCGGAGCACCATGTTGACGGCCCCGGAGTTCGGCTGCGCCTCGAGCACGAGCATGAACGAGAGCGTCGTCAGCCCGACCACGTACGGCAGGAAGAACACCGTCCGCAGGACCGTGCTGCCACGGCGTCGTGCGCGGACGAGCACGGCGAGGAAGTACCCGAGCGCCAGGATCGGCAGGGTCACGATCGCCGTGTACAGCAGCGTGTAGCCGATCGCGTGCACGAACGTCGGGTCCTGGAACAGCGTCAGGTAGTTCTGCAGCCCGATGAACCGGTACGGGCCGATCAGGGGCCAGTTCGTGAACGAGATGTAGAGCGCGAACACGAGCGGGACGAGCACGAAGACGGCGACGAACAGGATCGCCGGGGCCACGAGGACGGCGCCGGTGCGCGGCGGGTGGGTGAGCGAGTTGCGGGTCCGGACGGAGCCGCCGCGCCCCGGGCCGCGGCCCACGGTGGGACGGCCCGGGCCGGTCCGGCC
This sequence comes from Curtobacterium sp. ME-Dv--P-122a, assembly GCF_030209645.1. Lineage (NCBI taxonomy): Bacteria > Bacillati > Actinomycetota > Actinomycetes > Micrococcales > Microbacteriaceae > Curtobacterium > Curtobacterium sp. ME-Dv--P-122a. The sequence goes on from NZ_JARVRO010000003.1 coordinate 24,278, forward strand.
GGCGGGGCGCCGGGTGGAGATGGTCGACATGCGTGCACCTCTCTGTGCATCAACAAGAGCGAGACGAGCGGGACGAGCGGAGAAGACAGGCAGGCCTGCTCAGGCCTGCACCTGGTCGAGGATCCGCTGGTAGTCGGACTGCGCCGTCCGCATGGCGGCAGCGCTCCCCGACCCGAACACGGCCTCGCGGAACATCGCGAAGTACGGCGACGACGGCTGGTTGTTGAGCAGGTTGTACGCCAGCGTCTGCGGTGCGTAGCCCTTCTCGATGGCGTCGAGCGGCCCGTACGCCAGCGGGAACCGCTTGCGGTACTCCGGGGTGGCGGCGTCGGACCGCGTCGGGAAGTACCCGCCGTCCGGCAGCGCCTGCTGCTGCTGGAGGCCGTTCGCGTACTGCATGAATGCCCACCCACCAGACGGGTTCGCCGCCCCGTTCGGGATGCACATGTTGTCGCCGCCGTCGAAGAACGACCGCTGGCCGTCCCACGACGGGATGAGCACGGTCTGCATCTTCGCCCGCATCGCCTTGGTGGCCGCGGGCACGGTCGCCCCGTACGAGGTCGGGAAGATCCCCACCTTGCCGGCCCGGAAGTCGGCACCCCACGTGGTGCCGGCGTCGGAGTACGTCGCCTTCGACAGCACGCCGTCCTTCCACAGCTGGCGGTAGAACTCGAGCATGCGTTCGAGGGCCTCGTTGCCGGTGATGTTCGCCCGCTGGGAGCCCACCTCGCCGGTCATCATGTCGACCCCGGTCGCCCAGACGTGCGGCTGCGTGACGAAGCCGATGATGCCGGCGGCGTTGCCGGAGATCGACCAGCCGTACACGTCGTCGTCGAGCTTCCGGATGGCCTTCGCCGCGTCGAGGAGCGTGGACAGGTCCTTCGTCGACTCCTCGACGTCGAGGCCCGCACGTTCGAACAGCTCGGTGTTCACGAACAGCTGCGAGTTGTCGGCCAGGTAGGGCAGGCCGTAGTACCGGTCGCGGTACTCGAGCAGGCGCAGGTGCCCCGGCGAGATCGCGTCGAAGTAGTCCAGGCTCTTGACCACGTCGGTCAGGTCGGCGAACGCCTCGCGGAAGATGAACAGCTGCGAGTTGATGTCGTCGATGTCGACGACGTCCGGCGGCTCACCCCCGCGGATCGCGGTCGCGAGCTTCGTCACGTATTGTGCGTCCGGCACGGGCGTCAGCTGGACCTGCAGCGCCGGGTTCGCCTTGTTGAACCCGGCGACGGCCGACGTCAGGCCGGCCTGGGTCGCCGACCGGCACCACACCTGCACGGTGCCGGTCGCGTTCTTCCCGAAGCTCGCGGGCTTCGCGACGACCTTCGGCAGGGTGCCGGAGCACCCGGCCAGGGCGAGGGCTGCCCCGCCGGCGACGCCGCCGACGAGGAACGCACGGCGGTCCACGCCGGTCACCGTGCCAGCGGGAGCCAGACGCGCATCGGCGCGGCTCCCCGGTTGGCCCACGCGTAGTACGGGACGGCGATCGCCGTGACGTCGCGACCGGCCTGGAGGCCCGTGGTGGCGCCCTGCGGACCGGCCACGTCGTCGACGCTGGTCGCGTTTCCTGCGTGATCCGATCCTCCAGACCGGGTCGCGTCCAGCCGCTGGTACGGCCAGGCCGGCTGCACGTGCTCGGCCGGCGCGTGCCCCGGGATCCGCAGCGTGACGACGCCGTCGAGCAGGTCGTCGCGGCGCTCCTCGGTGATCGGCGCGTCCGCGTCGACCGTCAGGTCGTCGACCGTGAAGCCCTGCTGGTCCGCCTGCTCGACCGCGTACACGAGCGGGCCGCGCTCGATCGCGACCTGCCCGCGGGCGGCGTCGATGCGGGCGTCGGCGACGTAGCGGTGCGGCGTCGTGTCGAAGACGAGCTCGACGGTGTCGCCCGCCGACCACTCGCGGTCGACGACGTGCAGCGTCCCGGCCGCAGGGTTCGCGGACCCGTCCGGACCCGTGACCGTCGTGGTGTCCGACCAGGCCGGGATCCGCAGGCCCAGGGCGAGCGGGCCGTCCTCGGTGACCGTCACACGGACCCGGCCGTCGTGCGGGTAGTCGGTCTCGACCCGCACCGGACCGAGGTCGGCGGTGGCGTACTGGTGGACCTGCAGCCCGCCGTCGGTCGCGGTCGCCAGGTAGCCGTCGAGGCTCGCGAAGGTGCGCATGATGTTCGGCGGGCAGCAGGCGCAGTCGAACCAGCCGCGGCGCCCGTGGGCGGGGGAGCGGTTCTCGTCCTGGTGGGCGTGGTCGCGCTGCTGCAGCGGGTTCACGTAGAAGTACTCGGTGCCGGCCAGGCTCACCCCGGCGAGGAACGCGTTGTACAGCAGACGCTCGATCGCGTCGGCGTACACGGGCTTGCCGGTGGCGAGCAGCAGCCGCCAGGCCCACTGCACCCCGCCGATGGCCGCGCAGGTCTCGGCGTAGCCGCGGTCGGTCGGCAGCTCGTACGGGTCGCCGAACGCCTCCCAGTCCCAGCGTGCCCCGAGGCCGCCGGTGATGAAGGCCTTCGTCGCCATCATGTCCGCGAACTGCGTCTCGCTCGCGGCGAGGAGCTCGGTGTCCCCGGTCTCGATCGCGACGTCCACGGCACCCGCAGCCAGGTACACGGCGCGCACGGCGTGGCCCTCGACCGTCGTGGCCTGCCGGCTCGGCACCCGGTCGGAGAAGTACGTCGGCTCGCCGCCGGCGCGCTCGATGATGCCGTGCCCGCGGGCGTCGACGAACCAGTGCGCCAGGTCGAGGTAGGCGCGGTTGCCGGTCTCGCGGTACAGCTCGACCAGGCCCATCTCGACGACGGGGTGGCCGTCGACGTCGCGCGTCTTCGGCGTACCGTCCGGTGCGGTGCCGTCGCCGAACGTGCGGACCAGGTGGTCGGCGTTCTTGATCGCGACCTCGAGGAGCCCGGTGTCGCCGGTCGCACGGTGCTGGGCCACGGCCGCCTGGTACAGGTGCCCGGCGCAGTACATCTCGTGGCTCCACTTGAGGTCCGTGTACCGCTCGCCCTTCCCGCGCACCTGCTGCACGGAGTCCAGGTACCCGTCGTCGGCCTGTGCCCGGGCGTACAGGGCGGTGACCTCGCGCTGCAGGTCGAGCAGGTCCTCGGCGGTCGCGCGGCCGTACTCCCACGCAACGGCCTCGAGCCACTTCGTCACGTCGGAGTCCATGAAGATCGGGCCGACGGCCTCGCCCTCCTCGAGTCCCGCGGCGATGCGGAGGTTGCGGAAGTTGCCGGCCGTCTCGAGCTGCTGGTAGCCGCTGCGGACGGCGTCGCGGCCGTTGCGCTCCTGGCGGAGCGCCCAGAAGCCGCCGGTGATCCGGGCGTCGCCGGTCGGCAGGGGCCGGAGCGTCAGGCGTGCGTCGGCGGTCGGGAGGACCGGGGTCGCGGTGTGCGCGCCGCGATCGGTCGCGAGCGTGGTGGTCATGTCGCCTCCTTGCGATGTGACTGGCACCGTGCGGATGGAACTGGCCATCCGGAAAACGGTTTCTGCGGTGGACGCTACGACACGGGGCGCACGCCGCGCAAGAGCATTCCGGCGGTTTTGTGTAAGGTCATCGGCACGCCCTGATCGTCGGAAAGGTGGTTGCCGTGACGCTCGAACGCACCGGACAGCCGATCCGGATCACCGACGTGGCGGCGCTCGCCGGGGTGTCGATCGGCACCGCGTCGAAGGCGCTGAACGGCACCGGGCAACTGCGGGACGCCACCCGGCTGCGGGTGAAGGAAGCCGCCGAGAAGCTCGGGTTCGTCGGCGATGCCCGGGCCCGTGCGCTGTCGTCGGGGCGGACCTACACCGTCGGCATGATCACCACCGACTCGTTCGGACGGTTCTCGATCCCGGTGCTGCTCGGTGCCGAGGACGCCCTGTCCGCCGGGCGGATGGCCGTGCTGCTGTGCGACACCCGCGACGACCACGTCCGCGAGGCCCACTACCTGCGCTCCCTGGCGGCCCGAGGCGTCGACGGCATCATCGTGACCGGCCGCTCCGCCGACGCCCGACCCCCGATCGACGTGTCGATCCCGGTCGTCTACGCCTTCACGCCCTCGACCGACGACGCCGACGTGTCGGTCACCCTCGACGACGCCGCCGGGTCGGCACTCGTTGCCTCGCACGTGCGCTCGCTCGGGCGACAGCGGGTCGCGATCGTGACCGGGCCGGCGCGACACCGGTCCGCGGCGCGACGGGTCGCCGGCGCCTCGTCGGTGCTCGGGCCGCACCTGGTCACCGACCCGCTGTACGGCGAGTGGTCGGAGCGCTGGGGACGGCAGGCCGTGGACGTGCTCGCGCGGGAGTCGCCCGACGTCGACGCGATCGTCTGCGGCAGCGACCAGATCGCCCGGGGCGTGTGTGACCGGCTGCGGGAGCTCGGGCGTTCGGTGCCCGGAGACGTCGCGGTCACGGGGTTCGACGACTGGGACGTGATGGCGCTCGCCTCCAGGCCGCCGCTGACCACCGTGGACCTGCGGCTCGAGGAGCTCGGACGCGTCGCGGGGCAGGCGCTCCTCGCCCTGATCGACGGCGGGACGGCGTCGTCGGCGGCTGTGACCCCGTCGCTCGTCATCCGCGAGAGCACCGTCGGCACGTAGGGCGCGTTCGGGGCTCGGGCTCGGGGCTCGGGGCTCGCGAGGTCGCGCGAACTGCCGCGTGTCCTGCCGTCCGGCGCCAGTTCGTGCGACTTCGGCGGACGGGTCGCGGCGTGTCGTGCGATCTCGGCGGCGCTGGTGCTGGTGCTGGTGCTCGTGGTCGAGCTGTCACAACACCCCGTCTGCCGTGGTCGAGCGGTCACGACTCGTCGCTCGACGCACCTCCAGCCGACAGTTCGTGACCGCGCGGTGGGGAGGTAGCGGGGTGTCGTGACCGTCCCGAGCGCCGCCGTTCGGGGTGTCGCGGGTTCGGAGGATCGGCGCTCGCGGGTGTGGGGTGGGTCCGGGCGGTCACGACACCCCGCCCGCCGTGGTCGAGTGGTCACGAACTGTCGCTCTGCGCGCCTCCGGTCGACAGTTCGTGACCGCGCGGAGGGGGGCAGCGGGGTGTCGTGACCGTTCCGAGCACCGCCGTTCGGGGTGTCGCGGGTTCGGAGGATCGGCGCTCGCGGGTGTGGGCCGTCCGGTGGTCGGGACTTGCGCGGGTGCGGGGCGGCGGGTGGTCGGGACGTGCGCGGGTGTGGGGCGGCGAGTGGTCGGGACTTGCGCGGGGGTGGGGCTGCGGTGGTCGCACGTCGTCGCCGGCCTCGTTCGTCGCGCGGTCACGACCCGTCGCGCGTGGGGCGTCGAGTGGTCAGGAGCCGTCGGCTACGGGCACGCCGGACGACGGTTCGTGACCGTTCGGGGGAACTGAGCGGGGTGTTTCGACCGCTGGCGGGACGGGCGGACCGGCGGCGCGCCGCGGCGTTGCACGAGTGAGCGCTCACGTGCCAGGATGTGAGCGCTCACTGAGGACGACGAGGTTCTGGAGGAACACATGGGTGACGACCGCCGACAGCGGATCGTGGACGGCCGCACCACACTCGGGATCGAACTCGGTTCCACCCGCATCAAGGCCTGCCTGGTGGACGAGGACCTCGTGCCCATCGCGGCCGGTTCCCACGAGTGGGAGAACGAGTACGTCGACGGTCGCTGGACCTACTCGCTCGAGGCCGTCGAGACTGGACTCCGCGCCGCGTACGCCGCCCTGGTGGCCGACGTCGAGGCGCAGTACGGCGTCACCCCGACCACCTACCGGGCGGTCGGCGTGAGCGCGATGATGCACGGCTACCTGGCGTTCGACGCCGCGGGCGAGCTGCTCGTGCCGTTCCGCACCTGGCGCAACACCTCGACCGGCCCCGCGGCCGAACGGCTCAGCGAGGCCCTCGGGTTCAACATCCCCCTGCGGTGGTCGATCGCGCACCTGTACCAGGCGGTCCTCGACGACGAGCCGCACGTGGCCGAGATCGCCGGCGTCACGACCCTGGCCGGCTACGTGCACCGTCGCCTGACCGGCCGGAATGTCCTGGGCGTCGGCGACGCGAGCGGCATGTTCCCGATCGAGGGCGGCCCCGTCGACAGCGGCCCCGGCGACCCGGGCGCGAAGGACTTCGACCACGCCATGCTCGCCACCGCGCAGGACCTGATCGGCGTGCCGGACCTGCGGTCCCTGCTGCCCGAAGTCCTCGTCGCCGGTGCCGAAGCCGGTGAGCTGACCCCCGAGGGTGCGGCCTGGCTCGACCCGACCAGCACGCTCGAACCCGGCGCACCGCTCTGCCCGCCCGAGGGCGACGCCGGCACCGGCATGGTCGCGACGAACGCCGTCGCACCGCGCACCGGCAACGTCAGCGTCGGCACGAGCATCTTCGCGATGGTCGTGCTCGAGCAGCCCCTGACCACCGCGCACGAGGAACTCGACGTCGTCACCACCCCGGCCGGCGACGCCGTGGCGATGGTGCACTGCAACAACGGCGCGAGCGAGATCGCGAGCTGGGCCCGGGTGTTCGGACGCTTCGCCGAGGCCTCGAGCGAGCGGACCGGCGCGACGCCGATCGGCATCGACGACGTCTACGCCACCCTGCTCGCCGAGGCCGTCGCCGACGACACCGACCCGGATGCCGGCGGGCTCCTCTCCTTCAACTACCTGGCCGGCGAACCCGTCACCCACGTCGAGGACGGCCGGCCCCTGCTGCTCCGCACCCCCGGCGCTCGCTTCACGCTCGGCAACCTGGTGCGCTCCGAGGTGCACGGCGCCTTCGCGACCCTGGCCATCGGCATGGACGTGCTGCACGGCGAACAGGTGCAGGTGGACCGGATGACCGCGCACGGCGGGCTCTTCCGCACGCCCGGCAGCCCGCAGCGTCTGCTCGCAGCGGCCCTGCGGGTGCCGATCGCGCTCGAGGAGACCGCGGGCGAAGGCGGCGCGTGGGGGATCGCGGTGTTGGCCGCCTACCTCGAGCACACCGACCAGCAGCTCGCCGACTACCTGTCCGACACCGTGTTCGGCGGGGACGCCGTGCACGTGGCCGAACCCGAGCCGGCCGACGTCGCCGGGTTCCAGACGTACCTGGAGCGCTACCGGGCCGCACTGCCCGTGCAGGACGTCGCCGCGGCGGCGACCCGCCCCAGCGCGACCACAGGACCGACCGAAGAGACCGACGGCGCCGACCCGCGCCTCCAGACAGAGGAAGTGACCCGATGACGGACGCGATCGACGAGACCACACGCCAGGCGGTGGCGACGACGCGGGAGCGCGTCGCGCGCCTGCACGGCGAACTCGTCCGCTACGGCCTCGTGATCTGGACCGGCGGCAACGTCTCCGAGCGCGTGCCCGGCACGGACCTGTTCGTCATCAAGCCGAGCGGGGTGTCGAGCGACGACCTGACGCCCGAGAACCAGGTCGTCTGCACCCTCGACGGCGTGCCGGCCGAGGGCTGGGGCAACGAGCACGGCCCCTCCAGCGACACCGCCGCGCACGCCTACGTGTACCGGAACATGCCCGAGGTCGGCGGTGTCGTGCACACCCACTCGACGTACGCGACCGCATGGGCCGCGCGCGCCGAGGCGATCCCGTGCGTGATCACGGCGATGGCGGACGAGTTCGGCGGCCCCATCCCGGTCGGCCCGTTCGCGATCATCGGCGACGACTCGATCGGCCACGGCATCGTCGACACGCTGAGCGGCCACCGCAGCCGCGCGGTCCTGATGCAGAACCACGGCGTCTTCACGATCGGCAAGGACGCGAAGGACGCCGTCAAGGCGGCCGTGATGTGCGAGGACGTCGCGCGGACCGTCCACATCGCGAAGCAGGGCGGCGAGGTCGTCCCGATCCCCGAAGCAGACATCGATCGACTCTTCGATCGCTACCAGAACGTCTACGGACAGAACCCCGAAGGAGCCATGCGATGACGCAGGACACCCCGACGCACGTCGACCCCCAGGCCACGCTCGACAGCTACGAGGTCTGGTTCCTCACCGGCTCCCAGGGGCTGTACGGCGAGGAGACCCTGCGCCAGGTCGAGGAGCAGAGCAAGGCGGTCCACGCGGAGCTCGCCGGGCACCTGCCGGTGAAGCTGGTCTGGAAGCCCGTGCTCAAGGACGCCGACGGCATCCGCCGGGCGCTCATCGAGGCGAGCGCCGACGACAAGGTCATCGGCGTCACCACGTGGATGCACACGTTCAGCCCGGCCAAGATGTGGATCGGCGGCCTGCAGGCGCTGACCAAGCCGCTGCTGCACCTGCACACGCAGGCGAACGTCACGCTGCCCTGGGCGGACATCGACTTCGACTTCATGAACCTCAACCAGGCCGCGCACGGCGACCGTGAGTTCGGCTACGCCCTCGCTCGCCTGGGCGTCCGGCACGCGACGGCCGTCGGCCACGTCTCGGACCCCCGCGTCCAGCAGCGCGTCGCGAACTGGACCCGTGCCGCCGCCGGCGCCGCGGCCGTCCGTGAGCTGAAGCTCACCCGCTTCGGCGACAACATGCGCTACGTCGCCGTCACCGAAGGCGACAAGACCGAGGCCGAGATCGAGCTCGGCGTGCAGGTCAACACGTGGGCCGTCAACGAGCTCGCGGCAGCGGTGGACGCCGCAGCAGCGGACACGGCAGCGGTCGACGCGCTCGTGGCGACCTACGAGCGCGACTACGACGTGGACCCGTCCCTGCGCAGCGCCGGCGGCGAACGGCACGCCGCGCTCCGCGACGGTGCCGCCATCGAGATCGGCCTCCGCACCCTGCTCGCGCAGAACGGCAGCGCCGCGTTCACCACCAACTTCGAGGACCTCGGCTCGCTCAAGCAGCTGCCGGGCCTGGCGGTGCAGCGCCTGATGGCCGACGGCTACGGCTTCGGTGCCGAGGGTGACTGGAAGACGGCGGTCCTGGTCCGCGCGATGAACGTCGCCGGCGCCGGCCTGCCCGGTGGTGCCTCCCTGATGGAGGACTACACCTACGACCTCACCCCGGGCGCCGAGAAGATCCTCGGGGCGCACATGCTCGAGGTCTCGCCGACGCTCACCACCACGAAGCCGACGCTCGAGATCCACCCGCTCGGCATCGGTGGCAAGGACGACCCGGTCCGCCTGGTCTTCACCGCCGACTCCGGGGAGGCCGTCGTCGTCGCGCTGTCCGACACCCGTGACGGCTTCCGCCTCACGGCGAACGTCGTCGACGTCGTGCCCCCGACCGAGGCCCTGCCGAAGCTGCCCGTGGGCCGCGCGGTCTGGGAGCCCCGGCCGTCGTTCCCCGTCGCCGCCGAGGCCTGGCTCACCGCCGGCGCCGCCCACCACACCGTCATGACGACGGCGGTCGGCCTGCAGGTCGTCGAGGACTTCGCGACCATGGTCGGCACCGAGTTCCTGGTCATCGACGAGCACACCACCGCACGCGGGTTCCGCGACGAGCTGCGTCTCCAGCAGACGTGGCACCGTCTCGACCGCGGCTTCTAGAGGAGTCAGGACCCACGATGGACGACGTGATCGCGGCCGAGCGCACCCGCACCAACTGGGCGGGCAACGTCACCTACCGCGCCTCGGCGCTGGCCCGGCCGACGTCGGTGGACGAGCTCCAGCAGCTCGTCGCCTCGACGCCGCGCCTGACGGCGCTCGGCTCGCGACACTCGTTCAACACCATCGCCGACACCGATGCCGTCCAGGTCTCGTTGTCGGACCTGCCGCCCGTGCTCGACATCGACACGTCGCGTCGCGTCGTGCGGGTCGCGGCCGGCATGACGCACAGCCAGGTCGCGGCCGGTCTGGAGGCCCGTGGCTGGGCACTCGGGAACCTCGCGTCCCTGCCGCACATCTCCACGGCCGGGGCCGTCGCCACGGGGACGCACGGCTCCGGTGTGCGGAACCCGTCGCTCGCGCAGGCGGTGGTCGGCCTCGACGTCGTCCGCGCCTCCGGTGAGATCGCCCACGTCGATGCCTCGTCGCCGGACGGGCTGCTCGACGCCCACCGGGTCGGGATCGGCGCGCTCGGTGTCGTCACCGCGGTGGAGCTCGCGATCGAGCCGACGTTCCAGATCGCCACGACGGTGCACCTCGACCTGCCGTGGGACGCCGTCGCAGCGCAGTTCGACCAGGTGATGTCCGACGCGTACTCGGTGTCGATGTTCACCTCGTTCGACGACCGCGGTGCCCGGCAGGTCTGGGCCAAGCACCGCGTCGACGAGGCCGCACCGACCGTCGACCTCGTGGCCCTCGGCGCCCGTGCGGCCTCGGGTCCGGTGCACCCGGGTGAGAACGACCCCGCCGGGGTCACCGAGCAGGGCGGCGTGCCGGGGCCGTGGTCCGAGCGGCTGCCGCACTTCCGGTCCTCGTTCACCCCGTCGACCGGGGCCGAGATCCAGGCGGAGTACCTGATCCCCGCTGCCTCGGCGGTGGCGGCGCTCGAGGCGCTCCGACCGCTGGCGTCGCTGTTCGCCCCGATCCTCATCGCCGCCGAGGTCCGCACCATCGCGGCCGACACCGCGTGGCTCGCGCCGTCGTCCGGACGACAGTCGGTCGGCCTGCACTTCACGTTCCGCCGGGACGCCGCCGCCGTGGCCGCGGCAGTGGCCCGGATCGAGGACGTCCTCGAGCCGTTCGACCCGCGGCCGCACTGGGGCAAGGTCTCAGCAGCCGGCGCCGAGCGGCTGCACGAGGCGTACCCGCGGCTGTCCGACTTCGCCGCACTCGCCCGTGACCTCGACCCCACGGGGCGGTTCCGGAACGCGTTCCTCGCGCGCATCCTGTCCTGACGCGATGGACAGGTGTCCCGCACCACCGGCTGTGGTGCGGGACACCCGGGTCCTCAGTCCTTGCGGGACAGGTCGATCAGGAGCCTGACCACGGTCACGAGCAAGCTCGCGATCCCCAGCCAGGGCACCCGACGCCCGGACCGATCATCGGTGTCGTGCGACATCGCTGACCTCCTGGTGTCGTCGCCGGCTGACACGAGGAGCTTCGGCCGAGGGATGCGTCGCCGAGCGGGCTCGGCTACCATCGGTTCCGAGCGTTGGACTCGGGATGGTTTACGCATCCCTTGGCTTTCCACTCGGAAGGCGAATCGAGGCCCGGAACTGTTGTCGCAGTCCCGGGTCTCACGCTTTCGCCTAGGTCGCGCTCCGGCGGTGTCGCGACCGGAGCCAGCCTCCGTGTATGTGTCCGCTGAAATGCAGCCGGAATCTCACAGGTGATCCCCATCGGATGCCCTGGCGAACCCCCGCCTCGGTGCCGGTCTTCCACATGTGAGGACGCAAAGGTGGGGACATGGCGAACCTCAACCGCATCATCGGCATGGCCTCCAAGGTCATCGACAAGCAGCTCCAGAAGCGTGGGCAGGGGGGAACCGCGCCCGGCGCCGGATCGCAGCAGGGCGGAACCGACTGGCGCGGCATCGTGCGCAGCGCCGCGGACAAGCTGACCGGCGACGACCGGAACCAGCAGCAGCCGCCGCAGCAGCACGGCCAGCCGCAGCAGTACGGCCAGCCGCAGCAGTACGGCCAGCCACAGCAGCACGCCGGCACGCCGCAGCACGCCGGCACGCCGCAGCACGGGGCCGACGCCGACAAGGTCGCCCTGGCGAAGTACGACTACCTGCTCCGCACCTCGTCGCCGGAGCAGCTCGAGCAGGTCCACCACGACGCCTTCGCGCGGCTCACCCCGGCGCAGCGCCAGCAGGTCCGCGACCGCCTGAACTCCGAGCTCCCGCCCCACGAGCACCTGCGCGACGACTCGGCGGGCGGCATGGCCCGTGCGATGACCCGCGGAGAGATGTCGCGTCCGGGTCTGGTCCGACGGGTCCTCGGCGGTTCCGGCCGCTCGGGCAACGGCAACGGCCGCGGACGCGGTGGGGCCTTCGCCGGTGGAGCAGCGGTCGGTGCCGGCGCGATGGCGTTCGGTGGCCTCGCCGCCGCGGTGGCCGGGGGAGCGGTGCTGAGCGCTGCCGCCGGTCCGGTCCTGGCAGGGGCGGCCGACCTCGGCGTCGACTTCGAGGGCATCGCCTCGGGCATGGGCGACCTCGGACTCGGTGACCTCGGCGGTGGCGTCGAAGGACTCCTCGGCGAGGGCGAGCAGCTCCTCGGCGGGTTCGGTGAGCAGGCCGCGGGGTTCGGTGAGCAGGCGTCCGGGCTCGGCGAGCAGGCGTCGAACCTCGGCAACGACTTCCTCGGTGGGCTCTTCGACCGCTGACGCACTGCGGTGCGAACGCATCGGGAATAGCGGGACGGCGTCCGGCGCTTGCAATGTTTCGTCGTGCGTCGTCCGACGCACGCGAGATTCGGACGGGCCACCGTCGCGGTGTCAGGATGGACGCCGCCCGGCGGGTGAACCGTTCCGCCGTCGCAGCGACCGCCACCGCGATCGCGACCCCCTTCCCCGAGGAGCAGCACCGTCATGAGACGCCCCAACCGCCTGACGATCACCGCGGCCGTCGCCGCAGCAGCAGCCCTGGTCCTGACCGGCTGCTCGGGTGGGGGTTCGTCCGACGACGGCGCCGAGGGCACGGCGAAGGGCGGCACGCTCAACATCCTGACGCCGCAGACCTCGTTCCACCTCGACCCCGCGACCAGCCAGAGCCTCGGCATCACGTCGATGGGCCTCGTCGCCCGACGGCTCACCACGTGGGACGTCGAGCCGGGCAAGACGGCGAAGGTCGTCCCCGACCTGGCGACCAACACCGGGGTCTCGAGCGACGACGGCAAGACCTGGACCTACACGCTGAAGGACGGCGTCGAGTTCCAGGACGGCACGCCGATCACCACGAAGGACATCAAGTGGGGCATCGAGCGCTCGTTCGAGCCGACCCTCAGCGGTGGCCTGAGCTACCACAAGTCGCTCCTGGTCGGTGGTGACTCCTACAAGGGCCCGTTCGACGGCAAGTCGCTCGACAGCATCGAGACCCCGAACGACAAGACCATCGTCTTCAAGCTGAACGACGCCTACGGCGACTGGCCGTGGCTCGCGTCGATGCCCGCGTTCACGCCGGTGCCCGAGGGCGACGGCAAGGACACCGGCGCCTACGACCTGAAGCCGGTCGCATCCGGTCCGTACCAGGTGCAGTCGAACACGCAGGGCTCGCAGGTCACGCTCGTCCGCAACAAGAACTGGAGCGCGAAGACCGACGAGGTCCGCACCGCCGGCCCGTCGAAGATCGTCTTCAAGGAGAGCCAGGACCAGTCCACGGCGACGCAGACGCTGATCGCGGACAACGGGGACGCCAAGAACTCGTTCGGTGCCATCTACCTGGGGGCCGCCGAGCTCAACCAGGTCCGTAGCAACCCGGCCGCCCAGGACCGCCTCGCCACCTCGAAGGCCGGCCCGATCAGCTACATGGCGATCAACACGCAGCGCGGCGAGCTCAAGGACCTCAAGGTCCGCCAGGCGCTGCAGTACGCGGTCGACCGCAAGTCCTTCCGGATCGCCGCCGGCGGCGCGATCGCCGGCTCGTACGCCTCGACGCTCATCACCCCGGGCATCGCCGGACGCCAGGACTACGACCTGTACAAGACGAAGGCCACCGGTGACGTCGACAAGGCGAAGCAGCTGCTCAAGGAGGCCGGCGTCAGCAACCTGAAGCTGACCCTGGTCACGCAGAACGACCCGACGTACCTCGCCCAGGCCCAGGCGCTGCAGTCCGGCCTGAAGCGTGCCGGCATCGCCGTGACGCTCAAGCCGCTCGACTACGACTCCTTCACGCAGGCGACCACCAACGGCACCGACTTCGACCTGTCGCTGTCGAGCTGGCAGCCGGACTTCCCGAGCGCGAACGCCAACCTGCAGCCCCTGTACGACTCGTCGCAGATCGGTGGCGGCGGCTACAACGTCTCGAAGTACAGCAACCCCGAGGTCGACGCCCTCATCGCGAAGGCCAGCTCCACGGTCGACCAGGACGACGCGCAGAAGCTCTGGGCCCAGGCGGACCAGAAGATCATGGCCGACGCCCCGGTCGTGCCGCTGATCTACGCGAAGCAGTCCTTCCTGGCCGGGTCGAACGTGCAGAACTTCCAGATCGCGGACTTCCCGGCGTACCCGAACTACCTCAAGGTCTCGCTCAAGCAGTGACCGAACCGATCCTGCAGGTCGAGGGGCTCCGAGTCGCGTTCGGCGACGCGGAGCCCGTCGTCCGTGACGTCTCCTTCGACCTGACGCCCGGCCGGGTCCTCGCCCTGGTGGGGGAGTCCGGCTCGGGCAAGTCCGTCAGCGCCATGAGCGTGCTCGGGCTCCTGCCGCCGCAGGCCTCGGTGTCGGGCAGCGCCCGGTTCCGTGGCGAGGAACTCATCGGTGCCCCCGTCGAGACGGTCCGCGCCGTCCGGGGTGCTGGCATCGGCGTGGTGTTCCAGGAGCCGATGAACTCGTTCACGCCGGTCCTGTCCATCGGCACCCAGATCGCCGAGGCCGTCCGGGCACACCCCACCGGGCTCGACCGTGCCGGCGTCCGGGCACGCGTCGACGAACTGCTCCGTGACGCCGGGCTCGCCGACCCGCAGCGCATCCGGAAGGCCTACCCGCACGAACTGTCCGGCGGCCAGCTCCAGCGCGCGATGATCGCGATGGCCCTGGCCGGTGACCCGGTCGCACTCTTCGCCGACGAGCCCACGACCGCGCTCGACGTCACCGTGCAGGCGGGCATCCTCGACCTGTTGCGGCGGCTCGGCCGCGAGCGTTCCCTGGCCGTGCTGCTCATCACCCACGACATGGGCGTGGTCGCGGACGTCGCGGACGACCTGCTGGTGCTGCGCCGCGGCGACCCGGTCGAGCACGGGACCGTCGCCGAGGTCTTCGCCCACCCGACCGCCGACTACACGCGCGAACTCCTCGCGGCCGTCCCCAGCCTGGAGGCCCGCCCCGCGTCCGCAACGCCGGCTGCGGACCCGGACGCCCGGGCCGACGATCCCGGCTCACGCGCCCAGCGACAGCTCACGGCTCCGGGCGCGCGTGAGGTGTCGCCCAGCGCGAAGACCGCTGCGGTGACCGACGAGGCGGACGCGAGTCGCGCCTCCCGGTCGCTGGTGGCGCGTCTGCGCGACGTTGCCGTGCGGTACTCGCGCCGAGGCGGACCGACCGTGTCCGGCATCGACCTCGACCTGCACGCTGGCGAGACCGTCGGCCTGGTGGGCGAATCCGGTTCCGGCAAGTCCACGATCGGGCGCGCGCTCGCGGGCCTGGTGCCCGTCGTCGCCGGCTCGGTCGAGGTGGACGGCAGCGACCTGCGCACCGCTCGCGGACGACGACTGCGCGACCTGCGCAGTCGGGTCGGCATCGTGTTCCAAGACCCGGCGTCGTCGCTCAACCCGCGGCAGACCATCGGCTGGAGCATCGCGGAACCGCTGCTCGTGCACGGCACCGACTCCGCAGCGGACCGCGCCGAGCGGGTCCGTGAACTGCTGACCGCCGTGCAGCTCGACCCGACGTGGGCCGAGCGGTTCCCGCACCAGCTGTCCGGCGGCCAGCGGCAGCGTGTAGCCGTCGCGCGTGCGCTCGCGCTGCGGCCGGCACTCGTCATCGCCGACGAACCGACCTCGGCACTCGACGTGACGGTGCAGGCCGCCGTGCTCGACCTGCTCGCCGGGCTGCAGCGGGAGTTCGGCTTCGGCATGCTGCTCATCAGCCACGACCTCGCCGTCGTCCGCCAGCTCGCCGACCAGGTGATCGTGCTGCGCGACGGCCGGATCGTCGAACGGGGGAGCACCGACGCCGTGCTCGACGACCCGCAACAGGACTACACGCGCATGCTCCTCGCCGCGGCGCCCGTCGCCGATCCCGTGCGACAGGCCGCTCGCCGCGAGGCGTGGCGAGCGTGGGAAGGAGTGGCCTCGTGACGGCCAACGTCGTCGACCGACCGGTCGCACCGTCCGGCCGGACCACCGGCTTCCGGGCCGTGGTGCGACGCGTCCGGCAGGACCGCTGGGCGGTGGCTTCAGCCGTCGTCATCGCGGTGTTCCTGGTGGTCGCCGTGGCGGCCCCGCTCATCGCGAAGGCGTCCGGGCAGGACCCGTACGCGTACGACATCGACGCGCTCAACTCGTTCGGTGCGCCCCGGGGTGCGGGCGGCGGCATCAGCGGCGAGCACTGGTTCGGTGTCGAGCCCCTGACCGGGCGCGACCTGTTCTCGATCGTCACGTACGGTGCGCGGACGTCGCTCGGCATCGGACTCGCCGCCACCCTGGTGTCGATCGTCATCGGCGTGCTCGTCGGCGTCACGACCGGGTTCTTCGGCGGCTGGTACGACCGGGTGCTCTCGCGGGTCGTCGACGTGATCTTCGGGTTCCCGTCGCTCGTGTTCATGATCGCCCTCACCGCGATCGTGCCGTCGTCGTTTCCGAAGCCCGTGCTCGTCGTGCTCGTCATCGGATTCTTCGGTTGGCCGGCCGTGGCCCGTGTGGTGCGGGGGCAGACGCTGTCGCTCGTCAGCCGCAACTACGTCGTCGCCTCCACCGCGATGGGTGCCGGCCGGTGGCACGTCATCCGCACACAGCTGCTGCCGAACCTCGCCGCGACCATCACCGTCTACGCCACCATCTCGATCCCGTCGATGATCGGTGCCGAGGCCGCGCTCTCGTTCCTGGCCGTCGGGGTCAACCCGCCGACGCCGTCGTGGGGTCGCAGCATCGGCGACGCCATCGGCTGGGTGCAGACCGATCCCATGTACCTCGTGTTCCCCGGAGCCGCACTGTTCCTCATCACCCTCGCCTTCAACGTGCTCGGTGACGCCCTGCGCGACGCCCTCGACCCGCGAGGGGGCACCGCGTGAACGCCGCCACCCTGCGGTTCCTCGCGATCCGCGTGCTCGGGGCCGCCGTCGTGCTGCTCGTCGTCGCGGCCATCACGTACGCGCTCTTCATGCTCCTGCCGACCAACCCGGCGCGGGCGATCTGCGACAAGCCCTGCACCCCCGACCGGCTGCGGGAGGTCCAGGCGTTCCTCGGCACCGACAAGCCCTGGCTCGCACAGTTCGGCGCCTACCTGGCCGGCATCTTCACCGGCCGGACCTTCGGCAGCGGCAACAGCGTCATCGAGTGCGCGGCACCGTGCTTCGGGTACTCGTTCCAGCTGCACGAGAGCGTCACCGAGCTGATCCTGGCGCGCCTGCCCGTCACGGCCTCGATCGCCGTGGGTGCCGCCGTGCTGTGGCTCGTCGCCGGGGTGTTCGGCGGCACCGTCTCGGCGTTGCGCCGCGGCACCTTCGTCGACCGGGCCGTGATGACGGTCGCGGTCGCGGGTGTCTCGTCCCCGGCGTACCTGGTCGGGCTGCTCGGCATCCTGCTGTTCGGGTTCGTGCTGGGGATCCTGCCGACGAGCGGGTACGTGGCCTTCGGTGACGACCCGGTCGGCTGGTTCACGCACCTGATCCTGCCGTGGTGCGTGCTGGCGTTCATCAGCGCTGCGATCTACGCCCGGTTGACCCGTGGCGAGATGCTCGAGTCGATGTCACAGGACTTCGTCCGGACCGCCCGGGCCAAGGGGCTGCGGGAGCGCCAGGTCGTCGTGCGGCACGGGCTTCGAACCGCGATCCTGCCCGTGGTGACGCTGTTCGGGCTCGACCTCGGGTCGCTGCTCGGTGGTGCGGTCATCACCGAGAAGGTGTTCTCGATGCAGGGTCTCGGCGCGCTGCTCATCGACGCGGTGCACACGCTCGACCTGCAGGTGGTCGTCGGCTTCACGCTGTTCTCGGCGCTGCTGATCGTCACGGCGAACGTGATCGTCGACATCGTCTACGCGTTCGTCGACCCGCGGGTGCGGCGCCGGGCGTAGGGCCGCGGCGCGCTCCGCTCGTGTGGTGCGAGGTTCCGTACTCCGTGCGAGCGCGTCCGCCTGCCACGGAATCGGGAACCTCGCACCAGAGCGCTCGCCCCTCGCACCGTGCGAGGTTGTGCACCCCGCGCGGGACGGGCCAGCAGCTTCAGGCCGGGCGGGCGGACGCCATCCGGTAGACCGAACCGTCGTCGGCGCGGGTCAGGACGCCGAGGTCCACGGCATCCCGGCGCACGACGGAGACATCGGTCGCGAGCATGCCGACGGCGGCGTTCAGGACGGCCTCCGGAACGGCTCGGTCCGGTCCGAGTCGCTCGAACACGAGCTCGACGATCCGGACGGACAGCGCACGTCGTTCGACGTCCTTCACCGGCATCCGCTCGATCCGGTCGAACTCGAGCACCGCGGCCGGCGACTGCAGTCGCTGGAGTTCGCGTGACGTCCAGCCGAGCACCGACGCGTCCGGGCCGTCGTCGGTGACCCAGTCGAACGAGCCGACGGCCGCCCGGGTGCGGTCGTCGGCCGGGGCTCCGCCGAACACCGCCGCTCGCAAGGTGGGGGACGCCAGGACGGAGACGACCTGACGCGCGCGCCCCACCACCCGGGCGACGTCCATCAGAAGTACGTGATGCCGTGCGGCGTCCGCGGCGGCAGCAGCATCGCGCGGAGCAGCTCCACCGACGCCCGGTCCGCAGCGCGGACGAGCCCCGCGGCCGCCAACGTGACGGGGGAGACCGAGCCGATCAGCAGCGCACCGAGCTCCGCGACGTCGAGCTGGACGTCAGACCCGGCCACGTCGACGTCGTCGGCGATGCGTGTGACGGTGCCACGGGCCTCCTGGACGTCGAGGCGGTACGTACCGGTGGTGAAGCCGAGCGCGTCGGTGACCCCGAGTGTCAGCGACCCGTCGACGGCGAACGGCCGCGAGGCCAGCACCGCCGGCACGTCGAGCACGCGCAGCCAGACGTGGTCCTCTTCGTGGTCGACGTCGTACGCACGGTTGTCGCCGAGCGCCGCGACGATCGGGTCGTCGAGGCGCGAGCGGTTGTACTTCACGACGTCGTTGAGGTCGACCGAGAGCAGGAACTCCCACAGGGCGGTGTAGGCCTGGTCGTCCGCGTAGACCAGGTCGACGATCTCGAGCGCGGTGTCGGAGCCGCGCTCTTCCTTGACGCGCCAGGTCACGTAGCCGTCGATCTCGTCGGAGCCGTCGGGACGGTGCACCGCCGCACGGACGTCCTTCGCCTTCTGCCCGTCGTGCCCGAGCAGGCCGAACACGATCGGCCAGGTGCCGGTGTTGCGGACCATCGAGCCCGGGGCGCGGACGTGGAACCGGTCGAAGACCGCCTTGCCCGGGCCGTCGGCCAGCCACTGCGGCGTGACGACCGACACCGTGCCGGAGGTCGGGGCGAGCAGGGGCAGCGCGCGCTCGCGGCGCACGTGCACGGCACGCTCGCGGATGGCGCAGCCGAAGCCGAAGCGGCGGTAGATGGTGCCCTCGGACGCGGTCAGCGACGCGACGGCGTAGCCCTCGGCGACACCTCGCTCGAGCGCGTGCGTCATCATCCGGCGCAGGATGCCGCGGCGACGCTCGGTCGGTCGGACGGTGACCGCGGAGATCGCCTGCGTGTCGACGGAGGACCCGTCACCCCAGCTCAGCGCCTTGCGGAACCACGTGAAGGTGCCGGCCGGCCACGTCTCGTCGACGGACCCCGGGAACGGCTCGCGCACGTAGACCCCGAGGAACGTCTCTTCGTCGGCGATGAAGTGGGACGCCATGCGGGCTGCGCCCTCGGCGTCGGGGTCGGCTTCATGGAAGCCCATCCCGACGGCCTGCATCCACGCTGCCGTCGCGGCGTTCGGTGCCCCCTTGTCGTCCGTCCCGGGCGCGAACTCGCGCAGCTCGTAGCGGTCGTCGAATGCCTCGTTGCTCACGTTCCGACACTATCGGGACCGGGTGGACGTCACGACAGGCGCGTGGTCGGTCCGGTCGGACTGGAGGCCCGGAACGCGTCCGGCGGACGGGCTGCGGGGTGCGGGTGGCCTGTGCGGGTGCCGGGTTCGGGTGCCGCGGACGCACGGTGCGGGATTCCGGGTGTCGGGCCGCACGGTGCTGGGTTCGTCAGTGGGGGCGGTGGAGGTGGCTCGGTGCGGGGTCGTGGCGGGGCACGGGATGGGCAAGGTCGCACGGGTCGGGCGATCCGGCACCGCACGACGAACCCTGCACCGTGCGACGGTCGGTGCCGCCTCAGTCGGTCGTGCCCCGCGGGGGATCGACGAGCAGCCCGACACGGTCGTCCAGGTAGTCGGCGAGGGGGACTGCGGTGCCGGCGGTCGGGGACCACCGGACCGACGGCACGTCGTCGGCGATGAAGAGCACGCCCTCGGCGCCGACCAGGGAGTCGTCGACGGGGATCGGGGCGGCGCCGTGGTTCACCGTGTCACCGGCGCCGAAGTGCCCCTTCGCGGCGGCGGCTCGGTAAGCGCGACGGACCTCGGCGGAGACCGACTGGTACTGCGACCGACCGGGTTCGGTGACGCGGGTGATCGACCCGGTGGCCCAGACACGGTCGGCGGTGTCGGGGGACGACCCGATCAGGAGTGCTCCGACCCGCCACACCCGGCCGAGCGGTCGCATCGTCGGGTCACGACGGATCCCGAGGACGGCCTTCGGCTGCACGTACTCGCCGAGTGCTTCGTCCGGGACGTCCGCGGCGCGGAGCCGTCGGGCCGCTGCGTCGAGGAGCTCCCGCGCCCGCTGCACTCCGTCCGTCACGTCCACCGAGCCTAGACCGGGTGGTGGTCGTGTTCTCGGTGGTGGTCCGCTCGACGTGGTGCGCTGCGCTGCGGCGTCCGTGGCTGGTGCCGGCGCGGTTCGTGCCGGCGCGGCGACGACGCGCGGCGCTCACGAAGCCCGCGGTCATCATCACCGCCCCGTACGTCAGGAGCACGCCGGCGACCGCAGGGATGAGCCAGCTCCGCGAACCGTTGACGACCTGGTTGACGATGCCGATCTCCGGCACGGAGTACCAGACCACGCCGCGGATCTGCACGGGGGTGACCGGTGCCGGGTCGGCCTCGGCGTTGTTGTCGCCCTTGAGCACGAAGGTCCGCTCGCCGTTCGACGACGACGACACCGAGACCACGCGGTGGCTGACGACCGCGGGCTGGCCGGACACGATCTGGTAGGTCACGACGTCGCCGACCCGGATGTCGTCGATCGGGGTCGGACGGACCACGAGCAGGGTCCCCGGGGGCAGGGTCGGCTCCATCGACTGCGTCAGGACGGTGAGTGGCATCGAGCCCGTGGCCTTCGGCACGACGATCAGCACGACCGCCAGGGCGGCGACGAGCAGCAGGAGCCCGGTGCTGAGACCGAGCACGACGGCGTGGACGACGGCACGCCAGCCGGAGCGCGGGGTGGGGGTGCTCACGCGCCGCATCGGATCGCCGCCCCGTTGTCCTGCGTGAAGAGCGTGACCTTGCCGGTGCCCGCGACGGTGCTCGTGGGGTTGCCGGCGCTGTCGAGCACCTTGACGGTGACGGTCAGCGTGCCAGCGGTGCCGGCGCTCGCGGGGACGTCCGGCGGCGCGATCGTGATGAACGCGGAGTAGTCCTGCGCCTTCTGCCCGACCGGGGTCGAGCCGACGAAGGCCCCGTACCACGTGTCCATCGGCCGGTTCGCGGCGTCCCACCGGATCTCGACGTACCAACCGCCGTGGTCGGTGCAGACCAGCGAGGGGGTGGTGTCGACGGTCGCTGCCGGCGTGGTCAGGGTGAAGCCGCCGGCGACGACGCCCGAGGTCCAGGTGCCGCTCGTGACGGTGAGGTTGACGTTCACCTTGGCGGTCGAGCCGGCCGGGGCCGACGACTGCAGGGTGCTGCGGGTGCACCAGACGGCGGAGGCGCCGGCGGCCAGCTTCGCGCTCATGCTCGGCAGCGACGCCCAGGTGCCGGTGACGGACCCGGTGCCGACGGCCGTGCTCGCGGTGCAGCCCGCGGTCGCGGCGACCGGCCAGGCGACGACGGCGACGGCCTTGGCGAGTGCGGTCGAGCTGCCGGACACGACGGAGACCGTGGTGGTGGCGGTGCCGGCGAGGGTGCCCGTGTCGGTCAGGGTGATCGGCTTCGTCGTCGAGGTGACGCTCGACGAGAACGCCGTGGTGAGTGCGCTCGTGCCGCTGATCGACGCCGCGACCGTGCCGACCGTGGTGCTCGCCGCGGTGGTGCCCGACGCGCTCCACAGTGCCCACGCGGCGCTCGAGGTGCCACCGACGAACACGGCGGTGAGGAGCACGGCGACGAGGAGCCGGAGGCGGCGGTTCATGCGGAGACCTGCGTTCCGGTGACGGTGAGGGTGAAGTCGGTGGTGGCGCCGGCGACGGCCTGCGGGGCGTCGGCGTCGAGGACCATCTCGAGGCACGCGGTGCCGCTGACCCCGGCCGGCAGGGTGAATGCCCCGGTACCGGTGTCGAAGGTGGCGACCCGACCGCTCGTACCGGTGAGCCCGGGCACGCACTTCGCGGCCGAGGACACCATCGCGAGGTGGAGCGTCAGTTCACCGGTCGCCGCCGCGACGGAGGACTTCGAGGCCGTCGTCGTGACGCGCATCGACAGGGGGATCGACCCGGTGTTCCGCACCGTGAAGGTGCCCGTGGTGCTCGTGCCCGGCCCGAGGACCGCGGTGTTCATCGCCGTGGTGCTGCCGACGGTGACGGTCGCCGTGGCGGAGCGCACCGTGGTGCTGGCCGTGCTGGCGGTCCCGTTCCAGAGTGCGTACGTGCCGCCGGCGCCGAGGAGTGCTGTTCCGACCGCGACGACCAGGGCGATCGCGACCGGCCACACCCAGCGGTACCGTCGGGCTGCGCGGTGGCGTCCCGTCGTCCGCGGTGTGGCGGTCATGTGCGTGCTCCTGGTCGTCGTGGTCGGTGGGGTGCGATCGGGGGATCAGGAACCGATCGCGGTCTGGGTCAGCGTGAAGGCCAGCGCGCTGAGGTTGATCGAGCCGCCCTGACCGGTGGTCGCCGACGAGGGGAGCGTCACCGTGAAGACGACCTTGACGGTCGACGTGGACGAGGACGGCGAGACCACGAAGGTGTTCGTGTTCGACGAGGACTGCACGACCGAGGCGCTCGTCGACGTGACGGCCAGCGTCTTCGTCGTGGCGGCGAGCAGCGCGGCGTCACCGGTGATGCTCTGGTTGGCGTAGGTCAGGTTCGCTTTGAGGTCCTGGCCGGTCGCGCCGATGTTCAGCGTCTGGGTGAACTGGAACGTGTTCCCCGGGACCATCAGGGCCTTCGTCGGGTCGATCGCGGTGGAACGACCGTTCGTGATGTCCGTCCACGCGCCGTCGTTGTTGGCGCTCAGCGTCAGGGTGCCGGCGCTCACGGCGGACGCGGCGCTCGAGGCGCTGGCGTTCCAGAGGGCGAACGTGCCCGCACCGCCGAGGAGGAGTGCGACGCCTGCTGCGCCGGCGATGGCACCGGTGACGATCTTGTGCATGGGGTGGTTCCGTTCCTGCGTGCTCGGGGCACGCTGAAGCCCACCGGGGACATTCGGGCGTCGTGTCCGGTGGGGAGGTTGTCATCGACCCAGTGGTTGGAGGGGGTCGCGGCTGACCGGTGCCGAGAACGGTCGCCGGGCCTCGGAGCGCATGTGCTGCTGCTCGGGCGGGCTGGACTCGATCTGGCGTCGACGTTACCTGTCCCCCAAAGTGCCGACAAGCGAGAACGAGCGTTCACCCGGACCCCAGAACAGGGGTCATTTTTGTCCCCGCTAGGGAGGACATGGTTTGTACCCCGATTTCTGGGTGTGCGCTTCGTGTCCGCAGAGCGATCACAGAAGGAATGCCGGTACGCACGGCGTCGTTGCACCGTCCGGAAACGAGGAGGGCCCATGGACATCGTGCGCTGGTTGTTCGACGCGCAGATCGTCATCGGCGACCAGACGGTGCTCTGGCGCGAGGTGATCGGCAACGTCTTCGGGCTGCTCAGCGCCCTCGGTGGCATGCGCCGGAAGGTCTGGGCCTGGCCGGTCGGACTGGTCGGCAACGCCTTGCTCTTCACCGTCTTCATGGGTGCGCTCTTCGACACCCCGAACCCCGTCAACCTGCTCGGGCAGGCCGGCCGTCAGGTCATGTTCATCATCGTGAGCATCTACGGCTGGTACCGGTGGACGCATCGCCCCGAGGACGCGACGACCGTTATCGACCCGCGCTGGGCCTCCTGGCGGACCCGTCTGCTGCTCGTCGTCGGCATGGTCGGCGGCACCGCCCTGCTGACCCCCGTCTTCCGCGCGCTCGGGTCGTACGAGCCGGTGTGGAGCGACGCGTGGATCTTCGTCGGATCGCTGCTCGCCACCTACGGCATGGCGAAGGGGTGGGTCGAGTTCTGGCTCATCTGGGTGGCGGTCGACCTGGTCGGCGTGCCGCTGCTGTTCTCCGCCGGGTACTACGCCTCCGGGTTGATGTACGTCTTCTACGGCGTCTTCACCCTGACCGGGTTCTTCGTGTGGATGCGCCAGCGGGTCCGGCCTCCGGCGGCGCCCGTCACCGTCGGCTGACCGCCGTGATCACGACGCGCTGACGCGGCCGGGAGCACGGCCCCCGCTCTGGGACGAGACAAACGGCCCGGAATGCGCTGCAATGGTCGGATGGAACCCCTGCACGGCGAACGCGTCGAGGACGACGAGTCCCTCGCAGAGCGCACGGTGCGCGCGGCCATCCGTGCCTACCGGCTGCACCCGTTCGACACCGTCGACGCGGCGGTCGTCGCCGAGGTGGCCGGTATCCCGCTCGAGACCGTCGAGCGGCTGTTCCCGACCTGGCACGCCCTGCTCCTGGTCACCTACGACCGGTGGGCGCAGCTGCGGGGGACCCGGCGGAAGAACCCGCCCACGTGCACGATCGAGCACGTCCGCCTGACCCTGGCCGAGGACGTCGCCGACCCCGGGCTCGTCCGGGTGCTCGCGGGGCTGATCACCGTGGCCAGCTCGGAGTCCGGGTTCGCCGAACTGTTCCGCAAGCGGTTCGAGGAGTACGCCGAGCAGCTGACCGTCGGGCTGCAGCGCGACTTCGACAAGGGCTCGGAAGAGGCCGGCATCCCCGCGTACCAGGCTGCGACCCAGCTGCTCGCCGTGTACGAGGGGCTGCAGATCCAGATGCTGGTCCGCCCGTACATCGACGTCCTGGTGGAGTTCGACCGCGCGGCGAACACCCTGCGCCAGGGCTGGAAGCGGCATGCCGTCCCGTCGTGGGACCTCGACGAGGCACCCGTCCGCGTCTGAGCGCAGCGGCAAGCTCTCCGGTTTGGAAAGTGCTTGCCAAACTGGAAAGTACTTGCAACACTGGTGTCAACGAGAGGGGACACCATGGACAACACCACCGCACGACCCGGACCCGCCGAGGCGGCCCGACTGCTCGACCAGGCGGACCGGATCGGCCGACGCGCGCACGACGCCGTCCGCTGGCCGTACGTCACGTTCATCACCGCGCTCGGCGTCGCGACGTCGCTCGGCACACTCGGCATGGGGCTCACGACCGGGGACGCGTTCGCCGCCGTCTACGTCGGCACCCTCGTGGCCCTGTTCGCCCTGGTGGTGTTCTTCATGGTGAGCATCCGCGGCCGCTCGGCCTTCGCCCGGAGCCGCCGCTGGACCGTCTACATCGCCAGCTGGGCGGTCACCTACCTGGCGGCGATCGCCGTGGTCGGGTGGGTGCACGGCTCGGTGCTCTGGTCGGGCATCACCTCGGGGCTGGTGCTGCTGGTCGCCCTGGTGTGCGCGGCGCGCGAGGCCCGCTCGTGAGCACCACCGACCGGGTGCACCCGCGGCACGAGCTCGACGACCTGCTGCAGCACCCCGTGCGCTTCTCGGTGATCGCCGCCCTGACCCGCGCGGGCACCCTCGGGTTCCGCGAGGTGCGGGACGCGGTCGAGGTCAGCGACTCGGTGCTGAGCAAGCAGGTCTCCGCGCTCGAGGCGGCCGGCTACGTGTCGGTGGGGAAGGGCTTCGTCGGCAAGACGCCCCGGACGTCGATCACCCTGACCGCGTCGGGTCGGGCCGTCTGGGCCGCCCACCTGGACGCGCTCCGCCGCATCGCCGCCGGCTGATCAGCGGGGGATCAGCCCCGCCGCCCCCGCCGCCACGACAGCATCTGCCGGACCGTCACCTTCGACCCGTACTGCGCGACCGAGTGCCGGAACAGGTACTCCGCGAACCACAGCAGCAGCCCGGCGACGACGAACACCTCGACGATGCAGACCACCGACTCCGTCACGGTCAGGGCCCCGACGGCGTTCCGCACCATCGCGGTGATCGGCGTGAAGGTCGGGAAGTACGTGAAGAACTGCGCCACCGGCGACGTCGGCGTCGTCATCACGAAGAACGCCGCGTACAGGGGGATGATCAGCGCGAAGATCGCTGCCGACTGCAGGGCCGAGGCGTCCTTGATCGACGGGACGGCGGCCCCGACGGCGACGAACAGCCCGGACGCCAGCAGCACCCCGCCGACGAGCAGCAGCGCGCCGGTCACCATCCGCCACGGGTCGACCGTCAGCCCACCGAGCTGCGACGACACCAGCGGCAACGCGACGAGCAGCCCGACCAGGCCGGGCACGACGAACACGCTGACCTGCACGAAGCCGACGAGCAGCATGGCGATGACCTTGCCGCGGATCAGGTCGCCCGCGGTCACCGTGGTCAGGATCATCTCGGAGATCCGGTTCTCCTTCTCCTCGACCACGACGGTGACCATCCGGGCGGCGAGCAGGATGACGAGCCCGAAGAACGCGGCGACGAACAGGAACGGCGGCACGACGGACAACCAGCCCGGGGCAACCCGGCCGTCGGTGTAGGTGGTGACGTCGGTGGCGGGCGGACTGCGGAGCAGCTGCACGGTCTCGGGGTCGTCGACCGACGCGGCGACGCTCTGCTCGAGCACCCGCTCGGCCAGCGACGAGTACACCCCGTTCGCGAAGAGTCCGCGGTCGGCGGCGTCGACCCGGATGGCCGTCGTGGACGGCGACGACGGGAACGCGATGAAGGCGTCGAGGTCACCGGACCGGACGGCGGCGCGGTCGGCGGCGGCATCGGTGGACGGCGTCCCACCCCACTTCGCCGCCACGGACTCCGACACCAGGCCGGAATCGTCGACGTAGTGGAACGGGGTCTTCGTGGCCGACGACCCGGACACCACGGAGTTGGTGCCGGCGGCCTGCCCGATGCCGACGAGCAACGAGACGACCACGATGACGACCGGCAGCGCGAGGGTGCCGATCCAGAACGCGGGTTTCTTGACCGCGCGGACGAACTCGAACCGGACGACCGTGCCGAGGTTGCTCATGCCGCTGCCCCGTCGGTCGACGCCGCAGCCAGGGCGTCGTGCCCGTAGACCTGCACGAAGATTTCGTCGAGCGGGATCCGGCGCATCTCGAACGCGGTGACGTGCACCCCGGCCGCGACCAGTTCTGCCAGGACGTCCGCACCGTCCGGAGCGGCGGCCTGGGTCGGGACGAGGTAGGCGACGTGCCCCTCGTGGCGGGCGAGCCGGTACAGCGGTGACTTCGGCACGGGGCCGTCGAGCCCCACGCGGGCGACGGCACCACCGAAGGCGTCCTGCACGTCGGGCACGGACCCGTACGCGGCGGCCCGGCCGTCCTTGAGCAGCAGGATGCGATCGCAGAGCCGCTCGACCTCGTCCATGTGGTGCGTCACGAGGACCACGGTCGCGCCGTCGGCCTTCCGTTCGTCGACCAGGTCGAGCAGGAGTCGCCGGTTCACGGGGTCGAGGCCCTTGGTCGGTTCGTCGAGGATGAGCAGCCGCGGCTGGTCCATGATCGTGATGCCGAGCTGCACCTTCTGCTGCTGCCCGCCGGACAGCTTGTCGACGCGCAGCTTCGCGCGGTCGGCGAGCCCCACCCGGGCCAGGTAGTCCATGCTCCACGCGGTCGCCTCGGCACCGCGGAGCCCGCGCAGGCGCCCGAAGTAGGTCATCACGTCGATGACGGACTCCTTGCGGTACAGCCCGCGCTCTTCCGGCAGGTAACCGATGCCGCCGGTGGCCGGTCGGTAGGGGCGGCCGTCGATCGTCAGCGTGCCCGCCGTCGGGGTGGTGATGCCGAGCAGGGCCCGGATCGTCGTGGTCTTGCCGGAGCCGTTGCTGCCGAGCAGCCCGAACGTCTCGCCGGGGGCGACGTCGAACGACAGCCCGTCGACCACGTTGCGGTCCCCGAACCGCATCACGAAGTCCTGCACGCTGATGCTCGCCCCGCTCATGCGGCGACCCTACCGGGACTTCCTTCCCAGAACGGCCGCGATGGGATGCGAGAACGGGCGTACCTGGTCGGAACTCTCGACCCGGTACGCCCGCTTCCGGCAGGTACGCCCGCTTCCGCCGGGTACGCCCGTCTCGCCCAGGTACGCCCCGACAGACGGACGGGAGGCGCGGTGCCAGCTGGCACCGCGCCTCCCGTCCGTCATCCGGTCGCGCGCAGGGCGCGAGCGTCGCGTCAGGAACGCAACCAGGCCGTCCCCACGCCCGACAGGGCGCCGTCGACCACGGTGGCCGAGGCGAGCAGCAGCTCGCCGGCCGGCAGCGCGAAGGGCTCGTCGCCGAAGACCGTCACGCTCGTCCAGCCGTTCGGCCGACGGAACGCGAGCACGTCGTCGCGGCCGGTCTCGATCCACTCGAGCTGTTCCTCGGACTGCAGCTGGCCACGCAGGCCGAGCGCCTTCCGGTACAGGTTCAGGGTGGAGTCGGGGTCGGCGTCCTCGGCCTCGACGCTGGAGTCGGCGAACCACGCCGGCTGCGGCAGGTGTGAGCCGTCCGGACCGAAGCCGAACGACGAGCCGGTGCGCGTCCACGGGATCGGCACGCGGCAGCCGTCACGACCGACGTCGACGCCCGGGTTGCGGAAGAACGCCGGGTCCTGGCGGTCGGCGTCCGGGATGTCGCCGACCTCGTGCAGCCCGAGCTCCTCGCCCTGGTACAGGTAGGCCGAGCCGGGCAGGGCGAGCTCGAGCAGCGTGGCGGCCTGTGCGCGGCGCAGGCCGAGCGACCGGTCGAGTGCATCCTGCGAACCACCGGCGAGCAGCCAGGCGCTGCCCTGCTTGTCGGTGCCGCCGGCGCGGGGCGGCAGGGCGTAGCGGGTGGCGTGCCGGACGACGTCGTGGTTCGAGAACACCCACGTGGTCGACGAGCCGGACTGCTCGGCGAGGCCGAGGTTGAACTCGATGATCGTGCGGAACTGGCCGGCGTCGAAGTCGGCCTCGAGCAGGTCGAAGTTGAACGCCTGACCGAGTCCCTCGGCGCTGGCGTAGCGGGCGCGGCGGTGTGCGGGGACCCAGGCCTCGGCGACCGCGGTGCGGGCCGGCGTGTACTCGTTGAAGACCGTCCGCCACTCGGCGTAGATCTCGTGCACGTCGTCACGGTCCCAGAGCGGGTGCGTACCGTCCTTCGGCATCTCGGCGAGCTCGGCCCAGGTGGGCAGGGTCTCGCCCAGGTCCTTCGCCAGGCCGTGGGCCACGTCGATGCGGAACCCGTCGACGCCGCGGTCGGACCAGAAGCGCAGGGTGTGCAGGAAGTCGTCGCGGACCTCGCGGTTCGCCCAGTTCAGGTCGGGCTGCTCCTTCGCGAAGCTGTGCAGGTACCACTGACCGTCGCCGACGGCGGTCCAGGCCGGGCCGCCGAAGATCGAGATCCAGTCGGCGGGGGCTTCCTCGCCGGACGGTCCGCTGCCGTCGCGGAACACGTAGCGGTCGCGGGCGGAGGAGCCCTTGGGCGCTGCGAGTGCCTCGCGGAACCACTCGTGCCGGTCGCTCGTGTGGTTCGGGACGACGTCGACGATCACCCGGATGCCGGCGGCGTGCAGTGCCTCGACCATCCGGTCGAAGTCGTCGAGGGTGCCGAGGCGCGGGTCGACGTCGCGGTAGTCGTCGACGTCGTAGCCGCCGTCGGCCAGGGCGGACGGGTAGAAGGGGCTGAGCCAGACGGCCTCGACGCCGAGTGAGGCCAGGTACGGCACCCGCTCGGTGATGCCGGGCAGGTCGCCGATGCCGTCGCCGTTCGCGTCGGCGAACGAGCGGGGGTAGATCTGGTAGACGCTGGCCTGGCGCCACCAGGTCTCGTCGTGC
This sequence comes from Curtobacterium sp. ME-Dv--P-122a, assembly GCF_030209645.1. Lineage (NCBI taxonomy): Bacteria > Bacillati > Actinomycetota > Actinomycetes > Micrococcales > Microbacteriaceae > Curtobacterium > Curtobacterium sp. ME-Dv--P-122a. The sequence goes on from NZ_JARVRO010000003.1 coordinate 54,098, forward strand.
GAGGTGGTGGCGGGCTGGGCGAGGGTGTCGGTCACGTCGGGCCTTTCGTGGGTCGAGGGGGTCGAGGGGTGTGTGTCGGTCGGGTCTGCACCGGCGACCGCGGTCGGGTCCGGACCGGCGTTGTCGGTCACTTGATGGCGCCCTGCGTCACGCCGGCCATCACCCACCGCTGGGTGACGAGGTAGACGATGATCGCCGGGGCCATCGCCATCAGGTACGAGGCGAACGACACGTTGTAGTTGTTGCTGAACTGCGTCTGGAACATCTGCTGCAGCACCGGCAGGGTCTGCAGCGCCGGGTCGGAGGTGATCAGCGACGGCATCACGAAGTCGTTCCAGGACGCGAGGAACGCGAAGATGCCGACGGTGGCGCTCATCGGTGCCAGCAGCGGGAACACGAGTCGCCAGAACACCTGCCCCGTGCTCGCACCGTCGATGCGTGCACTCTCCTCCAGCTCCGCCGGGATCGACCGCAGGAAGGCCGTGAAGAGCAGCACGCTGAAGGACAGCTGGAACATGACGTGCAGGATCGCGACGCCGAGCGGGTTGTCCAGGTGCGCGAGTCCGGTGAGCTTCACCTGCGACAGTGCAAGCACCGGGAACGGCAGGAACATCGCCGCGAGCAGGTAGAAGAACGACCAGCGGAACAGCCGGCGGTCCCAGTTCCGGGCGATCGCGTAGGCCGTGAACGAGGCGAGCAGGATCGTGCCGACGACGGTGATCGCGGCGACGAACACCGAGACCCCGAACGCCCGAGGGAAGTCGGTCAGCTGCCACGCCTGCACGAAGCCGTCGACGCTGAACGGCGCCGGCAGCGAGAACGCGTTGCCGTCGACGGCCTGGCCGGTGGTCTTGAACGCCATCGTCAGGGTGACGTACAGCGGCACGAGCACCGACAGCGCGCACAGCACGAGGACGACGGTGACGGGCCAGTTCGAACGACCGCGGCCGGCCTTGCCCGAGCCGGAGGACCGGTCGGCGTCGACGGAACGGATGCTGCCAGTCGCGGTGGTCCCCGGTCGCAGGGGTGCTTGCAGGGACATCAGAGCGCTGCCTTCCCGCGGGTCGCCCGCAGCTGGATCACGGCGATGACGACCGCGATGACGAAGAAGATCGTGGCGTTCGCCATCTGGTAGGCGTAGTCGCCGCCGTTGAAGCCCTTGAAGATCGACATCGCGACACTGGTGGTCGAGGTGCCGGGGCCGCCGTCGGTCAGGCCGACGATGATGTCGTACGAGTTCAGGAAGTTCTTGAACCCGATGACCAGGTTGATCAGGATGTAGCCCGCCGTCAGCGGTGCGGTGATCGAGACGAGCTGCCGCCACGCGCTGGCACCGTCGAGGGCCGCCGCCTCGTACACCTCGCCGGGGATCGAGAGGACGCCGGCGATGTAGATGAGGAGCGTCGACGGGATCGCCTGCCAGGCGGTGACGACCACGATCGCCAGCCAGGCCAGGTCGGGGTTCGCCAGGATGCTCTGCTCGAGCGGCCCGAAGCCGATCGCGGTGGCGAAGGCCGGCAGGCTGTTCGCGAACAGGAACGAGAACACGTAGGCGATGACGATGCCCGAGATCACCATCGGCAGCACGAACACCGCACGCAGCGCGATCTTGCCGCGGATCTTCGACGTCAGCGCGATGGCGAGCAGGAACGCGATCGCGTTCACGACGATCACGGTGACGAGCGAGAACCCGAGCGTGAACAGGTACGCCTGCAGGATCGCGGGGTCGGAGAACACCGCGATGTAGTTGGTGAGCCCGGTGAACCGGAACTCGCCGAAGCCGACGGAGTTCGTGAAGCTCAGCACGATGCCCATCACGGCCGGCAGCGTGATGGCGAGCGTGAAGAGCACCAGGGTGGGCAGCAGGAACGCCAGGAAGAGCGGGTCGACGCGGGGCTTGCGTCGTCCGTCCCGTCGTCCGGCCTGGAGGCCCGGTGCGGCCCCGCCACGGCGGCGGCGGTCCGCCGTCGTGATGGATTCGGTGGTCGTGGTTGCCATTCGGACGTCTCCTTACGCGGCCGTGCGGAGCGCGAGACGCGCCCAGTCGGCGTCGAGGGTGCGGAGCTGGCGCTGCGGGTCGCCGCCGAAGGCGATCGACTGCGCGTAGTTCGCGACCGGGATCTCGGCGGGGATGAGCTGCGAGGCGCCGAGGTAGAAGGCTGCGTCGTCGTAGTACGACTGCATGCCGCGGAGGGCGGGGTTCGACGCCGGGGGAGCGTCCTTGCGCACGCCGAAGCCGTTGTTGTCCGCGTTGTACTTGTCGTTGACCTGCTTGGTCATCAGGAACGACAGGAACTCGCGGGCAGCCTCCTGCTTGCGCGACGCCTCCGGGATCCAGAGCGCCAGGTCGACGTTCACGCGGACCTTGCGGTCGGCCGGGTCGTCGGTGACGGGGAGCGGGAAGGTGCCGAGGTCCATGTCCTTCGTGGTCTTGGCGATCTCGCCGAGGGCCCAGGGCCCCTGCAGGTACATGCCCGCCTTGCCCTGGGCGAAGGCGAGGTTGCCGTCGCCGTACCCGCGGCTCGCGGCGCCGTCCTGGTGCCAGGCGCGGAGCTGCACCATGCGCTCCATCGGCTTCCGCAGGTCGCGCTCGAACGAGACCGCGGACCCTTCTCCGACGTTCGTGCCCTCGCGCCGGAGTGCCTCGAAGGTCGCCGGGGTGTCGATCATGCCGCCGATCGAGTAGTCGAACATGCCCTGGGCGATCGTCCAGTTGTCCTTGAACGTGCCGTAGATCGGCGCGATGCCGGCCTTGGTCAGGCGCTCGCACACGTCGGCGAACTCGCTCCACGTCGTCGGGACCTCGAGCCCCTGCTGCGCGAAGAGCGCCTTGTTGTAGATCACCGACGCCGCGGTCACCGAGTACGGCAGGGCGCTCTTCCGGCCGGGGTAGTCGGCGGTCTGCTCCATGAGCGGCCACAGGTCGGGGTTGATGGTGTCGGCCTGCGGCAGGTCGGACAGGTCGGTCAGCGCGCCGTGCTCGACGAACGGCACGACCGAGAAGTTGTAGTTCCAGCAGCCGAGGTCCGGCGGACGGTTCCGCACGAAGTTCGCGGACATGCTCGAGGTCGAGTCGCGCACGACCCGGACCTTGGACTGGGTCTGGTGGAACTGCGCGATGACGTCGTCGAAGTAGCCGATGACCTCGGGCTTCGACACGTAGAACGTGATGGTCTCCGGCTTGGCGCTCGAGGACCCGATCGGGGCGCATCCGGCGAGCGCGAGGCCCGCCCCGATGCCGCCCGCTCCGAGCAGGAACCCGCGTCGGCTGACCGATGCTGCGCTCCTGGCGGTGGCGTGTGCTTGCACGTCGTCTCCGTCCGTCCGGACCCGGCGTCCCTGCCGTTCCGTCCCGCGAGCGGCTCCGATGCTGCCCGCGGAACTAAATGTAGCGAGAAAATCTAATTCCGCAAGGAACTCGTCGCGCGATAGGGTCACGACATGCCGCCACCTCGTGGAACGAGCGCAGAGACGCTGCTCGCGTACGCCTTCGACTCGTCGGCGTTCACCGCGACCGAGGCGATCGACGCCACCGGGCTGACCCGGTCGACCGTGCTGGGGGCGGCCGAGGAACTCGTGCGGCTCGGCTGGCTCCGCGAGCTCGACGACGCCCGGGCCGCGGGGGAGTACCGGATGGGACGCCCCGCCCGTCGCTACGCGCTCGACACGGTCGCCGGGGTCGTCGTCGGTGTGGACGCCGGCCAGCACCGGGTCACCGCCTTCGTCGCCGACCTGCGCGGCACGGTGCTCGGTCGCGCCGAGGGGTCGCTCGGAGAATCAGGCCTCGACGTGCCCGTTCGACTCGGGGTCCTCGCCGACACCGTGGCCGCCGCCCTCGCCTCGGCCGACGTCGACCGCGGACGGGTCCTGGTCACGGTCGTGGGCATCCCGGCGCCGGTCGACGCCGCCGGTGCATCGCCCGACGACGGCGGCTTCTGGGTCCGGATGAACCCGGGGTTCGCCGACGCCGTGCCGGACGGGCGGGTGCTGGTCGAGAACGACGCGAACCTCGCCGCGCTCGCCGAACGGCCGTCCTCGGGTGACGCCTCGTTCGCGGCGCTGCTGTCCGGCGAACGCTTCGGCGCAGGCCTCGTCGTCGACGGGGTCCTGCTGCGCGGTGCCCACGGCGGTGCCGGGGAGATGCGGGTGCTCGAACTCGTCGAGGGTGTCGGGTCGTCCGACGGCATCGGCGCCGTCGCCCGCACCTTCGTGGCCGACGCCGTCGCCGCGGGGCACATCCCCACGGACGCCGCGCTCGCCGCCGACGCCGCCCTGGTGTTCGCGGCCGCACGGAGCGGTGATCCGGTCGCGCGCACGATCGTCGACCGTCTGGGGGACCGCCTGGCCCGGGTCTGCATCCTGCTCGCGAGCCTGCTCGACATCGACCGCGTGGTGGTCGCCGGCGCGATCGCCCAGCCGGCGGTCGCCGTGATCGACCGCGCGCGCGACCTGCTCGCGAAGGGGCACTTCGACCCGGTGCCGGAACTCGTCGCGTCGTCGCTCGGGGCCGACGTCGTCGTCATCGGGGCCGTGGCCCACGCGGTCGACGCGGTGCGGGCCGACCCGCTGTCGTTCCCGCTGCTCAGTCGGGCAGCGGCACCTCGAAGCTCCGGTCCCACGGTTCCGTCCAGCCGAGTCGGTCGAACAGTGCATCCAGCAGCATCGCGGTGAAGCCCCACACCAGGTGCTCGTCCCCGTCGGCCTCGATGGTGAACGCCGGTCCGCGCCACTCCTGACCGCTGCGGCGGATCACGGTCACGCCGCGGTTCGCCGGGTCGAGCAGGTCGGCCACGGGGACCCGGAACACCGCCGCCGACTCGTGCTCGTCGACGACGCGGATCGGTGAGGGGTCGCGCCACCAGCCGATGACGGGTCGGACCAGGTGGTTCGAGAACGCCAGGGGCACGGCCGGCAGGGTGCCGAGCACCTCGACGCCGGCGGGGTCGAGCCCGGTCTCCTCCTGTGCTTCGCGGAGTGCGGCGGCGACGGCGTCCGCGTCACCGGGGTCGATGCGTCCACCGGGGAACGCGACCTCGCCGGCGTGCGCGCGCAGGGTCGTGGCCCGGGCGAGGAGCAGGACGTCGAGGTCCCGCGGGACACCGGGCGCTGCCGCCGGTCGGTCGCTCGGCGTGTGGTCGAGCGCGCCGAAGAGCATCAGGACCGCGGCCCGACGTGGTGCGGCCGTGCCGCCGGGTTCGACGAGCGGCCCACCGTCACCCCAGCCGTCCGCTGCGACCGCCGCGAGAGCAGCCCGTACCGATCCGTCGTGCGTCACGCGTTCACCCTAGGTGCGCACCACCGAGCGGTCTGGCGGCGGCATCGCACCGGACGCTTCGCTGGGTGTCGATCGAGTGCCGTCTGGGAGCCGCACAGGTGGGAGCTGTGCGAACCGGAAGCGCCTCGGTGCCCCGTTCGCAGCGGGCCGCCGCCACGATTGCACCGTCCGCCGGGAGGCCCCATGTTCCACGATCTGCTCCGACCCCTGTTCCACGTCGCCGTCGTCGCACCGTCCGTGCTCGTCCCGGTCGACGTCGCCGCCGGGCTCCTCACCGTCGCCGCGCTCCTGCCGGCGTTCGGTCGTCACTCCCGGCATCCGGTCCGGGGCCTGCTCTGGCGGCTCGGCGCCGTGGCCGTCGGCGCCGGGATCGGCCTGGTCGCGGTGTGGTGGTTCGGCGACGTGCAGGACCTGTACGGGGTGTCGTTCACCCCGATCACCCGGATGTGGGTGGCCCTCGCCTTCGGCGGTGTCGGGCTCCTCGTCGTGACGGTCGTCCAGGGCGGCTGGCTCCGCCGCGTGCTCGGCGTGCTCGCGGCGGTGGCGGTGGCCCTGGCCGCCGTCCTCGGCGTCAACGTCGACTTCGGGGCGTACCGCACGATCGAGCAGGCCGTCACGACCGATCCGTACCCGTCGGGTCCGCTGGGACACGAGACGGGGGTGGGGCGAGCCTCCAGTCCGGTGGCCGACCCGGCCACCTGGCGGGCGCCCGCCGACATGCCGCGACGCGGGAAGGTGCTCTCGGTCACCATCCCGTCGACCGTCTCCCACTTCCACGCGCGGCCGGCGGTCGTGTACCTGCCGCCGGCCGCCCTGACCGAGCGACCACCGACCCTGCCGGTCGTGATCAGCCTGGCCGGGCAACCCGGGCAGCCGAGCGACATGTTCCAGGCCGGTCGGCTCGGCGCGGTGATGGACGCGTTCGCCGAGGCCCACCACGGACTCGCCCCGATCGTCGTCGCGCCGGACCAACTCGGGGCGCCGGACCGGAACCCGATGTGCGTCGACTCGTCCCTCGGCCGTTCCGCGACGTACATCATGACCGACACCACGAACTGGATCCGGCAGCACCTGCGCGTCGGGGCAGCGCCCTCGGCCTGGGGCATCGTCGGGTTCTCGCAGGGAGCCACGTGTGCCATGCAGTTCTCCACCGCACACCCGGACGTGTTCGGCACGACCTTCGCGATCTCGAGCGAGCTGGCACCCCTGAACGGCTCCGTCCAGCACAGCATCCGGTACGGGTTCGGCGGCTCGGCCTCGCGGTACGCCGCGGCGGCACCGCGGGCGATCATGCGTGCGCACGGGCCGTACCCCGGGCACCTGACGGTGTTCGCCTACGGCAGCGACGACGCCCCCTACGTCGCCTCGACCACGGCGCTCCGCACGGCTGCGGAGGCCGCCGGCATGCAGACCCGGCTGTTCGTGTCCGAGGGCTCCGCCCATGACTGGAACACCGTCCGCTACGCCCTGCGCGTCGGGATGCCCGGCGTCATCGCGCACCTGGGCCTCCGGTGAGCGCAGTGGTCGCGGCCCTCGCGTGGGCGCATCCGAGACGGCTCGTGCCGGCAGCCCGTCGGTACCCGCTGACGAGCGTGGTCTCGGCCCTGACGATCGTCGCCGGCATCGCCGCCGTGGTGCTCCGATGCCTCGGCACGAAGGACGGTCGCACGCCCGACACCCTGGGCGGCACGATGGGTCCGCTCGGCGTGGTCGCGGTGACGAGCAGCGTCGTCGGGTTCCTCGTCACCTTCGTCGCCGTCGTGGTCTGCACCGCGGCGTCCGAACGGCTGCTCGGCTGGCGGCGCACCCTGCTCGCGATGGTTGTCACGACCGTGGTGGGGACGGGGCTCGGTGCCCTGCTGCAGCTGTTCGACGGCGCCCCCGCGAACCGCGGCTTCCTCGTGCACCTGGGACACGTCGGCCCCTGGACCTGGATCGTCGGGACCATCGTCACCGCGAGCGCGTTCGCCGGCGCGCTGTGGCGACGCCGGATCCGGGTGGTGTCGATCGCCGTCGTCGCGGCACTGCTGCTCTACGCCGGACACGCGTCCGACCTGCACGCGGCGCTCGCCCTGGTCGTCGGCCTGGTGCTCGGCCGGGTGCTGCGACGGTCCCCGGTGCGGAGCGGCTGGACGCGGAGCTCCTCGCGCGAGACCCGGGTGCTGCTCGTGGCCGCGGTGACCGTGTCGGCGGTCGGACCCGTGCTCGCGCTCGTCACCGGTGCCCAGTTCGGGCTGCTCGCCCCGCTCGCCGTGGTGCTCGACACCGGGCCGACCGGGCGGATGCCGCACTGCTCGGTGACCGGGGTGACCGCGAGCTGCGTCCGGGCGCTCGCCGAGGTGCACCCGCACGGCCTGTTCCACTCGCTGCTGGCCGTGATGCCGCTCGTGGTCCTGGCGGTCGGCGCGGTGGGACTCCGGCGTGGGAGCAGGTTCGCACTGTGGCTCGTCGCGACCGTCGACCTGGTCTCCGGCGTCGCGACCGCCGTCTCCTACGGGGTGCTGCCCGAGCGGCACCACGCCGTCGTGCAGCGCCTGGCGTCGGACCACCTCGCGGTCTCGCTGTCGATCGTCGCATCGGTCCTGGTGCCGATCGCCACCGCCGTGGTGCTCGTCCTGCGCCGGGCGGACTTCCCGGTCCGGACCGACCGGCGGCGTCTGCGGACCTTCGTCCTGACGGTCGCCGGCTCGGCCGTGGTGCTCGCGGTCGTCGTCGTCGGTGTCGCCGTGGCTTCGGGCGACAGCGTGCGCGAGCCCCTCCACCTGGCGCTCGCCGTGCTCGGTCCGATCGCGCCCGTGACGCTGCCGACACACCTGGCGCAGGCCGAGCCGGCGCTGCGGTTCGTCGTGGGCGTCTCCGGTCCGCTCCTGTGGCTCGCCGTGGCGATCGCCGCGGTCCGGCCGACCGGCGCCGGACGCTCGGACAGCGACCTCGACGGGCAGGACGCCGCCCGGGTGGCCGCTCGGGCGCTCCTGGTCGCGGGCGGTGGCGACACCTTCGGGTGGATGACCACCTGGCCCGGCAACGAGTACTGGTTCACCGAGGACGGCCGCGCCGGTGTCGCCTACCACCGCACCGGCAGCGTCGCCGTGACGACCGGCGGACCCTTCGGGCACGAGGACGCGCGGCTGGCGGCACTCGAGGGCTTCGCACGGGCCGCGGACGACCACGGCTGGACGCCCGTCTTCTACGGCATCGATGCCACCCTCGGCGCTGCGCTCGCCCGGCTCGGTTGGACGACCCTCCCCGTGGCCGAGGACGCCGACCTCGACCCGCGCACCTGGACGACGACGGGCAAGCGCAAGCAGGACGTCCGCACGGCCGTCAACAAGGCGGCCCGCTCCGGCACCACCGCGCTCTGGGCGGACTGGGCCTCGCTGCCCGGCTCGGTCACGCGCCAGATCGAGGCGATCTCGGAGGAGTGGGTCGCCGAGCGCGAACTGCCCGAGATGGGGTTCACCCTGGGCGGGATCGACGAGATGCGCGACCCCGCCGTCCGCACGCTCGTCGCCCTGGGCGAGGACGGCACCGTGCTCGCCGTCACCAGCTGGCTGCCCGCCTACCGCGCCGGGCAGGTGGTCGGGTGGACGCTCGACGTGATGCGCCGCGCGCCGGACGCCCCGAACGGTGTGATGGAGTTCCTGGTCGCGAGTGCGGTCGACCGGATGCGCACCGACGGTGCCGAGCGGCTCAGCCTGTCCGCCGCACCGCTCGCGTCGTCGGCCGAACCGCAGGGTGCAGGCCGGGGCGGCGTCGAATCGGTCCTCGACGTCGTCGGCGGTGCGCTCGAGCCCGTCTACGGGTTCCGTTCCCTGCTGCGCTTCAAGGCGAAGTTCGGGCCCGACCTGCACCCCCTGGTGATGGCGTACCCGGACCCGGTGGCGCTGCCCACGATCGGCGTCGCGATCGTCCGTACCTACCTGCCCGGGTTGTCGCTGCGCCAGGCGGTGGCGATCGTGCGGGAGCGGCGTCCGGCACACGGGGTCCGGGCCGAGCAGCCGGGGGAACGAGTGGGCTGACCCGGACGGGTCCCCAGCGCCGTCGGTACGTTCGGATCATGGGAACCGAACGGGCCGACGGACCGGCCGTGGACGAGCACGATCCGTACGAACGTCGCCCCGGTTACGTCACGAGTGCCGACGGCCGGACCGACCGGATGACCACGGACATGTTCGCGGGCGTCGTGGTCGGGTTCGTCCTGGTGCTCGTCTTCGGGTTCTTCCAGCTCGTCGAGTGGATCGCGATCGGAGCGGCCGTGGTCATCGGCGCGGCGGTGTGGTTGGTCCTGCGCAGTCGGCGACGGCGTGCAGATCGCCGCGCTGGTCGGTCGCCGGACGCCGTCCCGCGTGCTCGGGACCGGGCGATCGCCGAAGCGAACGGCGGTCGCCGGTTCTTCGTCGCCCAGAACCCGGTCGTCGTCATCGTGATGGGCGCGATCTTCATCGGTGTCGCGGTCGCCCCGCTGCTGTTCGGCGGGGTCTCCGTCGGCCGGATCGTGACCGGGGTCATCGTCGTCGCGAGCGGCGTCGTCTGCATCGTGCAGGGGATCGGCACGCTGCGGGTGCGTCGTCGGGAGCGCAGCGGGGGCTGAACCCTGGTCGTCAAGCATCTGGGGGCCGGTGGAGGTCTGCGGCTCGACGAACGGTGGCCCCGAGACCTGCCAGACCTACTGGCCCTGGGACGCCTGACGCGTCGTCGACGCGACCACAGGGCGGACGGGAGGCCCGGTGCCAGCTGGCACCGTCCCTCCAGGCACGGCCGCCTCGTGTGGTCTTCCGGGCGTCAGGGAGAGGGCTCGCGGGACCAGTAGTCCGCCTGGATCACGAGGAGGTCTCCCTGGACTTCTGACGTCAGGTTGATGACGCGTGGGTCCCACAGACTCCCGGGCAGCCTCGCGAACGGTTCAGTGCCCAACGTCGTCGACAGTTCGGTCGGGCTCATCCCCCGACGGCGGCTGCACGGACACGAGCGACCAGCACCCGCCGGACGCGCACTGCTCGTCCTCGTCGACGACCCTGCTCCCGGCCGGCAGGGGGATCGACGACGACGTCGGCACGTCGCCCTCCGTCGCCCCCGCGAACAGCAGTGCGGCGCGCAGACCGATGAACAGGACGGCCGCGGCAGCCACGACCAGAACGGTCACGACGATCGCTCGTCGGGTGTTCGTCCGGTGCCTGGTCACCTCCGCAGCCTAGGCGGCGGTTCGGGCGGACCACCGGACGTCAACCCGCTGACACCGCGACCGAGCGGCGTTCCATGAGCCGCCACGATCCTCCGAGCAGCGGCGTGAGCGTCACGACCGTGTACGCGACCGCGACGACGGCGAAGGTGGCCTCGACCCCCACGCCGTCGGCAGCGAGCCCGGCGAGCAGGCCGCCGACGGGGATGCCCGCCCACGCGCCGGCACCGAGCAGGCCGAACACCCGCGCGCGCATGTGCTCCGGGATCCGCTCGAGCTCGACGGCTCCGAGGATCGGGTTGATCGAACCGGCCGCGAGCCCGGAGAGCGCGGCGGACGCGAGCATCCACGGCAGGCCGAGCCCGAGGGCCGGAACGACCAGTGACGGCCCGCCGGCGAGCACGAAGCACAGGGCGAAGACCAACCGCCGTGGCACGCGGTGCGCCACGTACCCGAAGGCGACGGAGCCGAGGAACGCCGCACCCCCGAAGACACCGGTGACGAGCCCGAGCGCCTGCGCGCCGCCGAGCTGCTGGTCGGCGTAGAGCGGCAGGAGCGTGGTCGAGCGTGCGGCGTCGAGCAGGTTCGTCACGAGCACCAGCGCGACCACGAGCCGGAACAGGGGATCGCGGACGCAGAACCGGCACCCGTCGGCGATGTCGCGCCAGTACCCCTGCGACTCCACGGGCTCGCCGGACGCGACCGGCGCCACCGCACCGCGGACCGTCAGCGCCATGAGCATCGCGGCTGCCCCGAAGGCGATCGCCACGCAGGCGAGACCCGGCATCGGACCGAGGACGGCGACCAGGGTCCCGCCGAGGGGCGCACCGATCAGCACCGACAGCCGTGACGACGCCTCGAAGTGGCCGACGGCACGTTCGAGCGGCACGCCTGCCGCGGTCGCGAGCCCCGGCAGGAGCACCCGTCGGGCGGACTCACCCGGGGTGTCGAAAAGCCCGCTGACGAACACGAGCGCGAGGAGCGCCCAGAACGGCAGACCGACGGTCCAGGCGAGCACCGGCATCGCGAGCAGGGTGAGCCCGCTGACGACGTCGGACGCGACACTCGAGCGGACGAAGCCGACCCGCTCCACGATGGCACCGCCGAACGGGCCGCCGAGCACGATCGGCACCGTCGCCATGAACGCGGCGATGCCGACGTCGGTGGCGGAGCCGCCACGCGCGAGGACGGCGAACGGCACGGTGATGGTGGTGATGACGTTCCCGATGCGCGACACCACCTGCACCGCGAGCAGTGCGCGCAGTTGCGCCCGGGGGCTCAGCCGCGAGGCCATCGGTATGCCTGGTTCAGCACGAAGACCTGCTCGGAGCCGTCGCCGGCGTGGTGCTCGGCAGCGACACCAGCCCAGCGGTCCACGACGCCGCGGAGTTCCTCGCCCATGTCCTGGAGCTCGGCTGCCGTCAGGCGGAGCACGCGGTCCGAGCTCGAGGACGCCGACACCCACTCGCGTCCGAACGTCGGCGCGAGGTCGACGAACGCCTCGTAGTTCGCGGCGTACACGCGGGCGACCGCGTGGTCGAGGGTGTTGGTGGCGAGCAACCGCTCCGGGTCGTCGAGCGCATCGGCGAGCTCCCACACGGAGGCGTCGTGCGCGGCTCGCCACCAGCGCTCACGTCGGTCCGTGCCCGCGTCGGGAGCGGGTTCGATGAAGCCCGCGGCGGCGAGTCGGGTGCAGTGGTAGCTGATCGTGCCGGGCGCTTCGTCGATCACCTCGCCGATCGTCGCGGCGGTTTGCGGGCCGTTCGCACGCAACAGGCCGAGGATGCGCAGGCGTGTCGGGTGAGCGAGGGCGCGCATCTGGGCGGGGTCGTCGATCCGTCCTTGGGTCATGGTGCGACCCTATACGCACAAGAAGTCTTGTGGAATTGTTCCGAACAGGCGCCACCGCGGGGCGTCCGTACTCAGCGGTCGAGCAGCATCCTGTTGCGCGCATCGATCTGGTCCGCGGTCGCGGGGAAGTAGCTGCTGACACCGATGTGCTCGGCGTCGTGCTGTACCGCGTCGACGACCGGCCGGAGCGCGCGCTCGTAGTCAGCGAATGCCTGCTCGACGTCGCCGTCCGCGTCCCGGAGAGCGTCGTGGAGTGCAGTGGCGCCGATGATGGCGAGCGAGCCGCCCATCCCGGCGGCCGGGGAAGGGCAGTAACCGGCGTCGCCGACGAGTGCGACCCGGCCGGACGTCCACGCCGGCATCTTGATCTGGCTGAGCTTGTCGAAGTAGAAGGTCTCGGCGCCGATGGCTTCGTCGACGTGGTCCGAGAACGGCGAACCGGCCCGGAGCATGTGCTCGCGGAGGATGCGCTTCTGTGCCGCTTCGTCGTGGTGGTCGAAGGGGATCTCCTGCTCGGAGCGGAAGCCGAGGACGAGGTCGGTGGTGGTGTCGTACGAGTTGACCAGCATCGTGACGCCCGGTGCGTTGGTGATCTGGGTCGTCTGCGGTTCGATGACGAGGTCGTCGAGGATGGCGACGGAGAAGTACGTCCGCAGGAAGTGGCTGTACCGCGCTTCCTGCCCGAAGTGCAGTCGACGCACTGTGGAGTGGTTGCCGTCGCAGCCGATCACCATGGAGAAGTCCCGTTCGGTTCCGTCGCGGAAGGTGACGTGCACGCCCTCCTCGTCGGTCTGGTGCAGGGACGTGACCGAGTTGTTCCACAGCATCTCCACTTCGCCCTCGGTCGCGGCGGCGAGGATGTCGAGCAGGTCGTCGCGGTGGACCTCGTAGCCGTCGCCCGTCGATCCGGCCGAGGGCGGCACGGGATCCATCCGCGCGATGCGGTCTCCCTCCGGCGTCGTGAACTCCGTCACCCGCGGCGCCAGCGCCTTCGCCGAGATCTGCTCGAGCAGGCCCATCCGATCCACGATCGCGATGGTGTCGTCGCGGATGTCGACCGGGGTGCCGCCTCGCTTCAACCCGGAAGCGACCTCGACGATCGAGACGTCGTACCCGAGCCGACGCATCCACAGCGCGGTCGTGAGCCCAGCGAAACTCGCTCCTGCGATGAGTACCTGTTCCTGCTTCTGCGTGGTCATCGATCGTCCTCGTTCCTCGGTATCCACCGAACTTGTAGTGACTCTAAGTTCGGCCAACGTACCAGAACTTTGGGTCACTCAACGTTTCGTGTCAGACTCGGGGGATGGTGGAGTCGAGCGAGGGTGTTCCGTCGGGGCTGCGAGAGCGCAAGAAACGGGAGACCCGCGAGCGCCTGGGTGACGTTGCTGCACGCCTGTTCGCTGAGCACGGGTACGACGAGGTGTCGATGTCAGACGTGGCCCGAGCTGCAGGTGTTTCGGATCAGACCGTCTACAACTACTTCCCGACCAAACCCGATCTGGTGTTCGACCGAGCCGACGAGGTGCTCGAGAAGATCCGAGCTGCGGTTGCTGACCGAGGTGCGCACCAGTCGCCGGCGGAAGCGATGCGCACCATCGTCATCGAGGACGTCGATCGGTACGTCGCAGAGGATCCGGCTCTGGCGCGAGGGGAGTTCCCGGCGCAGTGCCGGCTCAGCGCGGTGCTCCGTCGACGGGCGCTGGAGTTCTACGACGAGGTCACGTCCGCGGTGGCAGCAGAACTGGCGGACACGGGTTTCGACTCGATGACCCGGCGTGCTCAGGCTGCCGCCCTCGTGGCCGTCGTGCAGCAGACCACCGAGGCCATCGGCGACGCGGTCCTCGCGGATGCCGACCGGGAATCGACCCGCAAGCGCTTGGTGGACACGGCCGGAGCGGCGCTTGACCACCTGTCCACCTGGTGCGCGCTGGCCTGATCCACGTCGAGGGATAGGACAGGACGGGTGCGCGGAGCGCATCCCATGCACCTTGTGGCCCTCTCATGGCGCGGGGCGTCCGACCGACCTACCGTCTACTTGTCAGACGATCGTCTGTCGAATAGGCCCTCTGGAAGGAACCTGCTCCATGCGTCACGCTCCTCGCCTCCGCCGGACCAACGCGCTGCTGATCACCAGCGGCGTCCTCACGGCGGCAGCGCTCGCTGTCGGGGCGGCCGGGCCCGTCTCCGCGGCCAACGCCGACGGCGCGGCACCCACCCAGTCCGTGGCCGCCGCCAGCGGTGACAGCTACGTGGCCTTGGGCGACTCGTACGCGGGCGGCTTCGGCGTCGGCCCGTACAGCTCGGGTCCGGCGGCCGGCTGCTTCCAGTCCACCACCGACTACCCGCACCAGGTCGCGTCATCCCTGGGACTCCAGCTCGACGACCGTGCCTGCGCCGGTGCCACCACCGGCAACATCTCCCGGGTCGCGCAGAAGACCGGAGCCGGAAGTGCCACCGCGCCCGTCCAGGCCGACGCGCTGTCGAAGGACACGGACGTCGTCACGGTGTCGATCGGTGGCAACGACCTGGGGTTCACCGGAGTCATCAAGAACTGCGTCGCGCTGGACAAGGCCGGCCCGGTGTTCTCGGAGATCCACGGGAAGACCTACGACCACTGCAAGGACTACTACGCACCGGTCGTGCACGGCGTCACGCGGGATCGTCTCGCATCGCGCATCCGCACCGTCGTGGCACCTCGGCTCGCGTCGACGTTCCGCGTCATCGCGCAGCGTGCTCCGCAGGCGAAGGTGTTCGTCGTCGGCTACCCGATGATCGCGCCGGGTGCGGCGCAGACCCCGAAGGGATGTTTCTCGAGCCTCCTCGGTGACTCCGGTCTCGAGCCGCCGTTCCCGCAGAACGCGTTCCCCTTCACCGCCACCGACACCGCCTACTTCCACCGCACCCAGAACGCGCTCGACGCAGCGGTCAAGGCTGCGGCGAAGGCTCGCGGCTTCACCTACGTCTCGACGCTGCAGGGCTCTGCCACGCACACCCCCTGTGCTGCGTCGGGCTCCGCGTGGATGGCGGGACTCACCCTGACTGATCGCGGCACCGCTGCGGACAGCACCCCGCTGGCCGGGACGAAGTACTCCATCCTGTTCGGCGCACTCCACCCGAACGCTGCCGGCATCGCGTACCTGCGTGACCAGACCAAGGCCGCGATCGTCGGATCGCGCTGACGCACCAGCGCCTGCGGGTCGCGTCGTCGACGCGACCACGAGACGGACGGGAGGCCCGTTGCCAGCTGGCACCGGGCCTCCCGTCCGTCTCGTGTGGACCACCGGGCGTCTGTCGTTGCACCGCGGGTCTCACCCGAGATGCAGTGAGCGGCCGGCGTGTGCTGCGTCGGCCGCTTTGGGACATTCCGGCGGGTTCCCGTCGGGGTTGTCGGATCAGAGCCCGCTGATCACTGATTCGAGTCGGAGTTCGCCGTCGCGGGTCTGCATGCCCGCGGCGAGCAGGACGTGCGCGCGGTCGGCCGCGGCCGGAGTGAACAACGGGCCGAGGAGCGCGTTCTCTGCAACCAAGCCTGCACGGGTGATCGGGCTCGGGGCAGCGTTCACCGCCTTCTTGACGGCGGACACGGCTGCGGGCTGCAACCCGCCGATCCGGCGGGCCAACGCGTCGACGAAGGAGTGGATCTCGTCGGCCGGGAGTGCTCGGTTCACGAGACCGTACCGCTCTGCGAGTTCGGCATCGACGAGCTGCGCACCGAGGAGGATCTCGAGTGCACGCGCCCGGCCCACGAGTGCGGTCAGGTACTGGGTGCCTCCACCGCCGGCCATGATGTCCATCAGCACCTCCGGCTGCGCCTGGCCGGCAGCGCCGATAGCCAGTTGCGACGCATCGCGGTGCAGACACTCGTGATGGCCGCCTTGGGTTGCGTCATCGTCGCGTACGACGGATGGGTCGAGAGCGGCGGAGCTGAGCGCCTCGGTGAGCTGGTCGAGGACGCTTTCGCGGCCCTTGCCCAGGGAACGGTTCGCTGACGAGCCACGAGCGTCCAAGGCAACGTGCGGGGAACAGCGTTCTCCCGTCCCGGGTGCGAATGGTCTTCGGAGACTGCTTCTCCGGAGACGTGTTCTTCTTCACGTACTCTCGCGCGCTTGTGACTGTTCAGCGGTCAGATGAGCAGCCCGATGGTGAGCACGACGATCCCGCCCGCCGTGAGCAGGGCCGGTCCCGCGACCCGGCCGGGAACGGGCCGTTCCGTCGTACGTGCGAAGAAGGCGGCGACGAGCATCGACGTCGCGCCTCCGTAGATGAGCACGAAGGCTTCGGGGAAGAAGCCGATGATGTGGACCACGAGCCCGGCGAATACCGTCAATGCCGACGTGAACAGGTGGGCTCTGGAAGCTGCTGGGAGCTCAGGCATTGCTCGTGTTCTGAGGAGAAGGCCGATCAGACACCAGATCGAAGCGGTCGCGAAGAGCGCACCGCTGATCGAGACGATCGCGGCTCCGATCACGTCGAGGTTCACGCGTTACACCGCTCCGGTAGAGCCGTGTTCGGGTGTTCCGAACCAGGCTGCGAGTGCCTCTGTGAGGGAGGCGGGGTCGGTGTGGGACCAGGCGACGAATCCGTCGGGCCGAATCAACATCGAGGTCTGTTCATGCGTTGTGGCCAGCGGCACGTAGTCGACGCGGTCGTTCCATCGAGCGATGGTGTCGCGGTACGTGCCGGTCGCGTCGACCAGGATGGGGTGGGCGGTGCGGAGCAGTTCCGGGATTCTGCGGATGGTCCCGTCGGCGAGTTCGACCTGTGATGACGGTGCAAACCATCCGGTGGGGCCGTCGGGGTTCGCGGAGTTCGCGGGGCTCGTGTCGTAGCGGACGTCCGAGCCGGCGAGGAGATCTGCGATGCGCTGCACGGTGGTCGTGTCGGCGAGCATCTCGGCGAAGAGGTCGCGGAGGGCGGTGACATCCGAGCCGGGCGCCATGAGGGCGGTCTGCGCTTGGGTCTGCATGAAGACGCGTTGTCCGAGCGGGCGCCGCTCTGTCTCGTAGGTGTCGAGCAAGCCCGCGGGGGCCCAGCCGTGGAGGCTGGCGGCGAGTTTCCAGGCGAGGTTCGCCGCGTCCTGAAGCGCGAGGTTCAGGCCGGGTCCGCCTGCGGCAGAGTGCACGTGTGCGGCGTCGCCGAGGAGGAAGATCCGCCGGTCGCGGTAGCGGTCAGCGACGCGTGTGTTCCGACCGGTCAGACGGCGCAGCAACGTCGGCTCACCGTCGGCTGGCGCGTTGAGGTCGAGGCGGACGCCGAGGACGCGCTCAAGGCTGTCCTCCATCTCGGTCAATGTCATGGCTGCTCCCTCACCAGGGAAGCTGCGGTCAGGCTGGTCCTCCCATTCCGCGGTGTAGACCAGCGGGTGCTCCGGGTCACGGAGGGCGATGGTGACGACGCCGGTTTCAGTGCGGTGGAAGCTCTCCGCGATCTCTCCCAGACCCGCAACGTGCACTTTCCCGGGGCCGGCGGGCGTCAGCTGCTCAGTTGGTGCGATCAGGGCTGTGCGGTCCACGATGTGGTGGTCGGTGTTGCCGGGGAAGCCGATACCGGAGAGCTTCCGAACAGTGCTTCGCGCACCGTCACTCCCCACGAGGTACTGCGCCGACGCGGTGCTCTCAGCTCCGGTCGCGACGTCGACGAGGTCGACGGTGACGGAGTCGTCGTGTTGGGTGAAGGAGCGCATCTCGACGCCACGACGGATCGCAACGCCGAGTTCCGCTGCGCGGTCGTTGAGTACGCGCTCGAGGTCGCGCTGGTTGATGTGGAGCAGGTACATCGGGTTGCGGTCGCCGAGCGAGTGGAGCGGCAACGGCAGCGCTCCGAAGAAGAAGCCCGGAGCCGGCTCCGGGACGGCCCGCCCAGCACACCGCTCGAACAAGCCGCGGTGGTCCAGTAGTCGGACGACCTGCCCGGTCAAGCCGTGCGCCTTGTCCCATTGGTTGATCTCGGGGAGGCGTTCGAGGACGAGGGGGTTCGCACCCGCGAGCTTCAGCTCGCAGGCGACGAAGATGCCCACGGGTCCGCCCCCGACGATGACGACGTCGTACATGATGGTCTTCCTTCTGGCGAAGAGTGTGGGATCAGTGGTCAGCGGAGGTGGTCGAAACCGTCGCCGAGGAGTTGGAACGCAGCTCGGAGGATCGGCTGGAGGGGTTGTGGCTCCGCGCGCGCCGCCCAGGACTCCAGCGTTGTCAACAAGGTCGACAGCGCAGCGGCGGACACCAGACCAGGAATGGGATCCTCCGGTGCTGCGTCTGAGCGCGCCGCGACGGCGGCCGCGAACACTGCGTTCGCTGCGCGGGCACCTCGATCGACGGCTGACTGCATGCCTGGCGTCGACAGCACTGCGAGCAGCCCGCTCTGCTCCTCCCGGGACGGGGTCGTCGTCTCTTCTGCCTCGTACGGCGCGAGCAGCGCCTCCGTGATGGCAGTCCACAACGGCTCCTCGCGCGGCCGCTGGAGCAGATCGTCGGCCGCCGTGCGCACGCGTTGCACGTGGCGGTCCGCGATCGCGTCTTCCTTGCTCGAGAAGTAGTTCCCGAACGTCCGCCTCGACACTCCGACCCGACCGACGATGTCCTCGACACGGATGTTGTCGAGCCCCCGCTCCCGGGCGAGCAACACTGTCGTCACACTCAACGCGTCACGGATCGCTGCCTTCTTCTGCTCACGGAACGAGATCTCGTCTGTCATGACACCAAACTAGAACAAGTTTGCCCATTGGGCAAGTTTACTCAATGGGCAACTACTGACCTCGGGATCAACGGATCACAGACGGTCGTTCACGAGGCACTCATCGACCCGGGGGAGAGCGGCGTGCCCGAGTGGAACGACCGTTGCGCTCGCTCGATAGCCTCCTGCGCGTGGGCATCTCCGACTTCGACGTTGCACCCAGCGCCGGGTCGCAGTTCGGGGTGGTCGTGCTCGGACTCGCGAGCGCGGTCGCCGGAGTTCTTGCCGTCATCGGATGGCCACTGCCCGTCATCTCGTCGACACACGGCCGAGGTCAGCACGCGTGGGCGCGCACCGTCCGTGAAGTCCACGACTGGTTCGCGCACGACGGCTGGCGGATGTCCGGCGCATCGTGGATCTACGGTGCTCTCGCGGTCGTCGCCCTGGCCGCCGTTGTCATCCTGCGCCATCCTGCCTGGAGCGGCCGCCGTGCGCTGCTCATCGTCGTCATTCCGGCCGCAGTGCTCCTCGTGTTGGGCCCCGCGCTCCAGTGGGTTCTCGGGCTGCCATGGTCGAACTACGGAAGCGGATCGGCCGGCGGGACGGCCATCGGCATCGTCGTCACGGTCGTGTGCGGCGCCGTGCTCACTGGGTTCCGTCAGTCCCTGCGGCGAAGAGCCCGCCGCGACGAATCGGCGCCCGCCCGCTGAGGAGGCCGAGGTCGGAGCAAACGGGGGCTGTGCTGGGGCGAACTCCGAATCGGCGTTGCTGGTTACCGCAATATCGCTGAGGAACCATCGTGTGCGCCGGTTGTCCGGCAGTACGGTCCGGGAACAGCCTGACCCGAGGCTGCGAGAAGCCGACCCGAAGGCGACCCGATGGACAACTCCGACGAGCGACGGCCTGGCGCCCTCGCGTTCAAGAAGCACCTCGGCGAGCAGTTCGGCGGTGATCTCCGGCGGACAAGAGCAGCTCCGGTCGCGCCACGACTCCACGGCGCGGTGCAGGCGACTGCCGTGCGAGCGCACACCGCCGGCGGCTCGAACGGCGGACTCCGTCAGGTCGTTGCTGAGCCAGTCCCGTTGCGGTTCGAGATGGCGAGCACGGGGCTGTCCCTCGCCGGCCCGGGTGTCGCGATCGGATGCGGAGTCGCGCGCACGATCGGCCCGCGAGCCCTGCCAGCCGCCGGGAACGCGGATCTCGAGGTGCGCGACGCAGAGCTCGACGAACGCGACGGGTTCGAGGCACAGCTCGCCGCGGTGCTCACGGAGTCCCGGCCTGTCGTCGTCGAACTCGCTGCAGAGGAGCTGGCGGCGGACACCATCGTCATGCCCGTCGTCGGTGATCGTGTCCACTACAGCCGGGGTTCCGGGCACCTCATCGGGCTGCAGGGAGTCGTCGTCGCGTCCGATGACGGACACGCCCTGCCGCGCGGGCTGCGGTCCGTGCAGCTCGACGGTGAGGCGTGGCCGATCGTCGTCGCGGTGGTGTCCCTGGACCGGATCTAGCTGATGCTGCGACCAGGTGCCGGTCCCGGCACGAGCGCCGCGACGCGCTCGTGCCGGGACTGCCGTCATGCGGCCGGACTGAGGAGGCGCCCGGTGAACTCGCGCAGAGCCCGCACGGCCCGCTTCGACAGCGTCGCGTCGGGCATCATGCTCGTCGATCCGTGGAACGCTCCCGGCCACACGTGCAGTTCCGCCTGGACGCCCGCGGCCCACAGCGAGTTGGCGTAGGCGACGGTCTCGTCGCGGAACACCTCGGTGCTGCCGCAGTCGATGTACGCGGGCGGGAGCCCGGTCAGGTCGGTCGCGCGGCCGGGTGCAGCGTAGACGGAGACGTCCTCGCCACCCCGCCGGTCACCGAGGTAGGCGTCCCAGCCGAACCGTGTCATCTCCCGGTCGGCGACCCCGACACCGTCGAACTGCCGAGCCGACAGCGTCGCGTCGCGGTCGTCGAGCATGGGACTCACGAGCACCTGGCCGATGACGGAGGGACCCTGTCGGTCGCGGGCGAGGAGGGCGGTGCCGGCGGCGAGACCGGCGCCGGCGCTCTGGCCGACGAGGACGATGCGCTCCGGGTCGATGCCGAGTTCGTCGGCGTGCTCAGATGCCCAGACGAGACCGGCGTAGCAGTCCTCGACCGGGTACGGGTCCGGGTGTTCCGGAGCCAGGCGGTAGTCCGGGCTGACCAGGACGACGTCGTGCACCAGCAGCCACTCGTCGTAGGAGTCGAGGTTGCCGAGGTGGTGGCCGAACATCATCCCGCCGCCGTGGATCGCGTAGGCCAGGGCAGCCGTGCCGGTGCGGCCGGTGCGTTGGATCACGGCGAGGTCGATCGGGTCACCGCGGTGCCCCGGGATGGTGATGCTGCTGCGCTCGAGGCCGCGAGTACGCAGTCCTTCGTCGAGCTGCGCCTCGGTCATGTCCAGCTGTCGCATCTGCGGCAGCATCTGGGTCGTGAGGTGGAAGCGGCCGCGCGCGTCCATGGCGGTGAGGAAGGGCACGAACTCGGGGTCGAACGGCGGGCGGGGGAGGGCGATGGTGTCAGACACGGGAGGTCTCCTCGGTGATGGTGGTCGGGTCGGTGTGTGCAGGGGTGGTGTCGGCAGGTTCGGACGGGGCCTCGTCCGCTGCTTCGACGGTGGGCCGGGCTCGGAGCATGCCGACCACGACGAGCAGTGCTGCGACCGCGGCGAGGCCGAGCCCGGCGACGGTGAGGGCGTCCTGGAAGTCCTCGATCCGGGCGGCGGTCCAGGTGGTCGTGGTGATGCTCCCGGCGACGAAGGCGGCGACGATGGTCCCCGCCGCAGCCACGGCGGCACCGCCCGCGAGCTCGCTCGACGTGTCGACGAGCGCCGCCCCGACGGAGGTGCGGTCGGCGGGCAGGCCCGTGAGGACCGAGGCGCCGGCGACGACGCCGACGACCCGCATGCCGGCGGCGACGAGCACGAGCGCGACGAGCACCCACAGGTACCCGTACCGGCTCAGGGCGCCGAAGACCGCGAGACCGGAGACGACCGAGACGGCGCTCATCCAGGCGGCGCGGCCCAGGCCGACCCGCTGCACGAACGGCCCGACGAAGCGGCCGCCGACGAGCAGCACGACCACCTGCGGCAACGTCCCGACGGCGGCCAGCGCCGGCGGCCAGCCCCAGGCGAACTGCAGCTGCAGGGTCACGAGGTACGACAGTCCGGCGACGGCCAGACCCGACGCGGCCTTGAACGCCAGTCCGCTCGAGACGAGTGGTCGGGCGAGCAGGTACAGGTCGATCAGCGGGTGCCGCGCGGTCCGCTCGCGGGCGACGAACCCCACCGCGCAGATGGCGGCGAGGGCGAGGACGGCCCACCCCCACCAGCCAGCGGCTCCGGACTCGACCAGGATCGTCGGCGCCACGAGCGCTCCGGCCGCGGTCACGGTACCGAGCAGCGCTCCGACCACGTCGACCGGATTACGATGGAGCCCTGAATCCTCGTCGCGGGCGACACCGAGCCGGATGCCGACGAGTGCGAGGACCGCGATGGGCACGTCGGCCAGCAGCAGCACCTGCCACGGGGCGACGGCGAGCACGAACCCGCCGACGGTCGGCCCGATGGCCAGCCCCACGAGCCCGGCCGTCGAGATGACGGTGAGCGCCCGGACCCGGAGACCTTCGTCGTCGAAGAGGCGGAACGCCAGCGCCATCGACCCGGGCGTCGTCATCGCCGCGGCGACGCCCATCGCGACCCGCACGGCGATCAGCTGCTCGGTCGACGTGACCACCGCCGTGGCGAGGCTCGCCAGGGCCAGCAGGACGAGCCCGGCGAGCATGACCCGGCGGCGTCCGACGCGGTCGGCGACGGCGCCGAACAGCAGCATCAGCCCTCCGAAGGCGACCGAGTAGGCACCCGAGACCCACTGCAGGCCCGTCGTCGACGAACCCAGGTCGCGGCCGATCGTCGGCAGGGCGACGTTGAGCACGGAGTTGTCGAGCATCTCGAACAGGAACACCGCGGACAGCCCGGCCAGGGCGATCCAGGCGTCGCGCAGACGAGGAGAAGAACCACCGCCGGGCACGTGCCCGGTGGTGAGAGCGGGACTGGGGGACACGATGGCGCACTCCTTCGAGGGAAGAAGTGGCGACTCGTTCGATGCCGCGTGCTGGTGCGCCGCAGATCGCGGCGCCTTTTACCTCAGTGATCGAGACCATACACGGACTGTCCGCTCGAGGAAAGTCCGCGGTGGACGTCCTGGTTGCTGCCGTCGCAGTTCGAGGTGGGAAGTTGCAGGACCTACCCTGGACGGATGCTCTCCCGCCGCGAAGCCGCCGTCCGGCTCGACATCCCCCTCGAGATGGCGACCCGCCACGGCATCCCGTCGCGCCTGAGCGAAGCGGAGCTCGACGCGATCGAGCAGGACCCGCCCGCCTGGCTCGTGCAGTCCCGCGCCAACCGCACCGGCACGAAGAAGGTCTGGACGCGCCTGGAGTGCGTGGTCTGCGGCTTCGACGAAGAGGCGCGCCCGAAGAAGTGGTGGCCCGAGTGGGACTACCTGATGTGCGACTACCACGCCCCGTACCAGGCGCCCGAGCCCACCGCCGGCCTGACGCGGCGTGAGGTCGAGGGCATCGGCAGCCGCTTCATCGCCCTCGTCGACGAGAAGCTCTGAGCAGCAGCACGATGCGCCTGCTGAGCGAGGCATCGCGGGGCGACTGGCTCGTTGCGCGTGCCGGACGCTGGGCGAGTGTCGGTGGCGTCGCGGGCACCGGATTCGAGGCGTACGCACGCCTGTTGCACCCGGTCGGCGCGCACCGGGCAGACCTCGACACCGCGGACGAGTGGGGCGACCACCCGGACGTCGAACACCCGCTGGCGGTGGGCGGAGGTCGCGCGCCGCAACGACCGCGTGATGCACCCCCTGGTGCAGTGGCGACGCCTGACCGACGACGAGCAGACGAGGTCCTGGGCCGACGGCTGGCGCGTGGACCAGTCGGACGACGGATGGTTCGACCCGCGGGACCTCGCCGTCCTCAGCACGCACCTGCGGAGCGCGACGTCGACCCCCGGAGACCTGGTCGTCGGAGCGTGGGAGGGAACGGGCGGGCCGCCGTCAGCCGAACGCCGGCACCGGATCCGACGTGTGCGGGGACTGATGGCCTGGCCCGCGCGGGACACCTGGCTCTTCAGTGCGACCCTGGACGAGCTCGCCGATGCGTCGTGGGTGCAGCGGGCGGTCCCGGGGTGGGAGAGCTTCGGGCGGCACGACCAGGTGGCGCCGCACACGACGTTCATCTGGCCGGAGGACCACGCGTGGGTCGTCGCCGCCGAGGAGGACTGGGACTCGACGATCGTCGCCGGATCGCGCGCGCTCGTCGACGGCGTGCTCGACGACGACCGGTTCGAGGCGTTCGAGGTCCGCGAGCACGACGACCTGTCGTGGGACGGAGACCTGCTGAACCCACGCAGGTCTCCTCTCCCCGAGGGCTGAGCGGGGCCGCCACCGCGTCGTCCGGAACCCGCCAGCTCGTCCGCGCTCGGACCGATGGGATCGAGGGGTGAACACGACTTCGACCAGAGCCGCGACCTTCCACGGACTCCACGACCACCCATCCCGGCCACTCGTCCTCGTCAACGTCTGGGACGCCGCGAGCGCCCGACTCGTCGAGGACGCCGGCGCGACCGCGATCGCCACGACCAGTGCGGGCGTCGCTTGGTCCCTCGGACGGCCGGACGGCAACACCCTGACCCGGGCGGAAGCGATGGACGCGGTCGCGCGGATCGTCGCCTCGGTGTCGGTGCCGGTCACCGTCGACATCGAGTCCGGCTACGCCGACGACGCGGACGGCGTGGCGCGCACGGTGGACGCGGTGCTCGAAGCGGGCGCCGTCGGGATCAACATCGAGGACGGCAGGTTGCGTCCGGAGGCGCTCGCCGACCGGATCGGGGCAGCCCGGCGCGCAGCGGAACGAGCCGGGGTGCCCCTGTTCGTCAACGCTCGGACCGACGTCCACCTCGCCGGTCTCGTCGATCCCGGTCGACTGCTGACCGAGACGCTCGAGCGAGCTCGTCGCTACCGCGGAGCCGGCGCGGACGGCGTGTTCGTCCCCGGAGTCCGAGACGTCGAGACCATTCGCGCGCTGGTGGAGTCGATCGACGGCCCGGTGAACGTGATGGCCGGTCCGGGGTCGCCGACCGTGGCGGAACTCGCCCGGATCGGGGTGGCCCGGATCAGTCTCGGTTCCGCCGTCGCGCAGGCCGCGTACGGCGTCGTTCGGCAGGCCACGGCCGAGCTGCGGACCACCGGCACCTACGACTCGCTGGCGGGCGGGGTGGACTACGCGGACCTGAACGCGCTCTTCTGAGCGGCGCGCGACGTCGACGCACTGAACGCGACCGGGCGGACGGACGGGAGGCCCGGTGCCAGCTGGCACCGGGCCTCCCGTCCGTCCGTGGTGCGGACCTGCGGACGCTACTCGGTCGTCGAGACCCAGTCGATGAGCAGGTTGCCCTGCTCACCCCAGTTGCCGACCTGGAACATGAAGCGGTGCGGCGTCGTCGGCACGTCGTGCGTCACGGTGCCGAGGACCTTGCCGTCGACGCTGTAGGTCACGGACTCACCGGGGACCCAGTCGACCTTGTAGGTGTGCCAGTCGCGCCACGAGACGCCGGTGCCGAGCTGGACGCGCTCGGCTTCCTTGCCCGGGGTCATCGAGTGGTGGAACACCGAGGGGCTGTCCTCGAAGTTGCCCTCGGGGAAGTCGATCTCGCCGTCGGCCCACACGTTCGACGTCGGCCACAGCATGAAGGCCGCACCGTTGCCGTCGCCGCCGGTCGCCTTCGCGCGGACCGAGAAGGAGCCACCGACGTGGTCCCAGGCGCCGGCGGAGGAGCCGAAGGTGCCGGCTGCTCCGGCACCGGTGCCGAGGGCGACGTCCATCACGCCGTCGTGCACCGACACGGTCTTGCTCGGCGCGTAGATGCCCGAGGTGCCGTCGGGGTAGGGCTGCCACGACTGCGGGTACAGCGACTGGACGAGGCCGGTGACGGCGTTCGTGGTGAAGTCCTCGACGAACGGGGCGTCCGGTGCGATCGCGGACAGGTCCGCGGGGGAGGCCTCCGCCTCGGGTGCGGTCTCGGACTCGGGCTCGGCCTCTGCGTCGGGCGCGGGCTCGGCGACGGGGGCCGAGTCCTCGATGGGCGCGGAGTCCTGCTCGGGCTCGGCATCCGGGGTCCACTCGTCGGTGGGGGCCGGGGCCTCCGTCTCGTCCGGGGCCGGCGTCGGGGTGGGGTTCACCGGGGCGTTGTGCCAGCGGCGCTCGCCGTCCCAGCCCCACCAGGTGCGGGCGGAGGCGGCGGTGGGGACGCCGAGGACCAGGGCGCCGGCGGTCGCGACCGCCAGGATCGCGCGGTGCCGGATCATCGGGTGCCCCCTCGGGTGACCGGGGGCGTGGGCGTGGTGCGTGAGGTCGTGCCGCGCGAGGGCGTGCACGTGCTTCGGGTCGAGATGTCGGGCTCCTCGTGGATGCTCGGGCGCAGGATGCGGGGAGGGACGGACGCACCAGCCGGCCGGATGCCGAGGGTTTCGTTGACACGTCCACGGACATCTTGCATCATTTGTGACCCGTTCGGGGGGTGTCACGGAAATCGACCGACGAACGCCCGGTGTCCGCCGTCCGAACGTGCACGATGCAACGCGCGGCGAGCGGACTGCTCAGGCCCGGGGGATCGGCTGCAACCGCTGCAGCTGCGTCACGTGCCCCGGCTCGAGCTCGTCGAGCGAGGCCACCCCGAGCAGCCGCATGGTCCGCTCGATCTGCTCGGACAGGATCTGGATCATCCGGTCCACCCCGGCCTCGCCTCCGGCCATCAGCCCGTACAGGTAGGCGCGGCCGACCATCGTGAACCTCGCGCCGAGTGCGACTGCGGCCACGATGTCGGCGCCGGACATGATGCCCGTGTCGAGGTGCACCTCGGTGTCCTTCCCGACCTCCTTCACCACGGAGGGCAGCAGGTGGAAGGGCACGGGGGCGCGGTCGAGCTGCCGGCCGCCGTGGTTCGACAGCGTGATGCCGTCGACGCCGAGGTCGGCCAGGCGCTTGGCGTCGGCCAGGGACTGCACGCCCTTCACGACGATCTTGCCCTGCCACTGGTCGCGGATCCAGGCGAGGTCCTCGTAGGTGACGGTCGGGTCGAACATGTGGTCGAGCAGCTCGCCGACGGTGCCGGACCAGCGGTCGAGCGACGCGAACGCCAGCGGTTCGGTGGTCAGGAAGTCGAACCACCACCACGGCCGCGGGATCGCGTTCACCACGGTCCGGGCACTCAGCTGCGGCGGGATCGAGAACCCGTTCCGCTTGTCCCGCAGCCGCGCACCCGCGACGGGCACGTCCACCGTGACGAGCAGGGTGTCGAAGCCGGCCTGCTGGGCGCGGGAGACCAGCGCCATCGACTTCTCGCGGTCCTTCCACATGTACAGCTGGAACCAGTTGCGCCCGTGCGGGTTGGCGTCGCGGACGTCCTCGATCGCGGTGGTGCCCATCGTGGAGAGCGAGAACGGGATGCCGGCACGTCCGGCGGCCCGGGCGCCGGCCCGCTCGCCCTCGGTCTGCATCATCCGCGTGAAGCCCGTCGGCGCGATGCCGAACGGGTACGACACCGGCGCCCCGAGCACCTGGCGCGAGGTGTCCACCCGCGAGACGTCGCGCAGGATCGCCGGGGTGAACTCGATGTCCTCGAACGCCTGCCGTGCGCGGGCGAGGGAGATCTCCGCCTCGGCCGCGCCCTCGGCGTAGTCGAACGCGGCCTTCGGGGTGCGGCGGGCGGCGATGTCGCGGAGGTCCCAGATCGTCAAGGCCTGTTCGAGGCGCTGACGTCGACCCGGCAGCGAGGGCTTCTTGAACTGCATGAGCGGCGCGAGGTCCCGCACCGTCGGCAGCTGCCGCTTGACCCGCGTGCGAGCGGCGGACGCGGAGCCGGTCGCGGGTGCCGGTGCCCCGGTCGCGGGGTCGATCCGGTGCTGGTCGTCGGTCGTGGTCATGCGTGGCTCCTGACGGGGGATCGATCGGGATCGGCGCGCGACGACGCCGACGGGGTGTACCGCACGGGCTCGACGCTCCGTGCGACGATGCTGCGGAGTGCCTCCAGTGAAGCCCCTCCGAGGCCCGCGAGTCCAGCGGCGCGTGCCTGCACCAGCACGTTGCCGAGTGCGGTGGCCTCGACCGGTCCGGCCACGACCGGCAGGCCGGTGCGGTCCGCGGTCAGCTGGCAGAGCAGCCGGTTCTGCGAGCCGCCGCCCACGACGTGCACGACCCGGATGGTCTTGCCGGTCACGTCGGCGATCGTGCGCAGGGTCTCGGCGTACGCCGTCGCGAGGGACTCGAGGATGCTCCGGACGAACTCCGCACGCGACGCGGGGGCGCTCAGCCCGTGTGCCGCGCACCACGCGGCGATCCGCGCCGGCATGTCGCCGGGTGCCGTGAACGACTCGTCCGCGGGGTCGAAGACGGGGACCGGGGCGGTGACGGCCGCGGCGGAGGCGAGCAGGGCCTCCAGGTCGACGCGGTCGCCACCACGCTCCCAGGTGCGGACGCTCTCCGACAGCAACCACAGTCCGGACACGTTCTTCAGGAACCGGACACGGCCGTCGACACCGCCCTCGTTCGTGCAGTTCGCGCGTCGTGCCGCGTCCGACAGGACGGGCGCGTCGAGCTCGACGCCGACGAGCGACCACGTGCCCGACGAGATGTAGGCGAAGTCCGGTTCCGTCGCGGGGACCGCGACGACGGCGCTCGCCGTGTCGTGCGAGCCGACCAGCGTCACGTCGGCCTGGCCGCCGACGAGCGCGGCGACGGACGGCACCAGGGGGCCGAGTCGGTCGCCCGGGTCACGCAGCGTGGGCAGCAGCCCGGCCGGGAGGCCCGCAGCAGCCCGCACCGCCGGGTCCCACCCGCGGGTGGTCGCGTTCAGGGCCCCGGTCGTCGAGGCGTTCGTGCGCTCGGCCGCCTCGACCCCCGTCAGCCAGTACCCGAGCAGGTCGGGCACGAGCAGCGCACGCTGCGCGAGCTGCAGCGACGGGTCGGCAGCCCACTGGAACACGGTGTTGAACGGCAGGTGCTGCAGGCCGTTCCGGGCGTACAGCTCGGTGCCGTCCATCCGGTCGTGCACGGGGACGACACCGCCCTGGTGTCGGTCGTCGCGGTAGTGCGACGGCAGCCCGAGCAGTCGGCCGTCGCGGAACAGGCCGTAGTCGACCGCCCACGAGTCGATGCCGATGCTGGCGATCGCGGCGTGCTCGGCGAACGCGCGCCGCAGCCCCTCGGTCACCTGCCGGTACAGCTCGACGACGTCCCAGTGCAGGGCGTCGCGGCCGGTGTCGGCGTCGCCCTCGTGCAGGGTGACGGGGCCGTTCGGGAACCGTGCGACGTGGTCCATCCGGACTCCGTCGGGGTCGACGTGGCCGACGATCACCCGGCCGCTGGTGGCCCCGAGGTCGACCGCGGCGACGCTGCCGCTGGTGTGCATGCCGTGCTCCTGCTCGGTTCGTTGGTCGTCGCTACCGCAGGAAGGCCGCGGCAACGCCGGCGTCGACGGGCACGTGCAGGCCGGTGGTGTGCGAGAAGTCGTCGGTGCAGATGGCGTAGACGGCGTTCGCGACGTTCTCGGGCACGACCTCGCGCTTCAGGATCGTGCGCTGCGCGTAGAACTTGCCGAGGTCCTGCTCCTCGATGCCGTACGTCTTGGCGCGGTTGGCGCCCCAGCCGCTCGCGAAGATGCCGGAGCCGCGCACGACCCCGTCGGGGTTGATGCCGTTGACGCGGACGCCGTGCTCCCCGAGCTCGGCCGCGAGCAGCCGCACCTGGTGGGCCTGGTCGGCCTTCGTGGCGGAGTACGCGATGTTGTTCGGCCCGGCGAACACCGAGTTCTTCGACGAGATGTAGACGATGTCGCCGCCCAGGCCCTGCTCGATGAGCACCTTCGCCGCGGCCTTCGACACCAGGAACGACCCCTTCGCCATCACGTCGTGCTGCAGGTCCCAGTCCTGCTCGGTGGTCTCGAGCAGGCTCTTGGACAGCGACAGCCCCGCGTTGTTGACGACGAGGTCGAGGCCGCCGAAGTGCAGCAGGGTCTGCTGGATCGCCTGGTCGATCGCGGCGGCGTCCGTCACGTTCGCGGCGACGCCGATGGCCTGGTCGAGGCCGCCGATCTCGGCGGCGGTCTCCTGTGCCTTCGCCAGGTCGAGGTCGGCGATGACGACGGCGGCACCCTCGGCCGCCAGGCGCTTCGCGATCGCCTTGCCGATGCCCGATGCGGCTCCGGTGACCAGGGCGATGCGCGTCGCGAGCTTCCTGGGCGCGGGCATCCGCTGCAGCTTCGCCTCTTCGAGGGCCCAGTACTCGATCCGGAACTTCTCGGCTTCGTCGATGGGGGCGTAGGTGCTGACGGACTCGGCGCCGCGCATCACGTTGATGGCGTTGACGTAGAACTCACCGGCGACGCGGGCGGTCTGGGCGTCCTTGCCGTACGAGAACATCCCGACGCCGGGCACCAGCACGATGAGCGGGTCGGCGCCGCGGATCGCGGGGGAGTCCGGCGTCGCGTGCCGGTCGTAGTAGGCCTGGTAGTCCGCGCGGTACTGCTCGTGCAGTTCGTGCAGGCGTGCGGTCTGCTCCTCGACGGAGGCCGTTGCGGGCAGGTCGAGGATGAGCGGCGTGACCTTGGTGCGCAGGAAGTGGTCCGGGCAGCTGGTGCCGAGGGCCGCGAGTGCTTCGGCACGTTCGCTCGCCAGGAACTCGAGCACGACGTCCGAGTCGGTGACGTGCCCGACGACCGGCTTGTCGTGCCCGGCGATGCCGCGGATCGTCGGGGCGAGGGCGGCGGCGCGTGCGCGACGTTCGTCGGTCGGGAGTGCTTCGAACCCCGCTCGGAGGCCGC
This sequence comes from Curtobacterium sp. ME-Dv--P-122a, assembly GCF_030209645.1. NCBI lineage: Bacteria > Bacillati > Actinomycetota > Actinomycetes > Micrococcales > Microbacteriaceae > Curtobacterium > Curtobacterium sp. ME-Dv--P-122a. The sequence goes on from NZ_JARVRO010000003.1 coordinate 84,983, forward strand.
CGAACGGGTCCGCCGTGCCGTGCTCCGCGAGGTACTGCTCGGCGGTGTCGATGATCCAGCGGGAGTTCGCCTCGGCCTCGTCGCTCGTGTCCCCCCACGCGGTGATCCCGTGGCCGCCCAGGATCGTGCCGACGGCGTCCGGGTGGTCGCGCTGGACGGCGGCGATGTCGAGCCCGAGCTGGAACCCGGGCCGGCGCCACGGCACCCAGACGACCCGGTCGCCGAAGATCCGCTCGGTCAGGGCCGGACCGTCCGCCGCCGTGGCGATCGCGATGCCGGCGTCGGGGTGCAGGTGGTCGACGTGGGCGGCGTTGACGAGGGCGTGCATGGCGGTGTCGATCGACGGCGCGGCACCACCCTTGCCGTGCAGCGTGTAGTCGAACGCGGCGACCATCTCGTCCTCGCGCTCCACCCCGGGGTAGACGTCCTGGAGGGCACGGACGCGATCGACGCGCAGGACCGCGAGGCCCGCCGGGGTGAGGGTGCCGAGGTCGCCCCCGGATCCCTTCACCCAGAGCAGCTCGACCGGTCCGCCCGTGACCGGGTCGGTGTCGGTGCCCTTGGCGGAGGTGTTCCCGCCCGCGTAGTTCGTGATCCGCGAATCCGAGCCGAGCGCGTTCGAGCGCGCGATGAGTGCACTGATCGTCTCGTCTGCATCCGTGAGCTGCGTTGCGGGGTCCACCCGTGCCTCCACTGTGTTCGTCATGTTCCTACGCGCCCCAGCCGGCCTGGACGCCGCCGACGCGGTCCTCGGCGATCGACTGCTGGTACCCGGAGTCCAGGTACGCGCGCATCGGGTTCGCCGGCAGTCCGCGGGACTCGCGCCACTCGGCAAGGTCCTTCCGGACGTCGGTCTGGTACGCGTCCATGAAGACCTCGTTCGCGCCGAGGACGTCGTGGGCCTCTTGCGCGGCGGTCAGTGCGACGCGGTCGAGGAGCAGCGCGCGGGCCGTCATCTCCTGCACGTTGAGCACCGAGCGGATCTGGCCGGGGATCTTGTCCTCGATGTTGTGGCACTGGTCGAGCATGAACGCGACGTCGGGGTTGTCGTAGCCGCCGCCGCGGATGACCTCGACCAGGATCCGGAACAGCTGGAACGGGTCCGCGGCGCCTACGATCAGGTCGTCGTCGGCGTAGAAGCGCGAGTTGAAGTCGAAGGAACCGAGCTTGCCGAGGCGCAGGAGCTGCATCACGATGAACTCGATGTTCGTGCCGGGGGCGTGGTGGCCGGTGTCGAGGCAGACCATCGCCTTCGGCCCGAGTGCCGCCGTCTGCACGTAGCTCGTGCCCCAGTCGGGGACGTCCGTGTGGTAGAACGACGGCTCGAAGAACTTGTACTCGAGCACGAGCCGCTGGTCGGCACCGAGGCGGTCGTAGATCGTCGAGAGCGACTCGTGCAGGCGGTCCTGGCGGGAGCGCATGTCCTCCTGCCCCGGGTAGTTCGAGCCCTCGGCGAGCCAGATCTTCAGGTCGCGGCTGCCGGTGGCGTCCATCACGTCGATGCAGCGCAGGTGGTGGTCGATCGCCTTCTGCCGGATCGTCTCGTCGACGTGGGTCAGGGCGCCGAACTTGTAGTCGTCGTCCTGGAACGTGTTCGAGTTGACGGTGCCGAGCGACACCCCGTGCTCCTCGGCGTGGCGCTTGAGGTCGGCGAAGTCGTCCACCAGGTCCCACGGGATGTGCAGTGCGACGGTGGGCGCCAGGCCGGTGTGCTGCTGCACCTGGGCGGCGTCGGCGATCTTCTCGTAGGGGTCGCGCGGGGTGCCCGGCGTGCTGAACACCTTGAAGCGGGTGCCGGAGTTGCCGAAGGCCCAGCTGGGCAGCTCGATCTGCTGTCGTGCCAGCTGGTCGGCGATGCCGGCGAAGCTCGGGGTCGATGTCATCGTGTCACTTCCTCGTGTGCGATTGAATCGTTTCATACGGTACGGCTTGCGCGGGGTTCGCGCAACCGCGGTGGTGCTGTGGGCGGGGCGGGGCGGGGCGGGGAACCAGGTTCCGGACACAGCACCACGCACTTCCGCGGTGTTGTGTCCGGAACCTGGTTCCGGCAGCCCCCTACCCGGCGGGGACCGCGGCGGGCGCGCGCAGGTCGTGCGTGCCGCCGCCGAGCCGCTGCTCCGCAGCACCCGGCAGGCGCACCACCGCGGTCACGCCCTCGGGCACGGTCGCCCGGACGCGCAACTCCCCGTCGACGAGCTCCCACCGCACGGCGACGTGCCCGTGCACGGTGTCGAGCGAGGTCTCCGCCCACGTCAGCCCACCGCCCGGCTGCGGCGCGATCAGGACGGCCGAGTACCCCGGCGCCAGCGGTGACAGACCACCCACCACCCGGTGCATCCAGTCCGCCACGGCACCGAGTGCGTAGTGGTTGAACGAGGTCATCTCACCCGGGTTGATCGTGCCGTCCGGCAGCATCGAGTCCCACCGCTCCCACACCGTCGTCGCGCCCATCGTCACCGGGTACAGCCACGACGGGCACTCCGTCTGCAGCAGCAGCCGGTAGGCGTCCTCCAGGTGCCCCGTCTGCGTCAGCGCGTCGGTGATGAAGGGCGTTCCCGCGAAGCCCGTCGAGATCCGGTACCCGGACGCCTCGACCAGCTCGGCGAGACGCTCGCCGGCCACGGCCTGCTCCTGCTCGGACAGGATCCCGAACACGATCGCCAGTGTGTACACCGTGGTCGCGTCCGACAGGATCCGCCCGTCGTCCTGCAGGTAGTGGGTGCGGAACCCGGCCTGGAGGCGCGTGGCCAGTTCCCGGAACTCCGCTGCTTCCGCCTCGTGACCACCCAACAGCTCCGCCGCGTCCGCCACGATCGTCGCGGACCGGTAGGCGCAGATGGTCGCGACGACGCCCTTGTCGGCCTTCGCGTCGGCCGGGGCCTCGGGCGGGGCGTCCGGGTCGAGCCAGTCGCCGAACTGGAAGACGGTGTCCCACAGGTCCTCCGGGGACAGGTGGTCACGGACCCGGCGGAGGTGTGCGGCCATCGAGTCGAACTGCTCCTCGAGCACCGCGGTGTCGCCGTACGCCTGGTACAGCGTCCACGGTACCCAGACGCCGGCGTCCGACCAGACGGCGGTCGCGTCGGGCGTGCCGAAGTCCTCGGCGGGGGAGTACTTCAGCACGTCCGGCACCACGAACGGGATGACCCCGTCGGCGTGCTGCTGCTCGAGCCAGACGTCGCGCAGCCAGTCGGCCAGGAACGTCCGGGTGTCGAACAGATACGAGGCCGTCGGGGCGAACGCGGCGATGTCACCCGTCCAGCCGAGTCGCTCGTCGCGCTGCGGGCAGTCCGTCGGCACGCTCAGGAAGTTGCCCTGCATGCCCCGGACGACGTTGTCGTGGAAGGTGTTCAGCAGCTCGTGGCTCGACGCGAACGTGCCGGTGCGGGTGAGGTCCGACCCGACCTGCACGGCGGTGACCGCGGCGCGGAGTTCGTCCTGCGTGCCCGGCCAGCCGTCGACCTGCGCGTACCGGAACCCGTGGAACGTGAACCGGGGCTCGAACGTCTCGGGCTCGTCGTCACCGCGCAGGGTGAAGTGGTCCGTCGCCTTCGCGGTGCGCAAGGGGCGGGTGCCGAGCTCGTCGTGCTCGAGCACCTCGGCGTGCTGCAGGGTCAGCACGGTGCCTGCCGGGCCGGTCGCGGTGACCCGGAGCCACCCGACCAGGTTCACGCCGAAGTCGAGCAGGGTCGCTCCGGACGGGCTCGTCCAGATCGCCACCGGGGCGATCTCGGCCAGCGGGCGCACCGGCGGCACCGTGTCGGCGACGAGTTCGCGCTCGCCGATGTCGACCGTGTGCACCGTGCTCGTCCGCCCCCGGTGCCCGTCGACGCTCGGCACGGTGACCTCGCCGGGCGTCAGGAACGAGCCGTCGCGGAGTCGGGCGTCGATGTCGTGCCCGTCGTAGAGCTGGTCGGCGGTGATCGCGCTCGACAGAGCCTGCCAGTCGGTGTCGGTCGTGACGTGCTGCTCGTGCCCGTCGGCGAAGGTGATCCGGAGTTCGGCGAACCCGGCGCGCTCGTCGGTGTACCAGCCACCGCCCCCGCCCCAGGCCAGGCGTCCGGCGGCCCAGCCGTTGCCGACGACGAGCGCGAGCACGGCCGGCTGCCCGGGGACCGTGTCCGTCAGGTGCTCGGTGACGTCGTGCGAGACGACGCGGATGCGCCACTCGTAGCTCGTCCACCCCGGTTCGAGCAGGTGGTCGGAGACCCGCTGCCCGCCGAGCCAGGCCTCGACGACGCCGAGGGCGCTGACGTCGAGGGTGGCGGCGGTGACGGCGCCGTGGCCGTCGTCGAGGGGGAACTCCCGACGCAGGATCGGGGCGCTGCCGAGGTCGGTGTCGGCCGCGATGAACGGTGCGGTCCAGGTGGTCATGTGGTGGTCCTTTCACGCGACCGGTCGTCGTCGACCGGTGCGGGGGTCGTGGGCCCGGCCGTCCGCCCGGGTGGGCGGTGTGGCGGAGGCGGGTCGCGCCTCCAGGCCGGGGTGGGCGGTCAGCCCTTGACGGCGCCGCTGGTCATGCCGGCGACGATCTGACGGTTGAAGAAGACGTAGAGGATCAGCGGCGGGATCGTGATGAGCAGCACGTCGGTGAACAGCAGGTTCAGCTGGCTGACCGACTGGCTCTGGAACGCGTAGAGCGTCTGCTGCACCGTCGCGTTCTCGGACCCCGGCAGGAAGTACAGCGGGTTGGTGAAGTCGTTGAAGACCGTCACCGACTGCACGAGCACGACCGTGATGATCACCGGCTTGAGCAGCGGCAGCACCACCCCGAAGAACAGGCGGATCGGGCCGGCGCCGTCGAGCACGGCGGCCTCGTCGAGCTCCTTCGGGATCGTCGCGACGAACGCCCGGAACAGCAGGATGCAGAACGACAGGCCGAAGGTTGCCTCGATGAGGATCATCCCGCCCATGGTCTTGAACAGGTTGAGCCCCTGCAGCACCCAGATGGTCGGCACGATCGCCGGCGGCACGATGAGCCCCGCCAGCACGAAGAAGTTGATCAGGGCGTTCCACTTGCTCGGTCGCCGCTGCAGGACGTACCCGACCATCGCGGAGAACACGACCATGACGGTGACGCTGCCGACGGTGAGCAGGGCGCTGTTCCAGAACGCGCGGAGGATCCCACCGTCGCCGCTCTGGAACACCGCCTGCAGGTTCTGCCACAGCTGCCAGTCGGTCGGCAGGCTGAAGCCGAGCTGGTTCGCCTCGGCGGGGTTCTTCGCCGCCTGGAGCAGGACGAAGACGAACGGCACCAGGAAGACGACGAAGCTGACGACGATGGCGATCGAGCCGATGATCCACCGGCGGGCGCGGCCGGGGTGGCGGGACCGCGTCGGGGTGCTGACGCGGGGGCTGGTGAGCGCCGTCACAGCTCTGCCTCCTTGCGGTTGAGGAGCCACGAGATCGGCACCATGATCGCCGTGACGACGACGAACAGGACCACGTTGCCGGCGGTGGACAGGCCGTAGAACCCGGCCTGGTACTGCTTGTAGATCACGCTCGCGATCACGTCGCTCGTGAACCCCGGCCCGCCGCCGGTCATCGCCCAGATCAGGTCGAACGACCGCAGGCCGCCGATGAGCGACAGGATGATGACGGTGCCCATCGCGGGGCGGGACAGCGGCAACGTGATGTTCCGGAAGATCGACCACGCGCTCGCGCCGTCGACCCGTGCCGCCTCGAAGTACTCCTGCGGGATCGCCACGATGCCGGCGATGAAGATGAGCGTCGCGATGCCGACGCCCTTCCAGACGTCCACCGCGGCGACGCTCCACAGGGCGAGCGCCGGGTCGGTCAGCCACCCGGGGGTGGGCAGGCCGACCGAACCCAGCACGCCGTTGATGATCCCGTGGAACGGGTCCATCAACGCCTTGAAGGTGATGCCGATGCCGATGGTCGACACGAGCACCGGGAAGAACACGACCGCCCGCAGGTAGCCGCGCCCCAGTACGGGCGACGTGAGGAGCAGGGCGAGGGCGAGTCCGAGGACCACCTTCGCCGCGCTCGTCACGAAGCCGTACTGGAAGGTGTGCACGAACCCGGAGACGAGCTGCGGGTCCTGGAAGAACCGGACGAAGTTGTCGAAGCCGATGAAGGTCTGGTCGAACAGCGTCCAGCGGGTGAGCGAGAAGTAGAACCCGGCGAAGGTCGGGACCGCGAAGAACACGACGTACAGCGCGATCGCGGGGATGAAGAACCACGCGGGGTAGAACGAGCGCATCCGCTTGCGCGCTGGTCCGGGGCGGCCGGCCTTGCGTGTCTGCGGCGGGGCCACCGCCGTCGTGAGGGTCGCGGTCACGCCGATCACCAGCCCTTGATGCCGAGCTGCTGTGCCTGCTGGACGACGTCGTCGTCGTACTGGTCGGCGCCCTTGCTCGCGGTGGTGATGCCCGAGCCGACCTGCACGCAGATCTTCTCGAGGTTCGGGCCCTTGATCGGGGACAGGAACTCGAGCGCGGGGCTCGCCTTGCCGTCGTCCAGGTACTGCTGCAGGTCGTCGATCATCGGGGGCACGTCGTCCGGCAGTGAGCAGGTCGAGATGACGTACGGGCCGGCGGGGGTGCCGGTGTCGTTCTGCACCTTGCAGCCCTCGGTGGAGTTCGCGAAGGCCACGAACTTCTTCGCCGCCGCCAGCTTGTCGCCCGTGGTCGTCTTCGGGATGTACAGGCCGTTCGGCTCCCAGATCGTCAGGTTCGTGTCCGCGGCGTCCTCGGCCGGCAGGGCGAACGCGCCGATGTCGTCGACGGCGTCGGGGGAGTCCTGCTGGATCGCGGAGATCGCGTTCGTGAGCATCGGGTACTGCGCGCCGGTGCCGTCGGCCAGCATCTTCAGGCCGTTCGCCTGCGTGGCCGAGGCGTAGTCCTCGTTGTAGAGGTCCTTGTCCTTGCCCTCGGCGAGGTGCTCGAACCCGGCGAGTGCGGGTTCGTCGGCGTAGGACTCCTTGTTGGCGGTGTAGTCGTCCGCCCACTTCTCGTCCTGCGCGGTGATGTTCGCGAAGTCACCGAGGACGAACAGCTGGCTCGTCCAGGTGTCGCCGTAGGTCTGGATGATCGGGGCGACGTCGCCCGCGTCCTTGATCTTCTCGCTGTTGCTGATGAACTCGTCCCAGGTGGTCGGGACCTTGAGGCCGAGGTCGTCGTAGACCTTCGTGTTGTAGAGCACCGCACCGCCGAAGCTCGTGCCGAACGGGGCGCCGTACATGCCCTTGTCGGTGCTGACGACCTTGGTGAACTGCGGGTCGACGTCGCCCGCCCACTTCTCGTCGGACAGGTCCACCAGGGTGTTGTCCGGGTTGAGGGCCTGCATGAGCGAGCCGGAGTTGTAGTTGAAGACGTCGGCGGCCTCGCCGGTCGACAGGCGGGTCTTGATCAGGTTGTCGCCGTCGGTGCCCTGGGGTCGGGTGTCGAACTTGACGGTGATGTCGGGGTTGGCCTTCTCGAAGGCCTCGATGAGCGGCTTCGCGGTGGCCGCGGTGGCCGGGGCGTTGTCGGCCTGGTAGGTGATCTCGACCTTGCCGCCGCCTTCGTCGGCGGAGCCGCCGGACGAGCACGCTGCGAGCCCGCCGATCAGGACCGTCGCGCCGCCGATGGCGATCGCGCGCTTGGTCATGGAACGAACTGACATTCCTTACCTCCTCGTAAGGCCCGGGGCTGGGGTACCCCGGGTGAAACGGACCCGGATCCCGCGCCGTCGCGAGGTCCGGTTACTGCGTTTTAGAACGTTTCAATCAGGATGGAACCACGAGGATTGAAGCGTGTCAATCGCTGTGCCGATTTCGTTACGCGCGGCTCGTTCGCTCGCTCGTTCGTTCGTCGTTCGGTGCGAGGTTCCACACTCGGTGACGGGCGCGCGGGCTCGCACGGAGTGCGCAACCTCGCACCGAGCCGACGCGGGGCGCTGCACCGTGCGGTGGTGGCGCCGCCCGCCGGCCGGGAGGCCCGTGTCGGCCCCGCCCCGCGCCTCCCGTCCGGTGTCCGGTCGCGTCCGCGGGCCCGCGTCGCCTCGTGCGCGCCGGCGCGGCCCGGCAGCCCGCTGCCCACTGCCCGCTGCCCGCGGCCCACTGCCCGCGAAAGCGACAGTGTGCCGCCGAACGTTCGCGCCGATCTGTCGCTCTGGCGGACCGGACGCAGCGACGACCCGCGGATGTGTCGCTTTCGCGGGTTGGTCCGCAGCCGGTCAGGCCTCGGTGCGCCGTGGGTCGCTCGGCGTCGTGCCCGCGACGGCTGCCGCGGCGGCTGCTGCAGCCGCACCCTCGCGACCGAGCGTGCTCTCGCGGGGCACCAGCTCACTGCCGAGCACGACGGTCCGGTGCACGTGCATCGGGTCGGTGAGCTCCTCGAGCAGCAGTTCCACCGCGGCCGCACCCATCTCGGAGCCGTGCATCGTCACCGAGGTCAGCGGCACCGCACCGCCCCACGCCACGGAGTTGTGGTCGCAGCCGGACACGGGGATGTCCTCGGGGACGCGGATCCCGGCGGCCCGGAGCTCGGAGACGACGGCCATCGCGAGCAGGTCGGTCACACCCAGCACCCCGTCGGGGCGTTCGTCCTCGGGCATCCGGGCGATGCGGAGCCCGGCGTCGGTGCCTCCGGGAGGGTCGATGTCCCCGGCGTCGACGTCGACGAGCTCGACCCCCGGGTGCGCCGCGACGGCCCGCAGCACCCCCGACCGTCGGCGGTCGACGGGCTGCAGGTCCGGACGGGCGCTCACGAACCCGATGCGTCGGCAGCCGCGGTCGATCAGGTGCTCGGTCGCCAGGAACCCGGCCTGCTCGTTGTCCACGACCACCGCGCACGCGTCGAGCTCGGTCGGCTCGTAGTTGACGTACACGACGGGTCGGCCGTGGCGCCGCGCGACCTCGACCTGGTCGCGGGACTCCGTCATCGAGGCGAGCAGGATTCCCGACACTCGGGCGCTCTCGAGGTAGGCGAGGTGTTCGCCCTGCGCCTGCAGGTCGTCCTCGCTGCTGGCGATCAGCAGGGTGAAGCCACGTTCCCGCGCGGCCAGCTGCGCGCCGTTGACCATGTCGCTGAACAGGGAGTTCCGCAGCGACATCACGACCAGGCCGATCGCGCGCGTGCTGCCGGACACCAGCGCCCGGGCGTTGCGGTTCGGGGTGTACCCGAGCGCGTCGATCGCGTCCCGCACCCGTGCGGCGGTGGCGTCGGCGACCCGCTCGGGGTGGTTCAGGACGTTCGAGACCGTGGCGAGCGAGACGCCGGCCCGGGCTGCGACGTGGTGCACGCTCGGCGGACCGTCGCGCCGGGGGACATGCACCATGCTCCGATCGTAGGCGGCGGGGGAGGCGTGTCCGGACCGAGCCCTAGGCGTCGGCGACGGAGGACTGCCGCACCACGAGCTCCGGTGTGAACTCGACGTGCTCGAGGTCGATGTCCTGCCCCTGCTCGACCTGCTTCGTCAGGAGTTCGATCGCGCGGCGGCCGAGGTCCTGCGCCGGCTGCCGCACCGAGGTCAGCGGGACCACGGCGGACTCGGCGAACGCGATGTCGTCGTAGCCGACGATGGCGATCTGCTCGGGCACCGCGATGGTGCCGCGCATGATGAAGGCCTGTTCGAGCCCGACGGCGAGCAGGTCGTTGGCGGCGAAGACGGCGTCCGGGCGTTCGGCGGCCGGGCGTGCCTGGATCGCTTCGCCGATGCGGCGCCCTTCGAGCACGGACAGCGAGGTGGTCGGCAGGGCTTCGAGCCGGATGCCCGCGGCCTGTGCGGCGGCGAGTGCCCCGGCGTGCCGGTCGGCGACCTGGCGGATGCCGAACGGCCCACCGACGAAGGCGATGTGCGTGCGGCCGATCGCCGCGAGGTGCTCGACCGCGATGCGCCCACCGGCGATGTCGTCGACCGAGACCGAGGCGAAGTGTTCGTCGTCGGCGCGGCGGTCCACCAGCACCACGGCGGTGCCCTGGTCGCGCAGCCGTGCGAGCCGGGACAGGTCGTCGCCGGCGGGGGAGATCAGGAGCCCGGCGACACGGCGTTCCTCGAACAGGTCGACGTAGGTGCGTTCGCGGTCGGTCGACTCGTCGGAGTTGCCGATCAACACCGCGAGGCCGTTGTCCATCGCGGCGTCCTCGGCGCCCCGGGCGACGTCGGTGAAGAACGGGTTGCCGCCGTCGAGCACGATGAGGCCGACGGTGGAGCTGCGTCCGGCCCGGAGCTGCCGTGCGGAGTCGTTGCGGACGAACCCGAGCGTCGCGATCGCGGACTGCACGCGTTCCACCGTGCCGGGAGCGACCTTGTCGGGGCGGTTCAGCACGTTCGACACCGTGCCGAGGGACACGCCCGCGAGCGCTGCCACCTCTCGCACACTGACCGCCATGTGGCCATCCTGGCATCGGCGCGGTCCGCGCGGTCGGCCCGCGCCGTGATCTGTGGAAAACGCGGACGGGAGGCGCGGGGCGGGCCGGTGCCGGGCCTCCCGTCCGCGGGGTGTCGCGTCGACTGCCCGCGCACGGTGCGAGGCGTGAGGCTGGTGCGAGGCGCGCGGCTGGTGCGAGGTTCCGCACTCGGTGCGGGGTGGAAAGGCTTGCACGGAGTGCGCAACCTCGCACGGGGCGAACGCCCCCTCGCACGGTGCGGGCGCAACCTCGCGTGGGGCGAGTGCCCGCTCGCACGGTGCGAGGAGTAGTCGGGCGAACCCGCTCTTGCCAGCGCGCGCACCGGAGCGCTATGGTCCTCGTCGTCCCGTTGAAACGATTCACCGACGAACACGCGAACGGAGGACCAATGGCGGTCCGCATCGGAGCCCGGAACACCACGGGCTGGAAGGCCACCGTCTCGGTGGCCATGTCGAACTACATCGAGTCGGGGTCGATCATCGCGATCGCCACGAGCCTGAGCCTCTGGCAGGCCGAGTTCCGGATCGGCGACCTCGAGGTCGGCCTGCTCGCGAGCCTGTCCGCGAACGCCTTCGGTGCCGCCCTCGGCGCGATCGTCGGCGGACCGCTGTGCGACCGGTACGGCCGGAAGTTCATCTACACGTACGACCTGCTCCTCTACATGCTCGGGATCCTGCTCGCGGTGTTCGCCGGCAGCTACGGCATGCTCCTGGTCGGTTTCATCCTGACCGGCATCGCCGTCGGGGCGGGCGTGCCGGCGAGCTGGACCTACATCGCCGAGCAGGCCCCCGCGGACAAGCGCGCGGCCCACGTCGGCACGGCACAGCTCGCGTGGTCGATCGGACCGATGGTCGGGTTCGCCCTGGCGATCGCCGCCGCCCCGCTCGGCCTGCTCGGCAGCCGGCTCATCTTCGCCCACCAGTTCGTCGTCGCCGCGATCGTGTGGTGGCTCCGCCGCGGGCTGCCCGAGTCCGCGATCTGGAAGGACGAGCGCGCGGCCACCGGCACGGCGAACTTCTTCCACGGCATCACGCAGCTGTTCAGCCGCCGGAAGAACCTGACCGCGATGCTGTTCCTGTTCGGCGTCTACGCGCTCTGGAACACCGTCGCCGGGCAGGCAGGCATCTTCCAGCCCCGGGTGTACGCGGCGACCGGGGTCACGAGCGTCACGGAGCAGTACGGACTGCAGATCCTGGTCTGGGGCTGCACCGTGGCCGCGACGTACTTCGGCTTCATGCGGTACGCCGACCGGGTCAGCCGCCGCGCGCTCTACGCCGCCGGGGCCGTGCTGGCGATCATCGCGTGGGCCGTCCTCATCTACGCGCCCGCCAACCTCGGCACCCTGCTGTTCTTCGCCGTGGCGTGGGGCATCTCGTCGGGCATCGGCGCACAGGCGTTCTACGGCCTGTGGACGAGCGAGCTCTTCGCCACCCGGTACCGCGCCAGCGCCCAGGGCGTGCTGTTCCTGGCCGCCCGCGTGATGGTCGGACTGCTGAGCATCTGGTTCCCGCTGCTGCTGTCGGACATCGGGCTGCGGGCCCTCGGCGGCCTGATCCTCGGGCTCCTCGCGCTGTCGTTCCTGGTCGGCACGATCTGGGCGCCGCGCACCCAGGGCAAGACCCTCGAGGCGATCGAGGCCGAGCGCTACGGCACCGTCACCACGGTCACCGGGACGGTCCGCACCGCCGACGAGCGCGCCGTCCACGACGCCGAGCAGCGTCGCCGCGAACAGGCCGGACGGTGACCCGCGTCTGCTTCCGGCTGCAGGTGCAGGTCGAGCTGCTTGACGCCTACCGCGAGCGGCACGCCACCGTGTGGCCGGCGATGCTCCGGGCGATCGCGGCGGCGGGGCGGCGGAACTACTCGCTGTTCCTCGACGACGACGGGCTGCTCATCGGGTACTACGAGACCGATTCGGTGGCCGATGCGGACGCGGCACTCGCCGCGTCCGAGGTGGCCGCGGCGTGGGAGGCGCACATGCAGGACCTCTTCGCCGGGGCCACCGGGCGCGCCGACCAGACGGCGCGGGTGCTGCCCGAGGTGTTCAACCTCGAGGACCAGCTGGCGGCCGCTCCGGGCTGACGGTCGCACGACAACTCGGACCCAGACTTCGTGAGCAGGAATGGTCGGGTCCGGCGGCGCGACCCGACCATTCCTGCTCACCGAGCGCCCGCAGCACCGGACTGACGGGGGCCGTGGCTACCGTGGACGCATGCAGCCGCCAGCAGTCGGGACCCTCCGCATCCTCCACCTCTCCGACACCCACCTGACCGGCGACGGCGCCCTGCACCAGGGCGCGGTCGACACCACGGCCGCGCTCGAACGGCTGCTCGCCCACGTCGACGAGGTGCCCGGCATCGGGCTGGTGGTGGTCTCGGGCGACGTCTCCGAGGACGGCAGCCCCGAGTCCTACGCGACCGTGCGGGACCGCGTCGGCGGCTGGGCGGAACGCCACGGTGCGGCCGTCGTCGCGGTGCCCGGCAACCACGACCTGCGCGAGGGCTTCCGGCAGGTCCTGGCGAACGGGCACGTCCTGGGCGACGGCGGCACGGCGCTGCTGCACACGCTGGAGTACCTGCCGCCGACGGTCCCCGTCTCCGGGCAGTCGGTCGTCGCGGGTCGACGGATCGTGACCGTCGACACCAGCGTCCCGGGTGCCGGGTACGGCGAGCTCAGCGACACGGCGCTCGAGCACCTGCGCACGGCCCTCGCCGAAGGCGCCCACAGTGGCCCGGACGACGCCCCGCACGGCAGCGTCGTCGTCCTGCACCACCCGCCGCTGCCCGCCCCGACCGAGCTGCACGAGGCCCTCCGCCTGCAGAACCCCGAGGCGCTCGCCGACGTCATCCGTGGTTCCGACGTGCGGGTCGTCCTCGCCGGTCACTACCACCACCACTTCGCCGGTTCGCTCGCCGGCGTCCCGGTCCTCGTCGCCCCCGGTGTCGCGAACGACACCGACGTCGTCGGCCCGTACGACGAGGAATCGGCCGTCGTCGACAGCGGCGCACTCGTCGTCGACGTCGCCGCGGACGGCTCGGTCTGGTCGACACCGGTCCGCGTGCTACGGGGCGACGCCGACCCGCGGGCGTTCCGCCTCGACCCCGACACGGTCCGCGCCGTCATCGCGGCCGCCGGCAAGCACTGAGCCCAGTCCCCACGCGCGGTGGACGCGCGTGACGGCGGACTGGAGGCCCGTGGCGGCGCCGCCACGGGCCTCCAGTCCGTCGTCTGGTCACGTCCACAGCCGCGGTACCCCACGTCTTCGGGTTGCGTGCGGGAACACCGAGTAGCACGGACGCACACCTGGAGCGAAGGAGCACCCATGCGAGTCGGCAGTGCAGTGCAGTACGACCGGTACGGCGACTTCGACGTCGTCGAGCTCGTCCCCCAGCAGAAGCCCGAGGCCGGACCGGGCGAGATCGTCGTCGAGATCGTGGCCGCAGGCCTGAACCACATCGAGCGGTTCCTGCGCGAAGGGAAGCTCCGCGACCACGTCGACCTCGAGTTCCCCGCACACCAGGGCGTCGACTTCGCCGGCATCGTGCGCGCGCGGGGCGACGGCGTGAAGGACCTCCGCATCGGCGACGAGGTGATGGGACACGCGCCGACCGGCGGCGCCCACGCCACCTGGATCGCGGTGCCGCGCGGCGCCGTCATCAAGAAGCCGGAGCACGTCGGGTGGGAGGTCGCCGGCGGCCTGTACCTGGCGGGCTGCACCGCGGTGTCGGTCGTCCGGTCGCTCCGGCTCGGACCGCAGGACACCGTCGTGATCTCGGCCGCAGCCGGTGGCGTCGGACACATCGAGTGCCAGCTGGCGCACGACGCCGGCGCGACCGTGATCGCCCTCGGCAGCCCCCGCAACCACGACTACCTGCGGCAGATCGGCACGCTGCCCGTCGCGTACGGTGACGGCGAGGAAGACCGCATCCGCGACATCGCCGACGGCCGGCCGATCACCGCGTTCATCGACAACCACGGCGAGAGCAACGCCGAGCTGCTGGCCGAACGCCTCGGCGTCGGCCAGGAGCGGTTCGTGTCGTCCGAGGAGCGCCGGGACATCGAGGTCCGGTTCCTCCGCGCACCCGCCGAGGACGAGGAGACCCGCGAGCTGCTCACCCTGCTGGCGAAGGCCGTGCAGGACCGCCGCGTGCAGGTGCTGATCTCGGGCTTCTACCCGTTCGAGTACATCGTCGAGGCCTACGAGGACCTCGCCGAGATGAAGTCCCGCGGCAAGGTCGTGATCGGCATGCAGACGGTGGAGACCGGGGCGCGGCTCGACTGGTACCGCTCCGAGAAGGCCCGTGACCTGCGCGACCGGTACGCCGATGCGCGGGGGACCGACACGGAGACGATGGCCGGCGGATCGGCGTCGCCCGCGAGCTGAGCGAGCGGAACGAGCTGCGCGAGCGGCGCGTAGCAGGGGCCCGACACCTTCGTGTCGGGCCCCTGCCGGGTCAGCTCAGGATGTCCTTGGAGGCGAACCGGCTGTACGCCAGCGCCCCGAACACCACGACGTACCCGAGCTGCAGCACCGCGTTCGACCCGAACGAGTCGAACGAGATCGGGTCGCGCAGCAGGTCGCCGAACCCGAGCCACTGGTGCGAGAACAGGAACGGGTGCAGCCAGTCGAGCTGGGGGAGCTGGTCGAGCACCTGCGACGCCCCGGCGAGCACGACCGTCGCGGCCATCGCCCCGACCGGCACGTTCGTCAGCGTCGACGTGAACATGCCGATCGCCACGAGCCCGAGCATCGACATCGCGACGTACAGCGCGAGCAGCAGGGCACGGCCGGCGTACGACCAGCCGCCGACCTGGGTGCCGGAGAGCAGCGTGACGGGGCCGATCGGGAACAGCACGGCGCCGATCGCCGCACCGACCAGCACCACCAGCAGCGTGGCGGCCAGGCAGAACGCGACGGCACCGGCGAACTTCACCAGGATGAACCGCACGCGGCCCGTCGGCGCGACGAGCAGGTAGCGGATCGTGCCGTGGCTGGCCTCGCCCGCGACGGTGTCACCGGCGACCACGCCGACGGTCAGCGGCAGGAAGAGCGGGATCGAAACCGTCAGTGCGGTGAACGCCACGAACAGGCCGTTGTTGGTGATGTCGCCGAGGAATGCCGGCCCGCCGTCGTCGCCGTCGGTGGTGAGCTTCACGGCGACCGCGATCAGGATCGGCACGAGCGCGAGCGCCCCGAGCATCGCCCAGGTGCGGCGACGCCGGAACACCAGCGCGAGTTCGGAACCGAGCAGTGCGAACGGGCGCTGCCGGCGGCGGACGGCCAGGTCGCGCACGGCCGCGTCAGGCTGCGACATCGAATCCCTCTCCGGTGAGTGCGACGAACAGGTCCTCGAGGGTGCCGCCGCCCACCGCCAGGCCGCGCACCCGGACGTCGGCGCGCACGAGTTCCGCGGTGATCGTCTCCGGAAGCAGCGCGTTCGGCAGGTCGGCCACCAGCACGTCGGCGCCGCCGTCGTGCCGCGGGGTGAGCCCGAGCCGGGTGAGGACGGTTCCGGCCTGCCCGATGTCGGGCGTCCGCACGGTCACGGTCCGGGCCCCGGCTGCGCGCAGCTCGTCGAGGGGGCCCTGCGCGACGATCTTGCCCGTCCGCATGACGGCTGCGTGCGTGCAGACCTGTTCGATCTCGGCCAGCAGGTGGCTCGACACGAACACCGTGGTGCCGTCGTCGGCCAGGGAGCGGATGAGGTTGCGGACCTCGCGCGTGCCCTGCGGGTCGAGGCCGTTCGTCGGCTCGTCGAGCACCAGCAGGTCACGCGGGGACAGCAGGGCGTTCGCGAGACCGAGCCGCTGCTTCATGCCGAGGGAGTACGCGTGCGCCTTCTTGTCGGCCGCGTGGGTCAGCCCGACACGGTCGAGGGCACGGGCCACGCGGGCCTTGCGGGTGCGCGGGTCCGAGGTGGGGTCGGCGGCGTCGAAGCGCTGCAGGTTCGCCCGGCCGGACAGGTACGGGTAGAAGGCCGGCCCCTCGACGAGCGCACCGACGCGGGGCAGGACGTCGTGCAGCGCCTTCGGCATCGGTTCGCCGAGCAGCTCGATGGTGCCGCCGCTCGCGCTCGAGAGCCCGAGCAGCATCCGGATCGTGGTGGTCTTGCCGGAACCGTTCGGCCCGAGGAACCCGAACACCGCGCCGCGCGGCACCGCCAGGTCGATCCCGTCGACCGCACGCTGTTTGCGGAACACCTTCTGGAGGCCCGTGGTGCGGATCGCCAGGTCGGGCGCCGGTCCCGCCGTGCGCACCTCGTGGTCGTCCGCGCTCACTTCGCGGCGTCGACCAGGGAGGCGACCGGCACCGCACCCGCGAGCACGCGGCCGTCGTCGGTCAGGTAGACCGAGACGAGCGACGTCTGCACGGCGCGGCCGCCGTCGACGGGCTTCGTCAGCTGGTCGAGCAGGCCGGAGGCCTCGCCCTTGAGCCCGGACCGGTCGACCGTGCCGGCGGGGAGCTCGGCGATCGTGCTCCAGCCCGTGCCCGTGAAGGTCGGCTCGTCACCGCTCGGGGTGCCACGGTGGTCGCCGTGCTCGCCCTTCGCGTGGGATCCGGCCTCGGACAGGTCCTTCTCGGTGACCTTGGCGTTCGACGGCGGGGTGAAGTCGAAGAGCCGGGCTGCCGGGGCGCCGTAGTCGAGGCTCGTGAACCCGACCTGCACCGCGGGGTCGTCCGCGCCTGCTGCCTCGACGCGCGCACGGAGCGGGAGTCCGGTCTGCTGGTCGACGGCCAGCCGGACGGCTCCGACGAGGGTGTCGGACGACTTCGGCGTCAGGGTGATCTGCCAGGCGTCGTGTCCGGCGACGCTGACCTCGGTCGGCTTCGACACGGTGGTGGTCGGGGTGATCGCGTCGATGGCCTGCTCCGCGATGTCCGCCGGGGTCGTCGTGCCGCCCTGCGGGTCCTTCGCGGTGTCGCTCGGCAGGGTCACGTGCGTGGCCGTGCGCTCCTTCGAGTCCCAGGTCCAGACGTCCGAGCCGTTGCGGACGATGTCCTGCTCGGCGAGCTGCTGCGTCAGCTGGACGCGCTGCTTGTCGGGGCCGTCGACGTAGACACGGGCGGTGTGCGACGCGGTGAGCAGCCCGAGCACGTCGGAGGCGTCGCCCTCGAGCGAGGAGCCGCCGGACCCGGTGGGCAGTTCAGGGAGCCCGAGTGCGCTCGTCTGCGAGAGCTTCCCCGAGTACTGGGCGTCCGCCGACTTCGCGATGCTGGCGATGACGTCCGACGCGCTGGGGTTCGTCCCCGCGATCGGGTCGTTCGCGGCGTTCGCGATCATCGGGGCGGCAACCGCACCGGCGACGACGACCGGTGCGATGACGGCTGGCAGCCAGGCTGACTTCTTCATCGGGTTCCCCTCGTGGAGCATTGGAGTCGTCGGTACCGTACGTCCGGCCCCCGACAGGCAGCTGGGCGTCGCTCGTAGACTCGTGGCGCGACCGGCGGCGGTCGCGTGGCGGCGAAGGAGGCGGCATGCGAGCGGTGCTCGGTCTGGACATCGGGACGTCGAGCACGAAGGCGTTGCTGGCCCGGTTCGACGGCACCGTGCTCGCCGAGGTGAGCCGTCGCCACGAGGTCGACCGCCCCGAGCAGGGCCTGGTCGAGATGGACTCCGACGTCTGGTGGGAGGAGTTCACCACCCTCACCCGCTCCCTGCTCGACCGCGTGCCCGACGTCGAGGTGCAGGCGGTCGGCGTGAGCGGCATCGGACCGTGCGCGCTGCTGACCGACGTCGACGGTGCGCCGCTCGGTCCGGCGATCCTGTACGGCATCGACACCCGCACGGCGGAGCTGCTCGACGACGTCACGGCCGAGCTCGGCGGCGAGGGCGCGATCCGGGCCCGCTGCGGGTCCGCCCTGAGCACCCAGGCCGCCGGCGTGAAGCTCGCCTGGCTCGCCCGGCACGAACCCGACGTCTGGGCGCGGGCCGCCCGGTTCACGATGCCGTCGTCCCGCGTGGTCGAGCGGTTGACGGGCGAGTACGTCCTCGACCACCACTCGGCCAGTCAGACGACACCCCTCTACGACGTGCACGCGAACCGGTGGATCCCGGAGTGGTGCGACCGGCTGGCACCCGGTCTCGAGATGCCGCGCCTGCTGTGGTCGGGCGACCAGGCGGGCGTCGTGACGCCCGAGGCGGCCGCTGCCACGGGCCTCCCGGCCGGCATCCCCGTGACGGCCGGGACCATCGACGCCTGGGCGGAGGGCGTGAGCGTCGGTGAGTCCGTGCCGGGCCGGATGTTCCTGCAGTACGGCACCACGATGTTCATGATCGTGCCGACGGCCGAACCCACGGCGGTGCCGGGGATGTGGACGACCGTCGGCACGCACCCGGGCCAGCCGAGCGTGTCCGGGGGGATGGCGACCTCCGGGGCGATCACGGACTGGCTGCGACGGCTGGTCGACGGCGAGTGGTCGACCATGCTCGAGGAAGCGCGGTGCTCCGGCATCGGGGCGAACGGGCTGCTGATGCTGCCGTACTTCGCGGGGGAGCGGACGCCGATCGCCGACCCCGACGCCCGCGGAGTGCTCGCGGGACTGACGGTCCGGCACACGCGCGGGGACATCTACCGGGCGACGCTCGAGGCGACGGCGTACGCGGTGCGGCACCACCTCGAGGCCCTGCGCGACGCCGGGGTCGAGGTCCGCGAACTCGTCGGGGCCGGCGGCGGGCTGCTCGGACGGCTGTGGCCCACGATCGTGTCGGACGTCACCGGGCTGCGGCAGACGGTGCCGAGCGTGACGATCGGTGCGTGCTTCGGCTCGGCGTACCTGGCTGCCGAGCTGGTCGCGGGGCCGGGCGACACCGTGGACATCGGTGCGTGGAACCCGCCGGCGACGGTGATCGAACCGGACCCTGCGGCGACCGCGGCGTACGAGGCCGGCTACCGGGACTACCGCGAGCTGTACGAGGCGACGAAGGCCGTCGTGCACCGCTTGGCCGCGCGCGGCTGAGCGGCGGCGCGGGATGGCTCGCAAGACACCGGTGTTCGCGTGCCGAACACCCGAACGGGCGTGTTCAGCGCGCGAACACCGGTGTCGCGCGGAACTCTGCCTACGCCTGGGCGTCGACCCCGGCCGGTGCGCTGCCGTCGTACTCGCAGATCGCCTGCACCTTCTCGGCGCTGGCACTGGAACGGTCGAACTCGTAGCCGAGCCACTCCTTCGCCAGACGGCGGGCGAGCTCGACGCCGACGACGCGCTGCCCCATGCAGAGCACTTGGGCGTCGTTCGACAGGATCGACCGTTCCACGCTGTAGGAGTCGTGCGCGGTGACGGCACGGATGCCCGGCACCTTGTTGGCGCTGATCGCCACACCGAGGCCGGTGCCGCAGATCAGGATCGCCCGGTCGGCTTCGCCGTTCGCCACCAGGCGCGCAGCGTCCACGGCGACGTGGGGGTAGGCGGTGTGGCCGTCCGCGTCGACGCCGACGTCGGTGACGTCCGACACCCGGTCGTCGGCGAGCAGGTCGGCCTTGATGATCTCCTTGTAGTCGAACCCGGCGTCGTCGGACCCGATCACGAGACGGTACGTCATGCGTGTGTTCCTTCCTTGTCAGCACGGGCGGCGAGGACCTCGCCGATCCGCGTGAGGATCATCCCCATCGAGGTGGCACCCGCGTCGGGTGTCCCCAGGCTCTTCTCGGCCAGCGGCCTGGCCCGTCCGACCTTCGGCGTGAGGTCGGCGGTGGCCTCGGCATGCTCGACCGCGACCCGCGCCGCGGTTCCCCACGCTGCCACGAGCGGTGCGCCGGTGTCGACGGCCCCGCGCAGTTCGTCCACGAACGGCAGCAGCGCGTCGAGCAGCGTCTTGTCCCCGCGGGACGCCCCGCCCAGGTGGACGATCGAGTCGGCGAAGGCCTGCGCCGCGTCGACGACGTCGGCGGCCTGGTACGACTCGCGGTCGTCGCCGAGGGAGCGGCCGAACGCCTCGAGTGCGGCGCCCCACAGGACACCGGAGGTGCCGCCCGCGAACGCGGCCCATGCGTCACCGGCGCGGCCGAGGACGAAGGCGACCCCGGCCTCCGGGCCGAGCCCGTCGACCGCCCTGCGCGCCGCACCGATCCCCTTGACCATGCCGCGGCCGTGGTCGCCGTCCCCGGCGACGGCGTCGATGCGGCCGAGCGTCTCCTCGTGCTCGCGCAGGAGCGCGTCCATCGCCTCGACGGCGGCTCGCGCCGTCTGCGCGGCCTGCCGGGAGGCATCGGTCGCCTCCGGCACGACCGTCGCCTCGTCCTCGGCGGCGTCCACCGCGTCGGCCGGCACGAGCGCTGCGACCGGCGCCGCCACCTTGCGGTAGGCGGGCGTGTAGGCATCGGCGCGCCAGAGGCGTTCGAGCTCGTCGTCGAGCCACTGCAGCGTCAGCGAGCAGCCGCCCATGTCGAGGCTCGTGACGAGTTCGCCGACCTCCGGTTCGACGACCTGGAGCCCGGCGTCCTGCAGCAGGGGCAGCACCCGGCCCCAGAGCAGGAAGAGCTCCTCGTACTTGGTGTCACCGAGCCCGTTGAGGATCGGGGCGACCCGGGTGCCGGCCGTCGCGGGGCGATCGGTGAGCAGCCGTTCGGCGAGCAGGGACGCCAGGTCCGTCGCACGGAGCAGCGGGACGTCCTGGATGCCCGGCTCGCCGTGGATGCCGAGCCCCAGGCCGAGGTGGCCGTCGGGGACGGTGAACAGTGGCTCGGTCGCGCCGGGCATGGTGCAGCCCGAGAACGCGACGCCGATGGTGCGGGTCGCGGCGTTCGACGCCCGGCCGATCCGTTCGACCTCGTCGAGGTCGGCTCCCTCGGCAGCGGCGGCGCCCATCGCCTTGAAGACGGAGAAGTCGCCGGCGATGCCGCGCCGCTTCGTCTCGTCGTCGGCACTCGCGACGTCGTCGGTGACCACGACGATGCGGGTGTCGATGCCCTCGGCACGCAGCCGCTCGGCCGCGAGCCCGAAGTTCATGGTGTCGCCGGCGTAGTTGCCGAACGACAGCACGACACCGCGGCCCTGGTCGGCGGCCTTGGCGACCGAGTAGACCTGCGCGGTCGACGGCGAGGTGAAGACGTTGCCGACGACGGCGCCGGTGGCGAAGCCCGGGCCGACGACGCCGCAGAACGCGGGGTAGTGGCCGGAGCCGCCCCCGACGACGACGGCGACCTGCGGGGCGGCCCCCTCGGTGGGCAGGGTGACGACGCCGCCGTGGACGCCGCGGACCCGGTCGGCGTAGAGCGCGAGCCAGCCGCTCAGCTGGTCTTCGGCGAACTCGTCCGGGTCGTCGTGGATCGTGGTCATGGTGCGGGTCCTCCGGGGATGGTGGTGGGTGGTGCACCGGGCGACGACGGGACGACCGTCGTCGCCCGGAACTCAGTGTCCTCGGTCGCCCTGCGGGACCTTGAGGAAGTGGATCATCACGAACGCGCAGGCGTACAAGCCGACGAACGTCCACGTGGCGGCCTGGCCGCCGCCGCCGAGGGCGAAGACCGCGGCGACGACGCCGGTGCCGAGGAACGCGGCACCGCCGGCGGCCGTGGTGTACATCGCCATCGCGGCGCCCTTGTGCTCGGGGGCGAGCGCCGGCATGATCGCGCCCATCGGCACGAACCCGGCGAGCAGACAGCCGAACACGCACCCGGCGACGACGGAGAGCACGTAGCCCCAGTCCGAACCGGCGGGGACGAGCTGCGGCACGTACCACCAGGCGATGAGCCCGAGGGCGGAGCCGACGATGCCGAACCACTTGACGGTGCGCTGCCAGCCGATCTTGTCGCCGACCCAGCCGAACAGGGCGTTGACCAGGATGTTCGTGGCGTAGACGCAGACCGTCATGAGCAGCCAGCGGCTCTGGCCCCAGCCGCGCTCGTTCGCGATGACCGCGGGGAGCACGACGAACATGCCGAACTCCGGCGCGGTGTTGATCAGGCGGACGAGGAAGCCCATCAGGATCTTCGGTCGCGTGACCGTCAGGCGGATGCCGCTCGTCAGCACCTGCCAGGCGCTCTCGCCGGCGGGGGCGATGCGCGTGAACCCGTTCGGCAGCCGGACGCCGAACAGCATGATGAGGAACCCGATCACGACCAGGCCGATCGAGGCGACCATCGCACCGGTCTCACCGACCGTGCCGCCGCCGAACACCGGGATGGCACCGATCGCGAACAGCGAGCCGAGGGTCGGCAGGCCACCCGTGAAGGCGACGTAGAACCAGCCGACCGCGGAGCCGTTCCGTTCGACGGGGGTGGTGATGTTCACCCAGACCAGGAACGCGAAGGCGAACAGCGGGTAGCCGAACCCACGCAACGCGTAGGTCACGGCGGCGAACGGGACACTGCCGGCGCCGAGTGCCAGCAGGAACAGGACCTCGAACACGACCCAGACGGCGAAGCCGAGGATCATCACCCGGCGCGGACCGACCAGGTCCGACAGGGCACCCGAGATGTAGCTGCCGATCAGTGCGGCCAAGCTGTAGAACGTGACGATCGTCGCCACGGTGGCCTCGGGGCTGCCGAGGACCGCCACCATGTGCGGCGTGATGAAGTTCGACTCGACGCCGTTCCCGGTCATGAAGACCAGGACGGCGACGAACCCGAGGGCGAGCGGACGGGGGATGCCCATCCGGTCCAGGCGGCCCTCGGTGCGGGGCGCGGTCGTGCGGGCGCCGGTGGCGCGGGCTGTCGTCGTCGACATGCTCGTTCTCTCCCTGCTGGCGGAGTCGGTCAGGCCTGCGTGGCCTGCGTGGCCTGTGCGGCCGTGGTGGGGGCGGTCAGGGACGGGATGATTGACACCTTGACGCTGGCGCCGGCGGAGTCGCCGACCAGGTCGAGGGCCTCCTGGAACTGCTCGAGCGGGAACTGGTGCGTGCAGATCTCCGACATCGGCAGGGTCTCGGCCTCGAGCAGCTTGATCGCCGCCGGCCAGGTGTGCGGGCCGAGGTGGGCGCCGCGGACGTCGAGCTCCTTGTCGTCCGAGATGATCGACCAGTCCACGGACACGTCGTCCTTGAACACCGAGTACTCGACGAAGGTCCCGAGCTTGCGGAGCAGGTTCAGTCCCTGCGGCACCGCGGACGGGTGCCCGGTCGCCTCGATGTAGACGTCGGCGCCGTAGCCGTCGGTGAGCTCCTTGACCCGGGCGACCGCGTCCTCCTGGGCGATGTTGATCGTGAGGTCGGCGCCGACCTTGCGGGCCAGCTCGAGCTTCGCCTCGACCACGTCGAGCGCGATGATCCGCAGCGGGTTCTTCTGCCGCGCACCGGCGATGGCGGAGAGGCCGATCGGGCCAGCTCCGGCGATCACCACGGTGTCGCCGAACTTGATGTCCCCGCGCTCGACGGCGTGGAACGCGCAGGAAAGCGGCTCGGAGAACGCGGCGACCTGGCCGGGCAGCGCCTTCGACACCGGATGGGTCAGCGCCTTCGCCGGCACGAGCACGTACTCGGCCATCGCGCCGTCGTAGCCCTTGAAGCCGAACATGTCGTGCACGTTGCACATCCAGTACGCGCCCTCGAGGCAGTAGCGGCACTCCCAGCACGGCACGATCTGCTCGCAGGCGATCCGGTCACCGAGGGCGACACCGCGCTTGGTCAGGGCGTCGTCGTCACCGGCGACGATCGTGCCGACGAACTCGTGCCCGGGGATGCGGTCCCGCTCGGCCCAGGCCGCACGGTTCTCGTCGCCCCAGAACTTCGCGGCGCCGTGGTAGCACTTCAGGTCGCTCGCGCAGATGCCGACGGCGTCGGTGCGGAGCAGGAGTTCCCCGGGGCCGGGCGTCGGCACCGGACGCTCCTCGAGCCGGTAGTCACCGGGGCCGTGGACGACGACGGCGCGCATCGTCGTGGGGATCGTGGTGGGGGCGGTCGTGGCCGCGTTCTCGGTCGTCGTCGACATGAGCTGTTCCTCCGTTGGGTGGCTTCGGCGATGACTGTACACCTTCCAGAACGTTTGTCCAGAACACAATTTCTGGTAGGTTCGGCACCGAACGCAAGGGAGCGAACATGACGACGGACTTCGCCGCGGCCCTCCGACCGGGCCCCGACACGATCGACCTGACCAACGACTTCAGCGGCCGCACGGCGGTGGTGACCGGCGGGGCGTCGGGCATCGGCAACGCCATCGCCCGGGCCCTGGCTGCACGGGGTGCCCGTGTCGCCGTCGTCGACGTCCGCGCCGACGGCGCCATGACGGCGGCGGCGGACCTCCCCACGTCCGTGGCACCCGTGACGACCGGACCGGACGCCGCCACCGACGGGGCGGGCGCGGCCACGAGCCTCCATGCCGGATTCGCCTGCGACGTGACCGATGCCGACTCCGTGACCCGCACCGTCGCGGACGTCGTCCGGCACTTCGGCGGCGTCGACGTGCTGGTGAACTGCGCTGGCATCGCCGCGCTCGCCCCGGCAGAGGACCTGGCAGCCGACACCTGGGCGGCGACCATCGACGTCAACCTGACCGGCACGTTCCGCGTGGCGCAGGCCGTCGGCCGGCACATGCTCGACGCCGGGTACGGGCGGATCGTGAACATCGCATCGCAGGCGGCCCACGTCGGCATCGACGGCCACGCCGCCTACTGCGCCTCGAAGGCCGGCGTCATCGGCCTGACGAACGTGCTCGCGCTCGAGTGGGGCGGACGCGGCGTCACCGTGAACACCGTGTCGCCGACCGTCGTCCTCACCGACCTCGGCCGTGCTGCCTGGGCGAACGAGAACGGCATCCGGCACCAGGACGAGATCCCCACCGGCCGCTTCGCGACACCCGACGAGATCGCCGCGGCCGTGCTGTTCCTGGCAGGGGAGTCGAGCGCCATGGTGAACGGTGCGGACCTCCGTGTGGACGGCGGGTTCACGATCCGCTGAGACCTGCTCGGACTACGATCGCGGTGTCCGATCGAGTCGAAGGGTCCTGCTCCATGTCGTCCGAGAGCACCGCTGGCCCCGGCCCCGATGCGTCGCGCACCCGGTTCCCGCTGGACACCGTCTACCAGGCGGCGCGGATGTACTACCTCGAGGACGCCACCCAGGTCGAGATCGCCTCGCGCCTCGGGGTCTCGCGGCCGACCGTCTCGCGGCTCGTCGCCGAGGCCCGCAAGGCCGGACTCGTCCGCATCGAGGTCGTGGACCCGTTCCAGGACGAGACCGTGGCGCTCGCCGAACGGCTGCAGGTCGTGCTCGGGCTCCGCGCGGTCCACCTCGCCGCGGTCACGCACGCCGCCACGCTCGGCGCCGACCTGGCCGCGCCGCTGGCCGCCGCGGTCGAGGGCATGGGACTCGTCCCCGGTGACGCCGTCCTGATGTCGTCCGGCCGCACCGTGTACGACGTCGCACGGTCCGGCATGCCGACGATGCCCGGCGTGCAGCTCGTGCCGACCGTGGGCGGGCAGGCCGACCCGATGCCGTGGTTCCAGACGAACGAGATCACCCGGACGGCCGCGGAGCACTCCGGCGCGATCCCGGCGTTCCTGTTCGCACAGGCGCTGCCGTCCCCGGCGATGCGGTCCACCCTCGACGAGGACCCGGCGTTCCAGCACGTCGTCGGGCTCTGGAGCCGCGCGAAGGGCGCGATCCTCGGCATCGGGGCGCCGACCCACACGCGGGACGCCCTGGCCCGGGGCATCCCGGTCGAGGACGTCGCGTTCGACCGGGCGGCCGGCGACGTCTGCCTGAACTTCTACGCCGCGGACGGCTCGCCGATCGAGTTCCCCGGCAGCGACCGGATGGTGCGGACCTCGCGCGAGATCCTGTCGACCGTGCCGCACGCGGTCGGAGTCGCCGTGGGCAGTGCGAAGGTCACGAGCATCGTGGCCGCGGTGCGGGGCGGGCTGGTCAACGAGCTGGTGACGGACGCCGCGACGGCGCGCGCCGTGCTCGACGCACTCGCCTGAGCGCCCGATCCTTCCCATCACACGTGCGATGGAGGGTGGATTCGGGCGTGCCTGGTCGATTCTTCGTGGCAGGGACGCCCGATTCCGGTAGGTACGCCCGGTTCCGGTAGGTACGACCGGTTTCGGGGGTGACCGCAGGCGGCCTGGAGGCGCGGGGCGGGGCCGCACCGCGCCTCCAGGCCGGTGGTCCCCACGTCTAGCGCGTGCGCCGCACGTCCCACAGGTGGTGCACCGGGTCGTGCGCGTAGTAGGTGGCGAGCGTCGCGACGGTGAAGGCGCTGCCGTCGGACCGGAGCCCGGTGCGCTCGAGCACCTCGTCGGGCACCGCCGCGAAGGCCCGGGCCGCGCGGCCCGCCGACTCCCGCAGCTCCCGGGCGACGACCGCGGGGTCCTGCTCGCCGTAACGGTCCTCGACGGCGGTGGCGTCCTGGTCCCAGTTCGGGAACGTCGGGGCGTCCTCGGTGAGCATCAGCTCGAGGCGCTCCGCCATCTTCCGGTGCACGTCCCGCACGTGGGCGCCGTACTCGAGCGGGGACCAGGTCTGGTCGTCCGGGCGGTCGCGGACGTCGTCGCGGTCGAGCACCGCTGGCCACCCGGCGGTGTTCTCGTCGATGATGCCCGGCACGTCACGAACGGTCACCGCGCTGCCGTCGTAGCCGCACTCGGGACACGCGGACTCGATGACCCACGTCCAGTTCTTCGTCTCGGGTTCGATCGCCATGGGCCGATGTTATGGCCTCGTTACTCAGCTTCCGGGTTCGCCGGACTGGTGCGGATCAGCGGCGACCCCCGTTCGGGTGACACGCCCTTCCCTGAGAATCACCGGCCAATGACATTTCGGTTGCTCGGTAACGTCGCTCGCTGTTCTGGGCCGGTTCCCGACGGCCCACCGATCTTCTCGAGGAGCAAGGCATGGGTTCCGACCCCAGCAGTACCAACACCCGACCACACCGACGGCTGCGCGAGAGCGACGTCACCGTGGTCGACAAGAGCATGATGCGACGAGCCGTCAGCGGCATGGTCGTCGGCAACACCATGGAGTGGTACGACGTCGGTGTGTACGGCTACCTGGCCGTGACGATGGGAAAGGTCTTCCTGCCGACGGCCGAACCCTCGGTGCAGATCCTGTTCAGCCTCGGGGTGTTCGCGGCGACCTACATCGCGCGGCCGCTCGGTGGCATCGTGTTCGGACGCCTCGGCGACAAGATCGGCCGGCAGAAGGTGCTCGCGACGACGCTGATCATGATGGCGGCGTCGACGTTCCTGATCGGGGCGCTCCCCGCGTACGCGACGATCGGCGTGTTCGGCCCGATCCTGCTCGTCGTGCTCAAGCTCGCGCAGGGCTTCTCGACCGGTGGTGAGTACGCCGGGGCGACGACGTTCGTCACCGAGTACGCCCCGGACCGCCGTCGCGGTTTCTTCGCGAGCATCCTGGACTTCGGCAGCTACCTGGGCTTCGCGCTCGGTGCAACCGTGGTGTCGGTGCTGCAGATCACCCTGGGCGACGAGGCGATGACCGCCTACGGCTGGCGCTTCCCGTTCCTGGCGGCCGGTGTGATCGGTGTCGTGGCCATCTACTTCCGGCTGCGCATCGAGGAGTCGCCGGTGTTCCAGGCGACCCAGGCCGCGCAGGAGGCCGCGAGCGAGTCCCGTGCGTCCTTCGACGGTGAGCGTCCGGCCAACGTCGTCGCGATGGTCCGCCAGCACTGGCGCCCGATCGTCATCGCGATCATGCTCGTCGCCGCGTCGAACACCGTCGGCTACGCCCTGACCTCGTACATGCCGACGTACCTGACCGACTCGCTCGGGTACTCCGCCATCGACGGCACGCTGCTGACGATCCCGGTGCTCCTGCTCCTCGCGGTGATGCTGCCGCTGACCGGCAAGCTCTCCGATCGCCTCGGGCGCCGCGTCGTGATGTGGATCGGTGCCGCCACCACGGTCGTGCTCGTCGTGCCGGCCTTCATGCTGATCGGGCACGGGGCGCAGTGGTCGACGCTCGCCGGCCTCGGACTGCTCGCGTTGATGACGGCGCTGTGGGTGTCGAACCAGGCTGCGTCGCTGCCGGCGCTGTTCCCGACCTCGACGCGGTACGGCGGCATGGGCTTCGCCTACAACATCGCGATCGCGGTGTTCGGCGGGACCACGCCCCTGATCGTGCAAGCGCTGCTCACCGCGACGGGTGACGAGCTCGCGCCGGCGTACTTCCTGATGGCGATGAGCGTCGTCGGAGCGATCGGTGTCTTCTGCATGAAGGAGTCCTCGCTGCGCCCGCTGCCCGGGTCGATGCCGGCGGTGGAGACCGAGGACGAGGCGAAGGAACTCGTGCTCACGCAGGACACGAACCCGCACCTGGACCTCGGTGACCTGCCGTTCGCGGCGCAGGACGCGGCGGCTGCCGCTGCGCGGGAGGCTGCTGCGCGGGAGGCTGGTGCGCGGGAGGCGTCGCCGGTGCGGTGACGCTGCGGTTCTCGACGTGACCACGGACGGGAGGCGCGGTGCGGGTCCGACCCGCACCGCGCCTCCCGTCCGTGCGTGCGCACACTGCGACGATCCACGCGACGATCGACGCGCGTTCTGTCGCAACATGCGCACGGAGCGGATGTGTGCACATGAGGCGACGATGCACGCGTCGATCGACTCGTGCTCTGTCGCAAGACGAGTGCGCAGCCGCCCGCGCACCCGCCCCCCCCTCACTCGTGCCGGTGCTCCGACGCCGGGTCCACCGCGGGCCACACCGGGAACGGGTCCGGCCAGCCGCGCCACACGTCCGGCCCGGCGAGCAGTTCCGACGGCGTGAGCAGCGCCCCGTCGAGCGCCCGCTCGATTGCCCGGACGTCGAGCTGCTCGCCGACGAACCACAGCGCCTGCCCGATCGGGGCATCGGCGTCCCACGACGGGTTCGCGGTGGGGTCGAGCGCGAGCATCGACCCGAAGCTCGACCACGAGCCGACGTGGTCCGGCCGGGACGCCAGGCGGAAGAACCCCCGCGACCGCAGCACGCGGCCGTTCACGCCGGCGGACAGGTCCTCGGCGATGACGGTCGAGAGTCGCCCGGGGTGGAACGGCAGCGGCTCCCGGTAGCGCATCGAGACCAGGGCGTCACGGGCGTCGCGCCCGGTGTCCGCGCCGCTCGACAGGGCCCGCATCCAGCCGGCGCCGGTGGCGAGCACCCGCGCTGCTCCACCGTTCGAGGCCGGCAGGTCGGCGGCGCTCCGGATCGCGGGCAGGGCGACGATCACGGCCTGGGGTGCCATCCGGTGCAGCAGTGACACGAGCGCCCGTCGTCGACGGCCCGACAGCGGTTCGATGCGGTCGAGGGCGATCACCGTCGCGTACTCGACGAGTGCGGCCATCCGGTCCGCGGCCACGAACGCGTCGTCGACGTCCGACCACAGCAGGTGCGCGACGTCGTCGGCCCGCAGCACCCCGACGACGTGCCGGAGCACCCGGTCGTCGCCGGTCTCGGACCGTGCCGCGTTGGCGAGCAGCATGCCGACGGCTCGGGCATCGGCCCCGGGGTGCAGGGTGACGACGAGCCCGTGGCCCGCGTCGGGCCCGCAGACCCGGTCCAGCTGGTCGGCGCGGTCGGCCACGGCGCGGGCGGTGGCGAAGGCACTCCCGGCGACGTGCATCCGGTGTCCGTCCGAGATCCGGGCGGCGACGCGGTCAGCGTCGACCTGGTGCAGGGCGGTGACGAGGGTGATGGCAGCAGCACGCATGTCCGCTACTGTAACTGAAAACCGTTATCAACAAGGAGGCTCGTCGTGAAGGTCCGCAACTCCCTCAAGGCCCTGAAGAAGATCCCCGGCTCGCAGGTCGTCCGACGCCGGGGTCGCGTCTACGTGATCAACAAGAAGAACCCCCGGTGGAACACCCGGCAGGGCTGACGTCAGCGGCGGTCCGTAGGGTGGCGGCATGCGACTGCTGCTCATCCGCCACGGCCAGAC
Organism: Curtobacterium sp. ME-Dv--P-122a; assembly: GCF_030209645.1. Lineage (NCBI taxonomy): Bacteria > Bacillati > Actinomycetota > Actinomycetes > Micrococcales > Microbacteriaceae > Curtobacterium > Curtobacterium sp. ME-Dv--P-122a. The sequence continues at coordinate 115,144 of NZ_JARVRO010000003.1, forward strand.
CCCCGCGAACGTGCACGGCATCCTCGATGCCGTGGTGCCCGGACCGGGGCTGACCGAGCTCGGGCAGCAGCAGGCCGACGCCCTGCCCGCAGCGCTCGCCGACCGGGGGATCGAGCGACTGTTCGTGTCGTCGATGGTCCGCACACAGATCACCGCGGCGCCCCTCGCGACCTCGCTCGGCCTCGAGCCCGTGGTGCTGCCGGGCCTGCGCGAGATCGAGGCGGGCGACACCCAGGGCAAGAGCGACAAGGTGTCCGTGCAGACCTACATCTCCACCGTGCACGGCTGGTCCGGCGGCGACCGGACGACCCGGATGCCCGGTGCCGAGAGCGGCGTCGAGTTCTTCGAGCGCTATGACGACGCCGTCCGGCAGATCGAGGCCACCGGGGTCGCGGTCGCCGCCGCCGTCAGCCACGGTGCCGCGATCCGCACGTGGGCGAGCGCAGCTGCGCAGAACACCCCGGACCACTTCGGCACGAAGCGTCACCTGGAGAACACCGGCATCGTCGAACTCGAGGGCTCGTTCGCCGACGGCTGGCGCCTGGTCGACTGGGAAGGCGAGCCGGTCGGCGGCGACCAGCTCATCGACCGCACGGCGCTCGACCCCACCGGCGAGCGTTTCTGACGCGACCAGCAGACAGACGGGAGGCCCGGTACCAGCTGGTACCGTCCTCCCTCGCAGGCTCGGTCGGCGCGCCCCGCACAACGCTTCGCGTTGCCGCTGAGCGGGGCGCGCCCGTCCGTTGTCCTTGCGTCGACTACGCGAGCTGCGACGCCGACGCGGACGTCAGCGGCACGATCACGCCGTGCGACTCACGCAGCACGTCGAGCGTGCGCTGGACCTCGTCCGCGCGCTCCTCGGTCGTCCAGCCGAGCGCACCGGCGAGCACATCGGCCAGCTCGTCGAGCAGGTCGATCGTGACCCCGCCGACGAACGCCAGGTTCGTGCGGCGCAGGACGACGTCGACCAGGTGGACGGCCTGCTCGTGGCGGGCGAAGTACGCGACCTCGGCGCGGGTGAGCGACGGGTCGGACTCGAGCGGCTCGACCGGGCCGTCGGTCAGGACGTCCACGACCTCGGCGGCACGGGTGCCGTAGCGCTCGAGCAGCCCCTCGACCAGGGACTCGTCCAGGCCGTCGCGGTGCGACTTGATCCACAGGGCACGCTGCGCGTCCGTGGTCGGGAACTCCTTGCCACCGCCGATCGGCATGCCGGTGGTGTCGACCTTGCGGCTCATGCCGAGCTTGGTCGTCGCCTCGGTGGACAGGTGTGCAGCGAGGGCGCGGAAGGTCGTCCACTTGCCACCGACGAGCGACAGCACGGTCGACTTCGGCAGCCCGGCGATCTGCGTGTCCACGATCCGGTAGTCCCGGGACACGAAGCCGGGGGCGGTGTCCTCGTGGCGGGGGAGCGGACGGATCCCGGAGTAGCTGTAGACGATGTGGTCGCGGGTGACGTCGATCTGCGGGAACACGTGCTTGACGAGCCCGAAGAAGTAGTCGATCTCCTCGTCGGTCGTCGTGACCGGCTTCGAGGGGTCGGCGTCGATGTCGGTCGTGCCGATGAGCACCCGGCCCTTGAGCGGGTAGATGAGGACGATGCGGCCGTCGTCGTTCTCGAAGAACAGCTCGCGGCCCTTGGTGGCCTCGAGCAGCTCGTCGTTGTGGACGACGATGTGCGAGCCCTTCGTGCCGCCCATGAACTTCGTCTCGCCGCCGAACGCCTCGTTCGTCAGGTCGGTCCAGGGGCCGGAGGCGTTGATCACGACGTCGGCCGTGAAGACGAACTCGTCGCCGGTCTCGCGGTCACGCAGCAGGACGCCGCCGTCGCGGGTGCCGGCTGCCTCGACGTAGTTGACGGCGCGTGCCTTGTCGGCTCCCGCGGCCAGGCCGTCCTTCAGGACGTCGAGGGCCAGGCGCTCGGGCTCGTGCACGCTCGCGTCGTAGTAGGTGCCCGTGTACTTCAGGTCCTTGTTGAGGGCGGGCATGTCCTCGAGCGCGGCCTTCTTGGTGCGGAAGACGTGCTTCGGGACGGAGCCGCCGTCGCGCGAGAAGGAGTCGTAGATCGTCATGCCGATCTTGATGAGCATCGCGCCGCGCTCCTTCGTGGAGCGCTGCTTGTGCGTCAGCATGCGCAGCGGGGCGTTCATGATGCCGGAGAACGTCGAGAAGATCGGCATGGTCGTCTGCAGCGGCTTGACGTAGTGCGGGGCGATGCGGATCAGGCCGTTGCGCTCCTGCACGCTCTCGCGCACCAGGCGGAACTCGCCGTTCTCCAGGTAGCGGATGCCGCCGTGGATCATGTGGCTCGAGGCCGCGGAGGCGCCGGAGGCGTAGTCGCCACGCTCGACCAGGGCGACGTCGACGCCCTGGAGCGCCAGGTCGCGGAACGTCGCGATGCCGTTGATGCCGCCGCCGACGACGAGGACCTGCGCGTTCGGGCGCTCGGTGAGTGCGGTCACCGTGTTCCGGGGCTGTGTCTTCTTCGACATGGTTCGTCGCTTCCTTCGTCTGTTCGTGGGGTCAGGATCGATCGTGCGCTCGTTCGACAGGGCGGGCAACTCGCATGCACGAACGTGCAGCACACGTATCGTCCAGGCCCGACACGGCGGTCAGGAGGCGCGGCAGGGGTTGCAGAGGCCCTGCACGTCCGTGCATGGTTGCGTTCGACAGATCGGAGCACCATGAGCGATGCGGCTCAGCCCATGCGCACGCAGCAGGCGCTGCGCGCCGCCCACCTGTACTACCTGCAGGACCTGACGATGGACGCGATCGCCGACGAACTCGGCACCTCGCGCTCGTCGGTGTCGCGGCTGCTGAAGTACGCCAGGGACACCGGGCTCGTCGACATCCAGATCCGTTCGCCCCTGGACCAGGCCGCTGCGCTGAGCCGGAGCATCCGCTCCCGCTTCGGGGTGCACGCGCACGTCGTCCCGGTGCCGGACCACACGAGCGACGTCGACCGGCTCGAACGGGTCGCGCTGTCCGCCGCCCGGATCCTGACGCAGTACGTCGAGTCGAACATGGTGATCGGGATCTCGTGGGGCTCGACCGTGAGCGCGGTCAGCCGCTACCTGGTGCCGAAGACCACCCACGGCTCGACGATCGTGCAGATCAACGGCGCCGCGAACACCCGCACCACCGGCATCGTCTACGCGTCCGAGATCCTCCGCCGGTTTGGCGAGGCCTACGGCGCGTTCGTGCAGCAGTTCCCGGTGCCGGCGTTCTTCGACGACCCCGGGACGAAGGAAGCGCTGTTCCGGGAGCGCTCGATCCGCCGTGTGCTCGACCTGCACGAGCGGATGGACCTCGTCGTGTTCGGTGTCGGTGCCCCGCAGGCCCCGGTGCCCTCGCACGTGTACTCCGGCGGGTACCTCGACCCCGAGGACCGCGACGAACTCACGCAGGCGGGGGTCGTCGGTGACGTCTCGACGGTGTTCTACCGGGCCGACGGCTCGTGGAAGGACATCGGGGTGAACGCCCGCGCCGGCGCTCCGGACCTCGACACGATCAAGCGCGCGCCGCGGCGGGTCTGCGTCGTCGCCGGGCGGTCGAAGGCGGCGTCGCTGCGGGGCGCGCTGGCCGCCGGGCTCATCACGGACCTGATCCTGGACGAGAGCGTGGGGCAGGCGATCCTGCAGCCCTGAGTCAGGACCTGACGCAGTTTGTCGGTGGTCCGTCCTAGGTTCTGGTGCATGGTGCTTTCTCTCGAACAGCCCGGTCAGCGGTACTTCCGGCGGATGGTCGGCAGCGACGTCGACCAGGCGCTCGCGTTCTTCACGGGCGACTACGACTTCCGTGCGCCACTGGTCCGTCGCACCCACGAGAACGCCCACTGGGACTTCGCCGGTGTCGGTGACGAGCGGATGTCCCTGCGCTCGTCACGGTTCATGGTCGACCTGCGGAGCGAGAGCCAGGTCGACGACGAGTTCCTGGTCGCGTGGCTGCGCAGCGGTTCGAGCCGGATCACCACGGGCGGCGAGACGTTCGAGCTCGAGGCCGGGGTGCCGGTCGTGCTCCCCTTCGCCGAGCCGTACGCGCTGCACCACCACGACATCGCCCTGAACCTGGTGCAGCTCGACCGCGACTTCGTCCGTGCCGTCGCCGGTGACGACGACTTCGCCTTCGAACCGATGCGCCGCCCGACCGCCGACGGCATCGCGCTGTGGCGGTCGGTGGTGCGGAAGTACTCGGCCACGTGGCTCGACGTCGACCGGTCGATGAGTCCGATGGTGCAGTACGACATCGCCGAGGCCTTCGCGACCGCAGCGATCCAGGCGTTCCCGCAGCGCAACAAGTGGCGGGCGACGGTGTCCGGCAGCGGCCCGGAGCACGACCGTCTGCGCCGAGCGCTCGAGTTCGTGCACGAGCACGCGCGCGAAGCGATCGGCACGCCGGACATCGCGGCGGCGGCCGGGCTCAGCCCCCGCGGGTTGCAGCAGTCGCTCCGTCGTCACCTCGACCAGACGCCGGGGGAGCTCCTGCGCGGCGTGCGGCTCGACGGCGCCCGGACCGACCTGGTCGGCGGTGCGCTGGACGAGACGACCGTGGCCGAGATCGCGCGGACGTGGGGTTTCGGGCACCTCGGACGCTTCTCGGCGACCTACCGCAGCCGTTTCGGGGAGCTGCCGAGTGAGTCGTTGCGCGGGCACTGACCCACTGCCGCTGCGGACCGTTCCGCCGAATCTCGTGACACGGATCGCGCTGCCGCTGTCCGGATGTTCGGCTCAGCGCTGTCGTGGGCGAATCCGGTGCTGAATGGACGGGACGAACGCACCGCCCACGAAGGAGTCAGCATGCGCATCGGCGTCCCCACCGAGATCAAGAACAACGAGTACCGCGTCGCGGCCACGCCCGCCGGTGTCGCCGAGCTCGGGTCGCACGGCCACCAGGTGCTGGTGCAGGCCGGTGCCGGGGCCGGTTCGGCCTTCACCGACGACGAGTACCGCACCGCCGGCGCCACGATCGTCGACACCGCGGCCGAGGTCTGGGAGCGCGCTGAGCTGATCCTCAAGGTGAAGGAACCGGTCGCGTCGGAGTACCCGATGATCCGGCCGGGCCAGGTGCTCTTCACCTACCTGCACCTCGCCGCCGACCGGCCGCTGACCGATGCCCTCATCGACTCGGGCGCGACGGCGATCGCCTACGAGACCGTGCAGCTGCCGGACCGCTCGCTGCCACTGCTGTCGCCGATGTCCGAGGTCGCCGGGCGACTGTCCGCCCAGGTCGGCGCGTTCCACCTGATGCGCACGAACGGCGGGCGCGGGCTGCTGCTCGGCGGGGTCCCCGGCACGCCGAAGGGCCGCGTGGTCGTCATCGGCGGCGGCGTCGCGGGGGAGCACGCCGCGACGATGGCGCTCGGCATGGGTGCCGACGTCACCGTGTTCGACATCAGCCTGCCGCGCCTCCGGGCACTCGACGCCCGGTTCGACGGCCGCGTCACGACCCTGCGCTCGTCGGCGCACGCCATCGCCGAGGCCCTGCGCGACGCGGACCTGGTGATCGGCTCCGTGCTCATCCCCGGGGCGTCCGCGCCGAAGCTCGTCACCGACGCGATGGTCGCCGACATGCGGCCGGGCTCGGTGTTGGTCGACATCGCGATCGACCAGGGCGGCTGCTTCGAGGGCTCCCACCCGACCACCCACGACGACCCCACCTTCGCCGTGCACGACACCGTGTACTACTGCGTGGCGAACATGCCTGGTGCCGTCCCGCGCACGAGCACGATCTCGCTGACGAACGCCACGCTGCCGTACGCCGTCGCGATCGCCGACCGTGGCTGGGAGGCCGCGCTCGAGGCCGACGCCGCACTCGCCGCCGGCCTGAACGTGCACGACGGCCGGGTCACGAACGCCGCGGTCGCCGCCGCCCACGGCCTGGTCGCGTCCACGCAGTCGTCGCGCTGAGGCCGGGGGCGTCTGGCTGTCCGGCCGCCCACTTCGCGGAAGCGACAGTTCCCCGCCGAACATCGGCGGGGAACTGTCGCTTTCGCGGTCCGAACGGGTGCGGGGCCGCGGGAACTGTCGCTTTCGCGGGCCTGACGTGCAGGCAGATCCGCGTCAGGCCGCGACCGGGGCCGCCGCCCGACCGGCACGGCCGCCGACCCAGCCGGCGCGGGCACGCACCACCACGGTCACGACGACCACGGCCGCAGCAGCCACCACGGCCGCGACCGCCGTCGGCACGGAGACGAGCGGTCCCTCGAACCGGGCCACGGCGACCCACGCCAGACCCCACGCGACCGAGGCCATCGGTGCCAGGCGTCCGCGGCCCCACAGCGCGATGAGGACCCCGACGAGCCCGGCCACCGCGGCGACGAGCACGCCCCACGGGTCCTGCCCGAGTCCGAAGCCCCGGAAGCCCGCCGCCGTCAGCACCGCAGCGGTGTTCGCGGCCGTCGCGACGCAGACCCACCCGAGGTACAGCCCGAAGGTGCCGTCGGTCAGGATCGCCTCGACGACGCCGCGGGACGGGGTCCGGCGCAGGATCGTGAACGTCCAGATCAGCACGACGAGCAGGGCGACGATGATCGGCTCGCTCGCCCACAGGAACCCGAACTGCACCGACAGGATCCACGCGGCGTTGAGCAGCAGGGAGAGCACCGCCGGCACCACCAGCCGCTCGTGCCGCTCGTCGTTCGCGGTGCGGAAGAGCTGCAGCACGGCGTAGCCGATGAGCCCGGCGTAGACGACACTCCAGATCGAGAAGGCCGGGCCGTCCGGGGCGATCGCGGTCGAGGACGCCGACAGGGCGCCACCGGCGGCGTCCTGGATGGGCGTGCCACCGGCAGCGCCCGACCCGACGTACGCGCCGATGACGGCGACGACCGCGCTCACGGCCACCGCGATGCGCTTCCAGATCCTCTTCATGACAGTCCCTTTCGTCAGCATGCTGATGACCCGCACCGTAGGCGGCCGGTGACGGCGGTCGTGCAGCGCGCGTTCAGGCAGGACGCGGGGCGTGTGGCGGGGCCGCCACGGGCCTCCAGGCCGGAGACCGGCCACCCTGCGTACGGTGGGCGCGTGAGCGTCGAACTGAACACCGTCTACATCGACCGGATCGCACCGATCGCGAGTCCGTCCCTCGACGACACCTTCCGGATGCTCGACGAGCAGGGCGCCAGCGCGTGCATCGTCCTGCACCAGCCCGACGCCGAGGAACTCGGCGACGTCGCGGTCGCCCTCGGCCTGCACGAACTTGCCGTCGAGGACTCCGCCGAGGGACACCAACGACCGAAGCTCGAGCGCTACGGCTCGACGCTGTTCGTGGTGCTCAAGCCCGCGCTGTACAACGACCAGCAGGAAGAGGTGGCGTTCGGCGAGGTGCACGCCTTCGTCGGTGAGACCTTCTTCCTCGCCGTCGTGAAGGCCGACCCCCGCGGCAAGCAGACCGTTCCCAAGGCGCTGCAGCGGTTGAGCGGCAAGCCGGGGCTGGTGACCGTCGGCCCGCAGGCGCAGCTCTGGGCGCTCATGGACTCGATCGTAGACGGCTACGTGCCGGTGATCGACGGACTCGAGGAGGACATCAACCAGATCGAGGACCAGCTGTTCTCGGGCGAGGCCGGGGTGTCCCGGCGCGTGTACGAGCTGTTCGGCGAGGTCGTCGACTTCCAGCGAGCAGCGCGCCCCCTGGTCTACATGATCGAGAACCTGCACCGCGGCGCCGAGAAGTACCACCTGCCGATCGAGATGCAGCGGCGGTTCCGCGACGTCCTCGACCACGCGATCCGGGCGGTGGAACGCCTCGACACGTTCCGGCAGCTGCTGCAGAACGCCCTGACCGTCGATTCGACCCTGGCGGCGCAGAAGCAGAACGACGACACGAAGAAGATCTCCGGCTGGGCGGCGATCCTGTTCGCGCCGACGCTCATCGCCGCGATCTACGGGATGAACTTCACGCACATGCCCGAACTCGGGTGGACGTGGGGGTACCCGCTGTCGATCGTCGCGATGGTCCTGTTCGCCGCGATCCTGTACGTGGTGTTCAAGGTCAAGCGCTGGTTCTGAGCCGCAACCGGAGCCGCGCCGCAGCCTGGGCTGCGCCGCAACCGGAGCCGCGCCGCCGCAGGATTTGCAGCGGACGGCCCCGGACCGGAAAGCTCTGATGTGCAACGACGCCGACTGGAGCCCGCATGCCGCACGAACTCGTCCACCTGACCGCCGGTGGCGTCTCGCTCGTCCTGGACTGCCGCGACGACGCGCTCCCCGCCGTCGTGCACTGGGGAGCGGCGCTCGGACCGCTCGACACCGACGCGCTGACGGCCCTCGCCGACGCCGACGTCGCCCCGGTGTCCCCGAACGAGATGGACGACCCGGTCCGCCTGTCCGTGCTGCCCGAGCCACACCGGGGCTGGAGCGGTCGTCCGGGGCTCGCCGGGCACCGTGACGGCGCGGACTGGTCGCCCGCGTTCACGGTGACGTCGCTCGCGGTCACCGACACCACGGTCACCGCCGACGCCGAGGACACCACCGCCGGACTCACCGTCCGGGTGACCATCGAGATGCTCGGCTCCGGGCTGGTGCGGGCCCGCGCGAGCGTGACGAACACCGCCGACGGCGTCTACACCGTCGACGACCTGACGCTCGCGATGCCGATCCCGTCCGGGGCCCGCGAGATCCTGGACTTCGCCGGCCGCTGGGGCAAGGAGCGGACCCCGCAGCGCCGCGAACTCGTCGTGGGGACCCACCAGCGCGAGGGACGGAAGGGCCGGACCGGCACCGATGCCGCGACCGTGCTGACGGTGGGGGAGCCGGGGTTCGGCTTCGCCCACGGTCAGGTCTGGGGCGTCCACACCGCCTGGAGCGGCAACCACCGGCACCACGCCGAACGGCTCGCCACCGGCCGCCAGGTCATCGGCGGCGGCGAACTCCTGCTGCCCGGCGAGGTCCGGCTCGCCACCGGCGACACGTACGAGGGGCCGTGGGTGTACTTCGCCCACGGGGACGGCCTCGACGACCAGGCCCGACGGTTCCACCGCTGGCTCCGCAGCCGCCCGCAGCACCCGACGACGCCCCGCCCGATGACGATCAACGTGTGGGAGGCCGTGTACTTCGACCACGACCTGGCCCGCCTCGTCGACCTCGCCGAGCGTGCCGCGGCCCTCGGCGTCGAACGCTACGTGCTCGACGACGGCTGGTTCCGTGGCCGCCGCGACGACCACGCCGGCCTCGGTGACTGGTACGTCGACGAGGACGTCTGGCCGGACGGACTCGGCCCCCTGGTCGACCGGGTCCGTGCGCTCGGCATGGAGTTCGGCCTGTGGTTCGAACCCGAGATGGTGAACGAGGACAGCGACCTGGCGCGTGCCCACCCGGAGTGGATCCTGCAGGCCGACGGTCGGCTGCCCGCGCGTTCCCGCGACCAGCAGGTGCTCAACCTGGCGATCCCCGAGGCCTTCGACCACGTCCTCGAGCGGATGACCGCGATCATCGGCGAGTACGCGGTCGACGCCGTGAAGTGGGACCACAACCGCGACCTCGTCGAGGCGGGGTTCCCGGGCGGTGGCGCAGCGGTCCACGAGCAGACCCTCGCCGCGTACCGGTTGATGGCGACGCTCGGCGAGCGCTTCCCGTCGCTGGAGATCGAGTCGTGCTCGTCGGGTGGCGGTCGGGTCGACCTCGGCGTCATCGAGCACACCGCGCGGGTGTGGGTGTCGGACGACATCGACCCGCTGGAGCGCCAGCAGATGCACCGGTGGACGCAGCAGCTCCTGCCGCCGGAGTTGCTCGGCTCGCACATCGCGAGCGGCCGGAACCACACGACCGGTCGCGTCCACGACCTCGCCTTCCGTGCCGGCACGGCGTTGGTCGGCCACCTCGGCATCGAGTGGGACCTGGCCGGCGCGACCGCCGACGAGTCCGCCGCACTCACCGAGTGGATCGCGCTGTACCGCGAGCTCCGCCCGCTCCTGCACGGCGGCGACCTGGTGCGCTCGGACGAGGTCGACGCCGCACGGCTCGTGTACGGCACGGTCGCGCCGGACCGGCAGCAGGCCGTCTTCTTCCTCGCCAGCATCGGCCGCTCCGAGGTCTCCGGCACCGGTCGGGTCACCTTCCGCGACCTCGACCCCGACACGTCGTACCGCGTCGACCCGGTGGTCATCGGCGACGGCCACGACCTGGTGCGACCGGACTGGTGGTCCGGCCCGCGGGTGTTCAGCGGCCGGGTGCTCGGCACCGTCGGCCTGCAGCCACCGCTCATGCCGGCCGACTGCGTGGTGCCGTTCCGGGTGACGGCCGTCTGACGGCGGGTGGTCGGGGCTCCCGGCCTGGAGGCCCGCCCCGCGTCCGGCGGGCCCGTCGCGGTCCGTCATCGGGTGCGTCCAGCCCGTTAGGCTTCCGGTCATGCCGCACTCCGGACACGCGACCCCGGTCTGGGCCCTCAAGCTCGCCGTCGTCACCGCCCTGGTGGGCGTCTCCGGCGGCATCGCCGGCATCGCGGTCTGGCTCGCGCTCCAGCTCATCCAGTTCGTCGCCTTCGGGTACGGGTTCGGCGGGCACCTCGAGGCCGCCGACGCATCGTCGGGCCTGAACCGGTTCCTCGCGCTCACCGCGGCCGGGGTCCTGACCGGGTTCGCCTGGTGGGCACTCCGTCGGTGGGGGCGCTCGATCGTCTCGGTCACCGCGGCCGTCGACGGCAAGCGGATGCCGGCCCTGGCGACGCTCGCGAACGCCGGCATCCAGATCCTGGCCGTGGGACTCGGCGCGTCCATCGGCAAAGAGGTCGCGCCGCGTGAGGTCGGGGCATGGCTGGCCCAACTCGTCACCCGTCGTGCGGGGCTGACCGCGCGCGAGACGAAGATCCTCGTCGCCTGCGGTGCTGCGGCCGGCCTCGCCGCCGTGTACGACGTACCCCTCGGCGGTGCGCTCTTCGCGGTCGAGGTCCTGCTCGGCGAGATCAGCTTCGCGACCGCCCTGCCCGCCTTCGCCACGAGTGCCGTCGCCGCCATCACCGCCCGGCTCGTGATCCCGGACGAGGTGCTCTACCACGTGCCCGCGATGCACCTGTCGCCGTCGCTGCTCGTCTGGGCGATCGTCGTGGGACCCGTGCTGGGACTCGCCGGGGTCGGGTTCGTCAAGCTGACCAACCGGCTGCAGGGCATCGCGCCGAAGGGCTGGCACCTGCTCGTCGTGCTGCCGGTGGTCTTCGCGATGGTGGGGCTCATCGCGATCCCGTTCCCGGAGATCCTCGGCAACGGTCGGGCGCTCGGCCTCGTCGCGATGAACACCACGCTCGACGACGCCTCGTTCGCCGGCCTCTCGCCGATCGTCCTGCTGCTGTTGCTCGGTGTCCTGCGGACCGTGACCACCTCGGCCACCATCGGAGCGGGTGCGGTCGGTGGCACGCTGACCCCCTCGATCGCGATCGGTTCGGCGATCGGTGGCGGGCTGGGCGGTGCGTGGCTGCTGCTGTGGCCGGCCGACGGCCCGAGCCTGGCGGCCTTCGCGTTCGTCGGGGCGGCGGCCTTCCTCGCGACCACCATGCGGGCGCCGTTCACCGCCCTGGTGCTCGTCGTCGAGTTCACCCAGCAGGGCACCGACATCCTCGTGCCCTCGTTGCTCGCGGTGTCCGGTGCCGTCGCCGTCGGGTACGTGCTCGCCCGCCGTCGCAGCGCCCAGATGGTGTGAAGACCCCGAACGTTCCGGTACGGACGGCTACCCGGCGGCCTACTGTCGGCGCCAGGACGGAGCGACGGGCTCCGCACCGAGACGAGGAGCAGCCGATGGCGGGTTTCGACGACATCACGAAGAAGGCCCAGGAGTTCCTGAAGGACGGCAAGGTCCAGGACGCCCTGCAGAGCGAGAAGGCCGAGGGCGTCAGCGACAAGGTGCTCGGCGGTGTGGCCGACGCGGTCAAGAAGGCCACGGGCGGCAAGTACGACGACAAGATCGACGGTGCCCGCGACGCAGCGGACAAGAAGATCGGCAACGAGTAGCGAACGACGTGCAACGGCCCGGGACCCGGCGTGGTCCTGGGCCGTCGCCGTGCCGACTGGACGCGGTCGGGAACAACGGACACCATGGACGGGTTGCTCCGGACAGCAGCACCAGGAGGACGAGACGTGACAGTCGTGGCGCCGAACCAGCCGCTCACCGAGACCGAGGTCGAGGCGATCAAGCGGGACTTCCCGATCCTCGCGCAGGACGTGAACGGGCAGCCGTTGGCGTACTTGGACTCCGGGGCGACGGCTGAACGCCCGCGCCAGGTCCTCGACGCCGAGCGCCGGTTCCTCGAACACGACAACGCCGCCGTCCACCGCGGGGCCCACACGCTCGCGGCGCTCAGCACCGACGCCTACGAGGACGCCCGCGCCACCGTCGCCGGCTTCATCGGTGCCGCCGCCCCGACCGAGGTCGTCTGGACCGCGAACGCCACCGACGCCCTCAACCTCGTCGCCTACGGCATGGCCAACGCCAGCCGCGGCCGCGGCGGTGTCGACGCCGAGCGCTTCCGCCTGGGCGCCGGTGACGAGATCCTCGTCACCGAGGCCGAACACCACGCCAACCTCGTGCCGTGGCAGGAGCTCGCCGCGCTGACCGGTGCCACCCTGCGCTGGATCCCGGTCGCCGACGACGGCACCTGGACCGCCGACGACGCCGCGGCGCTGATCACCGACCGCACGAAGGTCGTCGCGTTCTCGCACGTCTCGAACGTCACCGGGATGATCGCCCCCGTCGAGCAGGTCGTCGGCCTCGCCCACGCCCGCGGCGCCCTCGTGGTGCTCGACGCCTGCCAGTCCGCACCGCACCGTCCCCTCGACGTGCAGCAGCTCGGGGTCGACTTCGCCGCGTTCTCCGGGCACAAGATGCTCGGCCCGAACGGCATCGGCGTGCTCTGGGGCCGTGCGGAGTTGCTCGACGCCCTGCCGCCGTTCCGCACCGGTGGCTCGATGATCACCACCGTGACGATGGAGGGCTCCGAGTTCATGCCGGCGCCCGAGCGGTTCGAGGCCGGCACGCAGCCCGTCTCCCAGGCGGTCGCCCTCGCCGAGGCCGTCCGTTACCTGCAGGGCATCGGCATGGAACGCGTCCGCGCCCACGAGGAGCACCTCGCCCGCCGGATGCTCGACGGTCTCGCCGCCGTGCCCGGCATCCGCCTGGTCGGCCCGCCCGCCGGTGTCCCGCGCTCCGGCCTGGTGTCCTTCGACGTCGACGGCGTGCACGCCCACGACGTCTCGCAGTACCTCGATGCGCAGGGCATCGCCGTGCGTTCCGGCCACCACTGCGCCCAGCCCCTGCACCGCCGGCTCGGCCTCGTCGCGACGAGCCGTGCCAGCACGTACGTGTACACGACCGAGCACGACGTCGACCGGTTCCTCGCAGCCGTCGCCGAGATCCGCGACTACTTCGGAGCGACTGCGTGAACGCCCTCGACAGCCTGTACCAGCAGGTCATCCTCGACCACGCGAAGGCGCGGCACGGCGACGGTGCGATGCCCGACGCGGATGCCTCGCACTTCGAGCGGAACCCCACGTGCGGCGACGAGATCACGGTCAGCCTGCGGCTCGAACCCGGCACCGACCGCATCGCCGGGCTCGCCTGGCAGGGCGACGGCTGCTCGATCTCGATGGCCTCGGCATCGGTCCTCACCGACATGGCCGTCGGCCGCACCGTGCCCGAGTTCCTCGCACTGACCGAGGAGTTCCGCACCATGATGCGCTCGCGCGGTGTCGGTGAGCCCGACGAGGACGTCCTCGAGGACCTCGTCGCCTTCCACGGCGTCTCGAAGTTCGTCATGCGCGTCAAGTGCGGCATGCTCGCCTGGGTCGCGGCGGAAGCAGCCGCGCGCGAGGCGACCGCGGCCCGCTGAGCCGGCTGCGGCTCGCGATCGCGACCACCGACCGACCGGGAGGCCCGTTGCGGGCCCGCCCCGCGCCTCCCGTCCGCAGCTGGTCGCCGACCAGGCCCCGGAAGGCCTGAATGGTATGCCTGTTCAAGGGGCGCGATGATCATCGAGACGGAGCGACCCGGCGCAGGGCGTCCGCCGGGGACGCGGGACCACGTCGTTGCGGCTGGACACCCGCGCTGAGCTCGCCGAGGCCTGTGCGCTCTACGAGCGGCTCGGCTTCGTCCGGGTGGCGCCGTTCAACGACGATCCGTACTCCGACCGCTGGTACGCGAAGTCGCTCACTGCGGGGTAACGATCAGGCGATGGCGCCGATCTCGCGGAGCGCGTCGCCGACGGTGATGCGCTCGCCGCGTTCCTGCGCCCGTGCCCAGCGGGACTTCGCGAGCGCGACGGTGTCGTCGTCGAGACCGAGGAGCTCGTAGAGGCCGTCCAGCTCTCGGGGAACGAGGTCGGCGAGCGGCACGGGGAACTTCCGTTCGGGGCTCGCGTAGCTCTGCTGGGCGAGCTGTTCGAGCATCTCCGGGTCGGTCTCTCGCTGTTCCATGAGCAGGACGACGGCTCGTGACCTCGTCATCATGAGGAAGGCGGACCGCACGTTCTCGTCCGGATCGGTCGCCAGGGTGATCTCGACGGCGAGGGGGAGGTCCTCTTCGCAGGCGAGCTCCCAGCGCTGCGAGGTGTCCCCGTGGATCGCCGTGAGCATGTCCGGGTGGACGCCGAGGCCGCGCTCGCCGCGTTCCGGTCGCAGCGAGGTCGGGCGGGGGTCGTCCCCGACGCGGGCGGTGGGGAAGCCGACGCCCGTGTACACGGTGTGGGCGATCGGCAGGAACTGGAGCGCCTGGTGCAGTGCGGTCGCGGCGTCCTGCACCGCCGGAGCGGTCACGTCACAGTCGGCGGCCGCGATGGCGGTGGCGTAGTCGGAGAGTGCGGTGTGCTGCTGCTCGATGGCCCGGGCGAACATCTCCTTGCCCCTGGCGGTGTCGCCGAGGAGCCGTGGGTCCAGGTGCAGCGTGACGGCGCCCGGGTCCTGCAGGTGTCCCCGTGGCGTGCCACCGCCCGACATCATGATCTCGAACGTGTCGTCTTGCTCGTGGGCATCGGTCACGTCGCTGACGCTACCGGCTCAGGGGAGCGTGACGACGAGCTTCCGGGCGGAGACGCCTGCGCGGAGCTCGGTGAGGGCGTCCGGGATCGCGGCGAGTCCCGATCCGACGACGGATGCGGTCGGCGTCGCCCGGTACCGACCGGTGCGCAGCGCCTCGGGCAGGAAGTCGCGGTAGATCGCGGGGCCGACCTCGGACTCCGTCGGGCGGCCGCCCCAGATCGCGGTGACGTGGACCCCGTGTCGGCGCTCGAGCCGCGCACGGATCGTCGTCACCGGTGTCGGGTACGCCGACGCGAGTCGACCGGAGCCGGTGGCGGCTCGGACGATCGGGAGCGTGCGGGTCAGCGAGCTCTGGCCGAAGGCGAGGGTGCCGGCGAGCTCCCGGTCGGCGAGTGCCTCGAGGATTCGGCGTGCGGCACCGTCGTCGCGGTAGTCGAACACAGCTTCGGCCCCGAGGTCCTGCACGAACCCGTGGTTCTTCGGCGATGCGGTGCCGATCACGGCGTAGCCGGCGGCCCGGGCGAGCTGGACGGCGTTGGCGCCGACGCTCGTGGACGCACCCCACACCAGGACGACCCCGTCGCGATCGACCGTGTCGGCCGTCGGGAGCGACAGCGCGAGCTGGTCCGGCTCGAAGAGACCTGCCGCTGCGGTCGAGACGGCGAGCGGCAGGACCGCCGCCTGCTCGGCGGGCAGGGCATCCGGAACCGGGGTCGTCACACGGTCGAGCAGCAGGACCAGGTGCTGGAAGGCGCCCTCGGCAGCACTGTTCCGGTGCTGTTCCTGCCCCGCGGCGTGCCCGACGACCCGGTCGCCCACGCGGAAGCGCTCGACGTCCGGGCCGATCGCGACGACCGTGCCGGCGACGTCCGATCCGACGACCGCGGGGAACCGCAGTTTCGGGAACACCAGGTGCCGGAAGAGCCCGCCGACGGCGTCGACCGGGTTGACGGCGACCGACTCGGCGCGGACGACGAGTTCGCCGGGGCCGGGCTGGGGGACCGGTGCGGGCCCGACGGCGAACCGCCCGGTCGACGTGGTCCAGAGTGCTGCGTTGCCGGATGGCGACATGGTGTCCCGATCTCTTGCTCGAAGTGAGTCATGACACGACGTGCCATCGCTCAGTCAACCGTGACACGACGTGTCATCACTACTACTGTGGACACATGCGTTGGTCTCCGGATGCCCGAGGGCGACTCGAGCGTGCGGCGTTCGAGCTCTTCGCCGAGCAGGGCTACCAGGCGACGACCGTGCCGCAGATCACCGCACGGGCCGGCCTGACGACCCGCACCTTCTTCCGGTACTTTGCCGACAAGCGCGAGGTGATCTTCGCCGGTGACGAGATCCCCGACCTCGCCCGGGCTGCCATCGAGGGCGCACCGGCCGGGATCGATCCGCTCGACATCGTCGTGCACGGCCTCCGCACCGTCGCCGACGAGCGGTTCGAGGGGCGGCACGGCGAGGTCGGCTCGGTGCGGCGGCTGGTGCTGTCCGAGTCCTCGCTCCGGGAGCGCGATGCCCGGAAGCGTGCCGACCTGACGGACGCGGTGCGCGATGCCTTCGTCCACCGCGGGCTCGATCCGTCCGAGGCAGCGGTGATCGCCGAGACGACCGTGATGCTGTTCCACCTGGCGCTCGAGGCCTGGCTCACCGGACCGGCCGAGCGCCGGATGGCCGACCTCGTCGACGAGCAGCTCAGTGCGCTCCGTGGGGTGCTCGATCGGCGGTCCGCAGTGTCATGAACACGTCGACGCCGTCGTCGGTGTCGAGCGCGAAGCCGTGTCGTTCGTAGAGTCGGCGAGCCGGGCTGCCCACCAGCACGTTGAGCCGCGTCGGGCCGTCGTGGGGCTCGTCGAGGACGGCGCGCAGCACGGTCGACCCGACTCCACGCCCCTGGACGTCGGGCGCGAGGTAGAAGTGCTCGACCCAGCGGACGTCGTCCTCGACCCGCACGGTGACCGACCCGACGTCGCGGCCGTCGACCACGACGATGCGGGTCAGCTGCGGCTGGAACGCGTCGCGGAGGCGCTGTCGGACGCGCGTCTCGTCGAACACCCCGAGGCGCATCAGGTCGTCGCGCAGCACCACGGCCCGGAGCTCGACGAGCCACTCGAGGTCCTCGGTTGTGCTGTCCCGCAGTGCGACGTCCATCCGCTCAGCCTACGAACCCCGGTGCACCGTCATCGACCTCGTACGCTTGCCCGATGGACCGCGACGGCGTCATCGACCTTGTCGCGTCCCGCCGCGCCTCGGCCCGTGCACCGATCGTCGTCGGTGTCTCCGGCTACTGCGGATCCGGCAAGTCGACGCTGACGCGCACCCTCGCCGAGGGGCTCCCCGGCGCGGTCCGCATCCGCGGCGACGACTTCCTCGACCCCGTTCGGTCCCACCAGCGGTCCTCCGACTGGGACGGCGTCGATCGTCCCCGTCTGGTGTCGTCGGTGCTCGAACCGCACCGAGCCGGTCGTGCGAGCACGTTCCAGCGGTTCGACTGGTCGGTGCGAGCCCTCGGCCCGGCCGAGCCGCTGCCGCGGACGGACGTCCTGATCATCGACCTGATCGGACTCTTCCACCCCGAGGCGCTCCCGCACCTCGACGTCAGCATCTGGTGTGACGTCGACCTCGACACGGCGGTGTGTCGGGGCACGGCTCGTGATCGTGCGCTCGGGCGCAGGCACGATGCGCTCTGGCGAGATGTGTGGGTCCCCAACGAGCGTGACTTCGAGGATCGGTACGCACCGAAGGACGCCGCTTCGGTGCGCTACGTGCCCTGACTGCGGAGCGACGTCACCATGCTCCGCAGGATCTGACGTGCCTCGGTCTGCTGGTCCGCGCTCAGATCGGCGAGCATCCGCTGCTCGACCCCCCGGATCGCCGCACTCGCCTGCGCCAGGCTCCGTCGCCCGCTGTCGGTCAGCTGCGTGGGGAGCGCCTTGCCGACCGACGGCTCGGTGGCACGGGTGACGAAGCCGTCGCGCTCCAGGGTCTGCAGCAACACGTTCATCGACTGCCGGGTCACGAACGTGCCGCGCGCGAGTTCGGAGTTCGACAGGCCGGGGCGCTGCGCGAGCAGCTCGAGGCAGGAGTAGTGCGTCACCGTCATGCCGAGCGGGCGCAGCACGGCTTCCATCGACGCCCGGAGGGCGCTCGCGGTCTCCTTGAGCAGGTAGCCGATCGACGTCTCGAGGTGGATACCGGTGTCGTCTTGACGCATGTCAGTAGTCTGACATAGCTTGTCCTGTGTCAGAAGACTGACACGAACCCGAGGAGCACCACATGCCCGTCACCGGCCCCGACTTCATCTCCCTGCAGACCCGCGACCTCGATGCCTCGCGGGCGTTCTACGAGCGGTACCTCGGCCTCGTGCGCTCGCAGGCCGGTCCGCCGCACGCCGTCGTGTTCGAGACCACGCCGATCGCCTTCGCCCTGCGCGACCTGGTGCCCGGCACGAACCTCGACGCGGTGGCGCAGCCCGGCATCGGCGCCGCGATCTGGCTGCACGCGACGGACGTGCAGGCGATCCACGACGCGCTGGTCGCCGACGGACACCGCATCGTCTCGGCGCCGATCGACGGACCCTTCGGTCGGACGTTCACGTTCGCCGACCCCGACGGGTACCACGTCACGCTCCACGACCGCGCCTGAGCCCTGGAACCGGCCACGCGCCCGGCGCGGGCGACGTGGCGGACGCGGGGCGGGCCTCCAGGCCGGTGCCGGAGCCGACCGTCACGCTTCGTCACGATCCGTGACGGTCGCAGGTGTCCGACGTAGCGTCTCGACCCGTGACCACCAGCAGCGAGCACCGGCAGATCCGCTTCAACGCGTTCGACATGAACTGCGTCGCGCACCAGTCCTCCGGACTGTGGCGGCACCCCCGCGACCGGTCGCGGGACTACCGCGACCTGACCTACTGGACGGACCTGGCGAAGACGCTCGAGGGCGGGGCGTTCGACGGCATCTTCATCGCCGACGTCCTGGGCACCTACGACGTGTACGGCGGCTCGAACGAGGCCGCGCTCCGCACCGGGTCGCAGGTGCCCGTGAACGACCCGATCCTGCTCGTCTCGGCGATGGCGTCGGTGACCGAGCACCTGGGCTTCGGCATCACGGCCGGCACCGCGTACGAGCACCCGTACCCGTTCGCCCGACGCATGTCGACGCTCGACCACCTGACCAAGGGGCGGGTCGGCTGGAACGTCGTCACCGGGTACCTGCCGAGCGCCGCGCGGAACATGGGCCAGACCGACCAGCTGTCGCACGACGACCGGTACGACGTGGCGGACGAGTACCTCGAGGTGCTCTACAAGCTGTGGGAGGGCTCGTGGGAGGACGACGCCGTCGTCGCCGACCGCGAAGCCGGGGTCTTCACGGACCCGGCGAAGGTGCACCCGATCGAGCACCACGGCACGCACTTCGACGTCCCCGGCATCCACCTGTCCGAACCGTCCGTGCAGCGCACGCCCGTCATCTACCAGGCGGGCGCGTCGCCGCGCGGCATCCGCTTCGCCGCGGAGAACGCGGAAGCCGTCTTCGTGGGCGCACCGACCGTCGAGCAGCTCGCGTCGACCGTCGCGAAGGTCCGGGACGCCCTGGAGGCAGCTGGTCGCGACCGGTACGCCGCCCGCGTCTACACGCTGCTCACCGTGATCACGGACGCCACCGACGAACTGGCCCAGGCGAAGTACGAGGACTACCTGTCCTACGCGTCGGAGCTCGGTGCGCTGGTGCTCAACTCCGGCTGGATGGGCGTCGACCTGTCGCAGTGGGACCCGGACCAGCCCCTCGGTGACGTCGAGTCGAACGCGATCCAGTCGGCGGCGGCGAACATCGCGGCAGCGACCGGGGAGGACGGGTCGAAGTGGACGATCGGTGACCTGGCGCGGCAGACGGCGATCGGCGGGCTCGGCCCGGTGGCGGTCGGTGGGGGAGCGACCATCGCCGACCGGCTGCAGGAGATCCAGGAGCTGACCGACGTCGACGGCTTCAACCTGGCCTACGCGGTGACCCCGGGCACGTGGGAGGACGTCATCGAGTTCGTGATCCCGGAGCTCCGTGCCCGCGGGGCCTACCCGGAGGAGTACGAGTCGGGGTCGCTCCGCCAGAAGCTGCACGGCCGCGGTGACCGGCTGCCCGACGAGCACCGTGGAGCGTCGTTCAGGATCGGGAGCCGGGCGGTCGTAGGCTGATCGGGTGATCGAGTCGTCCGTGGTCGTGCGTCCTGCGACCCCGGACGAGACCGACACCTGCATCGACCTGTGGGCCGCGGCCGTGGCTGCCCGTGACGGTGCCGCCGAGGACCCGGCGGTGCGGGAGCGCGCGCGGCAGAAGTTCGCGGCGGAGCACGTCGCCTGGTTGGTGGCTCCCGGCCCGGACGGTGCGGTCGACGGCTTCGTGCTCGTGACGGTACCGGGCACCGGGCGGTCGACGGACCCGGCGGACGCCGCCTACCTGTCGTTGCTCGCGGTGCGTCCCGGGGTGCAGGCCCGCGGGGTCGGACGGTCGCTGCTGTCCGAGGCGGTGCACGACGCCCGGGCTGCCGGACACCCCCGCGTCGTGCTGCACGTGCTCGGCGACAACGACCGGGCGGTGCGGCTGTACGAGGCGGGCGGCTTCGTGGCGACGGGCGACGAGTTCGCGCACGCGCTGAGCGGGGTCACCACCCGCGTGTACGTCGCGGGCTGACGCTGGCTACGCGTCCTGACCGCGCACCGGCGTCCACGTCGGGTAGGTCGCCGAGCGTCCGTCGCCCGACGACGTGCGGGTGATCCGGCGCTGCACCCACGGCAGGACGTACTCGCGGTAGTAGCGGAGTTCCTCGCCCAGACGGGTCCGGGCGGTACCGGGGTCCGCGGGCTCGACCGGCGCGGGGCCGTCCAGGACCGCGTGCAGCGCCAGGTCCGCGACGCGCTGGTGCCCGGTGGCGTTCATGTGCAGCCGGTCGTCCGACCAGAACTCCGCACGGCGCAGGTGCGGGTCGCGCGAGACGTCGACGAACGGCAGGCCACGGCGTCGGGCGAGCGTGCCGAGCGCTTCGGCCCAGGCATCACCGCGGCGGTTGATCAGGGAGCCGAGGGGCAGGCGGGCGCTCGGGTCGGCCGGGCTGAGGAGTGCCAGACGCGCGCCGGTGGCCTCGACGCGGTCGGCGGCGGCCTCGACCTGCCCGATCAGCGCCTCCACCTCGAAGCGCGGGCGCAGCAGGTCGTTGCCGCCGGCGCAGAAGGTGATCAGGGTCGGCGCCGGGTCGAGCGCGAGGGCGGCCTCGAGCTGGTCGTCGAGGACCCCGGCGAGCAGTCGGCCGCGCACCGCGAGGTTCGCGTACGAGACGTGGGCGTCCGAGGCTCCCGCCATCGCGCTCGCGAGTCGTCCGGTCCAGCCGGGGAACGGAGCGGGTCCGGCGTCGCCGATGCCCTCCGAGAAGCTGTCGCCGATCGCGACGTAGCGGATGGTGTCGTGCATGCGCCCATCATCGTGCACACGCCTGTGCAGGTTCCCGGCGCGACAGTCGTACCGGGACCCCGCATCAGCGAACCCTCACAGCACCGCCTTCGGCACCCGGTGCAGGGTGACCGCACCGACGGCGGCGAAGGGGTGCAACGGGTCCGGGGTGGTGGAGCCGGTCGGCCCACCGAGCTTCGAGTCACCGACCGCGCTGAGCACCGCGTAGGCGTCCTCGGCGGTCCAGCCGTGCTCGTCGACGAGGAACGCGAAGGCGTCCTCGTACCCGCGGCGGACGCTCTCCTGCACGGGGTCGCCGAGGCCGACGAACAGCCAGTCGTCGGCGGTCTCGATGCGGGGCGCGCGGAGCACCGGACCGCCCTTGACCAGGTCGACGGAGACGATCGCGGTGCCCTGGGCCTCGATGGCGACGAACGACGACTCGCCCTCGGCCATGAGCGCGTGGATGTCGCCGATCGACAGCAGCGCACCGGGGGTCCGGACGGGCAGGGACACGGTCGAGCCGGGGCGGGCCTCGGTGACGTCCATGTTGCCGCCCTCGGGGTAGGCCGGCATGATCGTCGAGTTCTCACCCTCGGCCGGGGCCGTCCCGATGCACCCGATCATCGGCCGGACGGGGAACCGGTGCCGGTCGGACACCTGCACCGTGCCGTCCGAGATCGGGCAGCGGCGGGCGAAGACCCGGTCGCCCATCACGTGCTGCAGGGCCCCGGAGCCGGGCAGGGACACCGACCACCCGTGCGTGGTCAGCTCGATGGCGTGGATCGTCACCACGAGGGTGTCGCCGGGTTCCGCACCCTCGACGAACACCGGGCCGGTCACCGGGTTGATCGGTGCCTGCAGCTGCGCCATGTCGTGGTGCTGGTCGAGTTCGGCGTAGACGGCGTCGGTGGTCTCGAAGCCGATGGTCTCGCCGGTGCCGGGGCGGACCCGCAGCACGGGCTCCCGGTCTGCGGAGAACCCGGGGCGGCCGAGGGTGTTCGGCAGGAAGTGGTCCGGGGTCATCGCGCGTCCTCCGTCGTCGGTTCTGCTTCGGATCCGACCTCGGTGGAACGGCCGGTGCGTCGGTAGTACAGGAACACGGCCGCGCCGACGATCAGCCAGATGATCCCGCCGACCTTCGCCTCGACCGCGGCGTTCAGCAGGACGTACCCGATGATCAGGAACCCGATCAGCGGCACGACCAGGTGCAGCAGCCAGTTGCGCGACTTCCCCCTGACGACGTGGTGCACGAAGACCGACACGTGCAGGAGCATGAAGCCGAACAGCGCGCCGAAGTTCACGAGTGACGAGATCGTGTCGATCTGCCCGACGAAGAACAGCACCAGGATCGCGGAGAGCACCGAGACGACGATGATCGCGTTCTGCGGCACCTGGCGCCCGTTGAGCTTGTGCAGGAACGCGGGCAGCTGACGGTCGCGGCTCATCGAGAAGAGCAGGCGGCTCGTCGCGGCCTGTGCGGCCATGGCGTTCGCGATGCCGACGGCGAGCACGTTGACGGCGAAGAACGCGGTGGCCCAGCCGCTCGACGACGCCTGCTCGACGATGGTGAAGAAGGCGTTGCCGGCCTCACCCTTCGGGAACGCGTCACGACCCCCGGCGAGGGCGCTGGCGAGCCAGGTCTGCAGGATGAACAGGAACGCCACGATGACGAGCGCCAGGATCATCGCCGTGCCGGCTCCGCCACGACGGCCGGTGGACTCCTCGGACAGAGTCGAGATGCCGTCGAAGCCCAGGAAGCTCAGCACCGCGATCGACAGGGCCGAGGCGATGAGCGGGGCCGACACCTTGGCGGGATCCCAGATCTGCTCGGTGCCGAAGGACGCGTCGGGGATCGTGCCGCCGGTCAGCGCGACGATCGCGATGACGACGAAGATCGCGACGAAGACGAGCTCGATGAGCAGGAAGATGCGGTTCGCGAGCTTGAGCGAGGACACCCCGGCCAGGTTGATGACGGTGTTGATCGCGACGAACACGAGCGCCCACAGCCAGCGGGGCGTGCCCGGGAAGATGCCGACCATGCTCTCGGCGGCGAACACGTAGAGCAGCGTCGGGACGAGCAGGTAGTCGAGCAGGATCGCCCAGCCGGCGAAGAACCCGGCGGTGGGGTGGATGCCGCGGCCGACGTACGAGAACACGCTGCCGGCGAGGGGGATCGACTTCGCCATCTGCGCGTAGGCCAGGGCGGTGAAGATCATCGCGACGAGGCCGACCAGGTACACCAGCGGCACCATGCCGCTGGAGGCGTTGTAGACGGTCCCGAAGATCGCCCACGGGGCGATCGGGACCATGAAGACCAGACCGTAGATGAGCAGGTCGGTGGTGGAGACGGAGCGCTTGAGCTCCTGCTTGTAGCCGTAGGCCTCGAGCTGCTGCTGTGCGGAGAGCTCGCTGTGCTGCTGCGACATGTCGGGTTCCGTTTCGGGTGGAGGGACGGGTGCGGCGGTGGGGGTGGGGACTGCTTGCCTGGAGGCGAGGGGCGGGCCCGTCCCGCGCCTCCAGACCGAAGGTGGCCGGGTCAGGCGTCGTCGTGCGCGGCCAGGAAGGCCGCGACGACCCGGCGGAACTCCGTCGGCTGCTCCAGGTGCGAGCAGTGGCTCGCGCCGGGGAAGACGTGCTGCCGGACGTCGGCGATCCGCTCGACGAACGGCGCCCACGTGGCGGGGGTGGCCTCGTCGTGCTCGCCGGCGACGACGAGTGTCGGCACGGCGACGCTCTCGAGCCGGTCGACGATGGTCCAGTCACGCATCGTGCCGATGACGTGGAACTCGTTCGGGCCGTTCATCGTGTGGTAGACCGTCGGCTCGCGCTCCATCTGCTCCTCGGAGTCGACGAAGTCCGGATGGCTCGGGACCACGCGGCAGACGTGCCGCTCGTAGAAGACCTGCGTCGCCGCCAGGTACTCGGGGTCGTCGACGGTGCCGGCCGTCTCGTGCCGGGTCAGGGCGTCCTGCACGTCGGCGGGCAGCTGCGCGCGGAGCTCGGCGGCGCCGTCGACCCAGAGCTGCATCGACGCGGGGGAGTTGCAGATCGCCAGCGACCGGAGGCCCGCGGGCTGCCGCACCGCGATCTCGGCGCCGAGCATGCCGCCCCACGACTGCCCGAGGACGTGGTGGTCGCCGAGCCCGAGGTGCTCGACCAGGGCGGCGTACTCGTCGACGAAGAGCTGCGGCTGCCAGGTGTCGACCGGGGCGTCCGGGCGGTGGCTGCTCCGGCCGCAGCCGAACTGGTCGTGGTGGACGACGGTCCGGCCGGTCTCGTCGGCCAGGGCCGCGAGGTTCCGGAGGTAGTCGTGGGCCATGCCGGGCCCGCCGTGCAGGACGACGAGGGGCAGCGCGCCGGCGACCGGGGTGTCGGGCGTGGTGACCCGGTACCAGGTCTCGCCGTCGCGGAACGGCATCGTGGATTCGGTGATGCTGGACATGGGGGTCAGCATGGAGCGGAAAAAGGTCCCACGCAATACCTTTTCTGCTGCCTTAACGTGGTCGTAACACCGCGAAGGGGGTCCGTGTGTCCGATCGTGCGACCGAGACGCGCGTCGACGAGGTCGAGGACCGCCTCGTGACCGCCGTCGCCGTGGGCGAGTACCTGCCGGGCGCGAACCTGCCGCCGGAACGCGAACTCGCCGGCCTGCTCGGCGTCGCCCGGGTCACCGTGCGCGGTGCGATCGCCCGGCTCGTCGAACGGGGGCTGCTCGAGACCCGTCGAGGCCGGGGCGGTGGCACGTTCGTCCGCACCGAGTGGCCGGACAGCTCATCGGACGCGGTCGGGCGGGTGCTGCTCGCCCGGTGGGAGGCGATCCAGGACACCGCCGACGCCATCGCGCTGCTGCACGGGGCGCTCGCGACGGCCGCCGCGGAACGGGTCACCCCGGACGACGCCGCCCTGATCCGAGCACGGCTCGAGGTGTTCCGCGACGCCACCTCGGGGCTCGAGAAGCAGCGGGCCGATGCCGTGCTGCACCGGACGATCATCGACGCCGCGCGGAACGACGCCCTGCGGACGGCCCTCGCCGGGTTGGAGGCGCAGATCTCCATCGCCGCTCCGGCGCACCTGTGGGGCACGGCCGAGGGCATGGCGGAGATGGAGACCCGCGCGCTCCACGAGCACGAACTGCTGGTGGACGCGGTGTGTTCGGGGCGGGCGCCCGAGGCGGGCGTGATCGCCCGGCAGCACGTCGGGATCGACGTCGAACTGCTCGAACGGGCCGTGCGGCGGACGGGACAGGTGCCCCGCCACTGAGGGGCGGTATGTCGGTCGGGGCGGCGGTTGGTCGTCAGTGCACGGCGGGTGCCGGCACCGGGTAGACGTCGTCGGGCATCGGCCACGGCGCCCACTTCGGCCGCGGCGCGTACACCAGGTACGGCTGCGGCGTCGGGTAGCTGACGAGCTCGAGCGTCGACCCCCACGGCGTGCGGGTGTACACGAACCGGTTGCCGGCCCCCGCCTCGTCACCACGCAGGTCGCGCGGGTCGGAGTTCCGGGTACCGCCGGCCGCCTCGACCCGGGCGAGCGTCTCGTCCAGGTCGTCGGCGTACATCGCCAGGTGCTGCCACCCCAGGTCGGACGGGTGTGCGGCGTTCCGCTGCTCGGGCCCCAGGTACTCGAACAGCTCGAGCCCCGGCCCCTCCGGCAGCGCGAGCATCCGCATGGCCCCCTGCGCCATGGTGCTCGGGATGCCGAGGTAGCCATGCGCCTCGGAACTGCTGTTCGGCGTCTCGTCACGACGCCGCATGTCGTACAGGACGACGGCGTCGAACGCCGCCTCGAAGAACTGCGTGGCTGCGTCGATGTCCGGCACCGTGACGCCCACGTGGTCGATCCTGATTCCCCTGCTCATGGTCGATTCGTACCACCGGCGGTCCCCGCCGCTCGGGTCGGGGCGGGGTCCGTGCGGAGTCGGTGCCCATCGATGCGGCAAGCCGCACCGCGGCTCGGCGCGCGGCACCGGGAGCGGTCGGCGCCGGTCTCGACCACCGTCCCGGAACGGTCGTTCCAGGACGGGGTGCGGGACACACGACCGTTACACGAGGGAAACGGCGGGGGCGAAGTCGCTCCGTAGCTTCGTGCTCAAGCACGCACCGCCCCGCTTCCCACTCCCTCGGAGGACGCCATGGCTACCGACATCGCGACACCAGTCGCCGCGCCCCACGCCCCCACCACGACCGCCGCTCCCGCACCAGCGGGTGCCGGTGTCGTCAAGCCCGGGTACGACCCGGCGCTCACGAACGAGGACCTCGCCCCGCTGCGCGAGCAGCGCTGGACGAGCTACAACTTCTTCGCGTTCTGGATGTCCGACGTGCACTCCGTCGGCGGCTACGTCACCGCCGGGTCGCTCTTCGCCCTCGGGATCGCGAGCTGGCAGGTGCTCATCGCCCTGGTGGTCGGCATCCTCATCGTGCAGGTCTTCGCCAACCTCGTCGCGAAGCCGTCGCAGCGCACCGGCGTGCCGTACCCGGTGATCAACCGCGCGGTGTTCGGGGTGCTCGGCGCGAACGTCCCCGCCATCATCCGCGGCCTCATCGCGATGGCCTGGTACGGCGTGCAGACCTTCCTCGCCGCCCAGTCGCTGAACATCATCTTCCTCAAGTTCATCCCGGCGTCGGCGGCGCTGCTCGACCACTCGTTCCTCGGGCTGTCGGCCCTGGGCTGGATCTCGTACGCGATCCTCTGGGTGGCACAGGGCGCGCTGTTCTGGATGGGCATGGAGGCGATCAAGCGGTTCATCGACTGGGCCGGACCGGCGGTCTACGTGGTGATGATCGTGCTCGCGGTCTACCTGGTCAGCCAGGCGGGCATCGGCAACATCTCGTTCACCCTCTCGGCCGGGGAGCCGCTGTCGTTCGGGGCGTCGATCCCGGTGATGCTGTCCGCGGTCGCCCTGGTGGTCAGCTACTTCTCCGGCCCGATGCTGAACTTCGGTGACTTCTCGCGCTACGGCCGGTCGTTCCGTGCGGTCAAGCGCGGCAACTTCTGGGGTCTGCCGATCAACTTCCTGTTCTTCTCGGTCCTGACGGTCCTCTGCGCCAGCGCGACGGTGCCGGTGTTCGGCAAGCTCATCACCGACCCGATCGAGACCGTGCAGGCCATCGGAGCACCCTTCGCGATCCTGCTCGGCGGCCTGACCTTCGTCACCGCGACCGTCGGCATCAACATCGTGGCGAACTTCATCAGCCCCGCGTTCGACTTCTCGAACGTGGCGCCCCGGAAGATCTCGTGGCGGGCCGGTGGCATGATCGCCGCGGTCGGCTCCGTGCTCCTCACCCCGTGGAACTGGTACGGCAACGACCAGGCGATCCTGTACACGCTCGGGGTGCTCGGTGCGCTGATCGGCCCGCTGTTCGGCATCCTCATCGCGGGCTACTACATCGTCGGCAAGCAGCGCATCGCGATCGACGACATGTACTCCACGAGCCGCACCGCCCGGTACTGGTACCGCGGCGGGTTCAACCCGAACGCCATCTGGACCCTCGTGGTCACCGGCGCGATCTCGGTGGCGAGCGCGGTCCTGCCCCCGGCACTCGGTGTGCTGCCGTGGCTGGCGAGCTACAGCTGGTTCATCGGGTGCGGCCTGGGCCTCGTCGTCTTCTGGGCGCTCGAGCGTGTCCGGCCGAGCATGCCCGTGCTCGACGCGGACGACCCCTCGGTCGACGACGGCGCGGCCGTCGGTCGCGCCTGACCGCCGGCGTCGCGGCCCGTCCTCCACAGGGCGGGTCGCGGCGCTCGGTCGTCCACCGATCCAGACCACGGCCGGGAGGCCCGCCCCGCCTCCGCCACGATGGTCACCACCCAGCACCACCGGTTCCACCGCTCCACTCGCTCCACCGGAAGGACCCCGATGCGCATCCGCGTCGTCAACCCCAACACCACCGCGTCGATGACGCGGGCGATCGGCGTCGCGGCCCAGGCCGCCGCCGCTCCCGGCACGCTGGTCGAAGCGGTCGAACCCTCGATGGGGCCGGCCTCGATCGAGAGCCACTACGAAGAGGCCCTGGCCGTGCCCGGGCTGCTCGAGCAGATCGCCCGCGGTGAGCAGGACGGGGTGGACGCCTTCGTCGTCGCCTGCTTCGGGGACCCGGGGCTCGACGCCGCGCGGGAGCTCGCGACGGTGCCGGTGATCGGGATCGCGGAGGCCGGGTTCCACGCCGCCGCGATGCTCGGCCGCCGGTTCGGCGTCGTCACCACCCTGGCGCGGACGACCGGCCGCGCCCACGAGCTCGCCCAGCGCTACGGCTTCGCCCCGCTCGTCACGGAGATCCGGGCGTGCGAGGTCCCGGTGCTCGAACTCGACGACCCCGAGTCCGGTGCACGGGCGCTCGTGATCGAGGAGTGCCGAGCAGTCGTCGACGGCGGAGCCGATGCCGTCGTGCTCGGGTGCGCGGGCATGGCCGACTTCTGCGCCGAGGTCTCGCTGGCCATCGGGGCACCGGTCGTCGACGGCGTCGCGGCCGCCACGGTCCTGGCGGAGTCGCTCGTCCGGCTCGGGTTGTCCACCGGCAAGCGCGGCGAGTACGCCCTGCCGCCGGTGAAGGCGATGTCGGGGCTGCTGGCGGGCTTCGAACACCACCCGGCGACGGTCGTGACGGCCGGAGCGGGCGCGTGACGGGCCTCCCGGCGGGCGGCACGGCAGACCTGGTCGTCCGCGCGCAGCGAGCTTGGGTCGACGGCACGTTCCGTCCAGCTGCGGTCGTCGTCCACGACGGCCGGGTCACCGGCGTCCTGCCCGTCGACGCGGTCGTCGACGCCGTGCAGGACCACACCGTGCCGGACGGGCAGGTGCTGCTCCCCGGACTCGTCGACACCCACGTGCACGTCAACGAACCCGGCCGCACCGAGTGGGAGGGCTTCGCGTCCGCGACCCGGGCCGCCGCGATGGGCGGGGTCACCACGATCGTGGACATGCCGCTCAACTCCATCCCCGCGACCACCACGGTCGAGGCGCTCGCCGTCAAGCGTGCGAGTGCTGAGGCCCGGGTCGCGGTCGACGTCGGGTTCTGGGGCGGCGCGGTCCCCGCGGGTCTCGGCTCGCTCGACGCCCTGCACGACGCCGGCGTCTTCGGGTTCAAGTGCTTCACGGCACCGAGCGGTGTCGACGAGTTCCCGCACCTCGACCCCGAGCAGCTCCGCGTCGCGATCACCGAGGTCGCCCGGATCGACGCCCTGCTGATCGTGCACGCCGAGGACCCGGAGCACCTCGTGCCGCACCAGGCGCTCGGCGGTCGGTACGCCGACTTCCTGGCCACCCGGCCCGTCGCCGCCGAACGGTCCGCGATCGCGCAGGTCATCGACGGCGCGCGGGCGACCGGTGCGCGGGTGCACGTGCTGCACCTGTCCGACGCGGGCGCGCTGCCGATGCTCCGCGCGGCGAAGGACGACGGCGTCCGGATCACGGTCGAGACGTGCCCGCACTACCTGTCGTTCGAGGCGGGCACGATCCCGGACGGCGCGACCGCCTACAAGTGCTGCCCGCCGATCCGCGACGACGCCAACCGCGACGCACTGTGGGCCGGCGTGCTCGACGGCACGATCGACCTCGTGGTGTCGGACCACTCGCCCTCCACCGCCGACCTGAAGACCGACGACTGGGGTCTTGCGTGGGGCGGGGTCGCCGGCCTGGAGGTCGGGTTCCGGGCGGTGTGGACCGAGGCCGAGCGTCGCGGGATCCTGCTCGAGGCGCTGCTGCCGCTGTTCACGACCGGTCCGGCCGCCCTGGTCGGACTGCACGACCGCGGGGTGATCGCTCCCGGGGCCCTGGCGCACTTCGCCGTGTTCGACCCGTCCGCCGAGTCCGTCGTCGACGTCGCCGGGCTCGAGCACCGCAACCCGGTGTCGGCGTTCGACGGGCTCCGCGTGCGTGGCAGCGTCACCGAGACCTGGCTCCGCGGCCGTCGCATCGCCACGGCGGACGGCGGCGTGGTCGGCGTCGAGGGACACCTGGCCGGACGGCCCGTGCTCGCGGCGGAAACACCCCTGTAACGATCGTTCCGGTATCGTCGGATCAGGAACGGAAGGAACCACCATGCTCCCAGTGAACCCACCCACCCGTCTCCTCATGGGGCCCGGCCCGATCGACGCCGACCCGCGCGTGCTCCGTGCCCTGTCGACGCCGCTCGTCGGTCAGTACGACCCGTGGATGACCTCGACGATGAACGAGACGCAGGCGCTCTACCGCCGCGTGTTCGGCACCCGCAACGATGCGACGCTGCTCGTGGACGGCACCTCGCGCGCGGGGATCGAAGCGGTGCTGGTGTCACTGCTCGCCCCGGGTGACCGCGTGCTCGTGCCGGTGTTCGGTCGGTTCGGGCACCTGCTCGCCGAGATCGCAGGCCGTGCCGGGGCCGAGGTCCACACCATCGAGACCGACTGGGGTCAGGTCTTCACGCCGTCCGCGATCGAGTCGGCCATCGCCCGCGTCCGTCCGAAGGTGCTGGCGGTCGTGCAGGGCGACACGTCGACCACGATGAACCAGCCGCTCGACGAACTCGGTGCGATCTGCGAGCGGTACGGCGTCCTGCTCTACACCGACGCCACGGCGACGGTCGGCGGCAACCCGCTCGAGGTCGACGCCTGGGGGATCGACGCCGTGAGCGCCGGGCTGCAGAAGTGCCTCGGCGGCCCGTCCGGCAGCGCACCCGTCACGCTGTCGCCCAAGGCCGTGGCCGTGCTCGACGAGCGGCGGAGCGTCGAGGCCGGCATCCGCGAACCCGGTGACGACGTCGCAGACGAACCCATCCGCTCGAACTACCTCGACCTCGCGATGATCCTCGACTACTGGGGCCCGCGCCGCCTGAACCACCACACCGAGGCCGCTTCGATGCTCTACGCCGCCCACGAGTGCGCCCGCATCCTGCTCGAGGAAGGCCGTGACGCCGTCGTCGCCCGCCACCAGATCGCCGGGCGCGCGATGCTCGCCGGGGTGCAGGCTCTCGGACTCCGGGTCTTCGGTGACGTCGCCCACAAGATGCACAACGTCGTCGCCGTCGAGATCCCGTCCGACGTCGCCGGCGACCAGGTCCGCGGTGCGATGCTCGACGACCACGGGATCGAGATCGGTACCTCGTTCGGGCCGCTGCACGGACGCGTCTGGCGCATCGGCACCATGGGCTACAACGCCCGGAAGGACACCGTCGTCACGACCCTGGCCGCGCTCGAGCACACCCTGCGCCGGGCCGGGCACGCGGTCCCGCACGGCGGCGGTGTCGATGCCGCCCTCGACGTCTTCCGCGACGACACCGCAGCGGTCGCTCCCGCCGGGGCGGAGGTGCTCGCGTGAGCGCCGTGCCCGTCCTGAACGCCACCGCCGTGGGCACCGCCGACGCCGAACTCGTCGCCCGCTGGTGCGACGAGCTCGCTGCCCTCAGCGCAGAACCCGGCCGCATCACCCGCGTCTACCTGTCACCCGAGCACGCCGGGGCGAACGCCCTCGTCGCGGGCTGGATGCAGGACGCCGGACTGTCCACCTGGCAGGACGCCGCCGGCAACCTGCACGGCCGGGCCGCGGGCGCGACGCCCGACGCCCCCGTGCTGCTGCTCGGCTCGCACCTGGACACCGTGCTGGACGCCGGACGGTACGACGGCGTCGTCGGGGTGCTCATGGCCATCCGGACCGCCGCCCGACTCACCGCCGACGGCCCGCTGCCCGTCGCGCTCGAGGTGATCGCGTTCTCCGACGAAGAGGGCACGCGCTTCGGCAAGGCCCTGCTCGGGTCGTCCGCGGTGGCCGGGGTCTGGGACGACGCCTGGTGGGACCTGGCCGACGGTGACGGCGTCACGCTCCGGCAGGCCTTCACCGACTTCGGCCTCGACCCGGAGCGCGTCGGCGACGCCGCGGTCGACCCGGCCTCGGTGGTCGGCTACCTCGAGGCGCACATCGAGCAGGGGCCGTACCTCGAACAGGCCGGGCAGGCCCTCGGGGTCGTCACGAGCATCGCGAGTGCCCGCCGGTTCTCGGTCGAGTCCGTGGGAGAGGCCCGGCACGCCGGCGGCACACCCTACGAGCGCCGGCACGACGCCCTCCTCGCCGCTGCCGAGGCCGCGCTCGCGGTGGAACGCATCTGCCGGGCATCGCACCAGGTCGGCACCGTCGGCACGATGACCGTCGAACCCGGAGCCGTCAACGTCGTCCCCGGGCTCGCACGGTTCTCCGTCGACCTGCGCGGCGAGTTCGACGACGAGCGCGACGAGGTCTGGGACGAACTCACCAAGGCCTTCACGCTCATCGGTGAACGGCGCGGGGTGAGCGTCACCCCGACCGAGGTGCACCGGGCGCCCGCGGTGTTCTGCTCGCCCCGCCTGATGGACGCCGTCCGCGCCGGGATCGCGTCGACGGGTGAGACCGCGCCGATGGAGCTGTTCTCGCGAGCCGGCCACGACGCGATGTCGCTCGGGCTCGTGACCGACGTGGCGATGCTGTTCCTCCGCAACCCTGACGGCATCAGTCACCACCCGGACGAGTTCGTGTCGACGCCTGACATCGCCCTCGGCCTCGACGCCCTGGCCGTCGCCGTCGACCGGGTGGCCCGCGCATGAGCGCCGCCGGCCCCGACGTCCGCGCCCGGATCGACTCCGTGTGGGAGCAGCTCTCGCCCGCCGAACGTCGGGTCGCCGCGATGGTCCGCCACGACCCGGAACTCCTGCTCGTCGGCACCTCCGCCGAACTCGCGGCCGAGTCCGGCACCTCGAAGGCCACGGTCTCGCGACTCGTGCGGTCGCTGGGGTTCCAGGACGCCGCCGAGGTCCGGCAGAACCTGATGTCCGCACGGGGTTCGGGCCTGCCGTGGGTCGCCGAGGACGCCGCCCACGTCGACCAGCGCGCGGTCGAGGCGCGCAACCTCGACGCGGCCTTCGCATCCCTCGGCCGAGCGGACCGCCCGCGGCTGGCCCGTCGGATCGTCCGTGCCCGCCGCGTGCTCGTCCTCGGTGAACGCGGCGCGTACCCGATCGCGCTGCAGCTGCGGTCCCAGCTGGCGCAGGTGCGGTCCGACGTCCGGGTCGGTCCGTCGCCCGGGCAGCGGCTCGGCGAAGAGGTCGCCGACCTCGACCGGCACGACCTCGTGATCCTGGTGACCGTGCGTCGGCACACCGCCGGGGTCGAACGGATCGTCCGGCACTGCGTCGACTCCGGGGCGGACGTCATCGTCCTCGGCGACCCGACGGCCGCGGTCATCGCCGCTCCCGCCGCCACCGCGATCCTCTGCCCGGTCGACTCGCCGTCGGCGTTCGACTCGATGGCCGCGCTGTTCGCCGTCGTCGCCGCGATCACGAACGACGTCTACGATGCCTCGGGTCCCGGTGGCCGGGTGCGGGTCGACGCCGTCGCCACCGCCTACGACGCGCTCGGGGAGCTCGCTGCGCCCTGATCGCCGTCCGACCCGGCGCGCAGCTCGGCACGCAGTTCGGCGGCGAGCGAGGCGTTGCGGTCGGCGATGAGCCGCGGCATGTACCGGGCCAGCGCGAGCACCTCGGCCAGGCGGCCCAGCGGGCCGAGCGGTGCGCGGAACGTGATGGTGTCGACCATGCGCGTGCCGCCGGCCGACGGCTCGAAGCGGTGCTCGTGGTGGAACCGGGCGAACGGCCCACGCACCTGTTCGTCGACGAACCGGTGGGGCGCCTCCAGGGCGGTGATCCTGCTCGTCATCCGCCAGACGATCCCGAAGTGCCGCGCACGCCAGGTGACGGACTCGCCCAGGCCGATCATGCCGGCCGTCGTGCCGGCGACGGCGCGTTCGTCGGTCGCGGCCATCGATCGCTCGTGCGCGCCGATGTCGAGCGACAGCGCGAAGGCGCGCTCCGGCGGAACCGGCAGGTCCGTCACGACCCGGAACGAGACGGTCACGACGTCGGCCAGACCGTCGCGGCGGACCGATCGTCGTCGAGCAACGCGGCGGCGAGCAACTGGTCGTGCCGGCTGCCGCGGTGCAGCACGCTCGACCGCGTACGTCCTTCGAACCGAAGACCGAGCCGCTGTGCGACTGCGGCCGACGCGGTGTTCGTGGCGATCGCGCGCCACTGCACCCGGACGAGACCGAGTCCCTCGGGCGGACCGGCGAAGGCCCACTGCAGCACGCGCTCGGCGGCCTCGGTCATGATGCCGGAGCCGCGACCGTCCGGGTGCATGGCGTACCCGATCTCGGCGGCCCCGTCGGCGAAGGCGAACAGGCCGACCGTGCCGAGCAGCCTGAGGTCGTCCGCGCGCCGGATGCCGAACTCGTACCGGGTGTCCGCGGCCCATCCGGCACCGACGACGTCCGAGATCCAGTACCGCGCCTCGGCGTGCCCGTACGGCACCGGCACCGGGGTGGACGCGATGACGTCGGGGTCGTTGGCGTAGGCCACCACGTCGTCGGCGTCGCCGAGCTCGGGGACCGAGAGCACCAGTCGCTCGGTGCGGAGGGTGACGGGCTGCACGGTTCGAGCCTAGCCACGACGGCGCGGGCGGTAGCGTCGGGGGATGACGTTCGACGCGCTCCCGTTCCCGGTCATCGACGGCCACAACGACCTGCCCTGGGAGCGCCGTGACAGCCACGACTCCGGCGTCGAGGGCATCGACACCGAGACCGACTCGCTGCACACCGACATCCCGAAGCTCCGCGCCGGCGGCGTCGTCGGGCAGTTCTGGTCGGTGTTCGTGCCCGCGGACGACCCGGACCCCGTGACGACGACGCTGCAGCAGGTCGACCTCGCACACCGGATCATCGAGCGCTACCCCGACGACCTCGCGCTCGCCCGCACCGCCGCCGAGGTCCGTGCCGCCGTCGACTCCGGCCGGATCGCGTCGCTGCTGGGCGCCGAGGGCGGGCACTCGATCGGTGACGACCTCGCGGTCCTCCGCACCCTGGCCCGGCTCGGCGTCCGCTACATGACGCTCACCCACAACGACGACACCCCCTGGGCAGACTCCGCGACGGGGAAGCGGGCGCACGGCGGCCTGACCGACCGCGGGCGGCAGATCGTGGCCGAGATGGAGCGGATCGGCATGCTCGTCGACCTGTCCCACACCGCCCCGGACACCATGCGGGACACCCTCGACGTAGCGACCCGGCCCGTCGTGTTCAGCCACTCGTCGACCGTCGCGATCGACGACCACCCGCGGAACGTGCCCGACGACGTGCTCGCCCGGTTGGCCGACAACGGCGGCGTCGTGATGATCACCTTCGTGCCGAAGTTCGTGTCGCGGGCGTGGGCGGACTGGGAGGAGTCGGGCATGGCCGGCGAACCGCCCCTGGTCACGGTGTCGGACGTCGCCGACCACGTCGAGCACGCCCGCGACGTCGCCGGTGTGGCGCACCTGGGCCTCGGCGGCGACTACGACGGCACCCCGGTGCTGCCGCCGGACCTGCGGGACGTGTCGCGGTACCCGGTGCTCGCGGCGGAGCTCGTCCGACGCGGGTGGGGCGAGTCGGACCTGCGGGCGCTGGCCGGTGGCAACGTGCTGCGGGTGCTGGAGGCGACCGACGAGCGGTTCGCCCGGACGGCGTTCGTGCGCTGAAGCGGTGGGGCGAGCCGCGAAAGCGACTCTCCTCGGCGCTGGTCGTGCTCACTCCCGCGAAAGCGACAGAACCCTGCGAACCTTCCGCGGGCATCTGTCGCTTTCGCAGGCCTGGGCAGGAAGGGGCCTGGAGGCGCGACTCGCGTCCGGCGCGCACGCGCCGTCACGGACAGGACCGCCTGGGGTCCGGTCGCTAGGATCGGGCGCACACCGCGCCTCCAGGAAGAGCGATGCGCGACCTGAGCTGCGAAGGACGGACCGGATGAGCGGCACCATCTACGAGAACATCTCCCAGGCGTTCGGCAACACCCCCCTCGTCAAGCTGAACCGGCTGCCGAAGGCGGGCGGGGCCGAGGTGCTCGCGAAGCTCGAGTTCTACAACCCGGGCGCCAGCGTCAAGGACCGTCTGGGCGTCGCGATCATCGACGCCGCCGAGGCCTCGGGCGCGCTGCAGCCCGGTGGCACCATCGTCGAGGGCTCGTCCGGCAACACCGGCATCGCCCTCGCGCTGGTCGGCGCCGCCCGTGGCTACCGGGTCGTCATCACGATGCCCGAGACGATGAGCGTCGAGCGCCGTGCGGTCATCCGTGCCTACGGGGCCGAGATCGTCCTGACCCCCGGGCCCGAGGGCATGAAGGGCGCGGTCGCCAAGGCAGAGTCGATCGTCGCGGAGACCCCCGGCGCGATCCTCGCCCACCAGTTCGAGACGGCTGCGAACGCCGAGATCCAC
Organism: Curtobacterium sp. ME-Dv--P-122a; assembly: GCF_030209645.1. Lineage (NCBI taxonomy): Bacteria > Bacillati > Actinomycetota > Actinomycetes > Micrococcales > Microbacteriaceae > Curtobacterium > Curtobacterium sp. ME-Dv--P-122a. Next base: position 151,771 of record NZ_JARVRO010000003.1, read on the forward strand.
CGGAAGACCACGGCGGAGGAGATCCTCCGCGACACCGAGGAGCACGTCGACGTGTTCGTCGCGGGTGTCGGCACCGGCGGCACGATCACAGGTGTCGGGCAGGTGCTCAAGGAGCGCGTGCCCGGCGTGCAGATCGTCGCCGTGGAGCCGAAGGACTCGCCCCTGCTCACCGAGGGCAAGGCCGGTCCCCACAAGATCCAGGGCATCGGCGCGAACTTCGTGCCCGAGGTCCTCGACCAGAGCGTCATCGACGAGGTGTTCGACGTCGAGCTCGACGACGCGCTGCGCGTTGCCCGTGCCCTGGCGACGCAGGAGGGCATCCTGTCGGGCATCTCGTCCGGCGCGATCATCCACGCGGCCCTCGAGATCGCCGCACGCCCCGAGAACGCCGGCAAGCGGATCGTCGCCATCGTGTGCGACACCGGAGAGCGCTACCTGTCGACGGTGCTCTTCGAGGGGCTCACTGCGTGAGTCGTCCTCTTCGACGAGGCGTGCTGCGGACCATCCGGGAGGACCTGTCCGCAGCACGCCGCGGTGACCCCGCTGCCCGGGGTGACCTGGAGAACGCGATCGTCTACTCCGGGTTGCACGCCATCTGGACGTACCGGGTGACCCACCGTCTCTGGAACGCGCAGGGGCTGCCCGGGTCCCGGTTCGCGGCCCGTCTGCTCGGGCAGGTCGCACGGTCGGTCACCGGCATCGAGATCCACCCCGGCGCGCGCATCGGCCGTCGGTTCTTCATCGACCACGGCATGGGCGTCGTGATCGGCGAGACCTCGGTCATCGGTGACGACGTGCTCGTGTTCCACGGCGTCACCCTGGGCGGACGCGGCGGAGACCACGGGCCGGGAGCCCGACGGCACCCGGTGGTGGGGGACCGCGTGGTGCTCGGCGCGGGGTCGTCGCTGATCGGGGCGATCACGATCGGTCCGGACTCCGTCGTCGGCGCCAACACGGTGGTCACGAAGGACGTGCCGGCGGGGTCGGTCGTCACGGGCGTCGCCGGGACTCCGCGTCCCCGTTCCGGGCACGAGGGCGTCCCGACGCTCTGAGCGCGTCGCGCCGCACCGCGGCGCACCGCGCCGCGCCGTGCCGTGCCGTGCCGGGCACGCAAGACACCGGTGTTCGCGCATCGCACCCCGGCCTGCGGGTGCTCAGGACGCGAACACCGGTGTCCTGCCGGTGTCACCGAGCGAGCGAGAGCGTCAGCTCTTCTCGCAGGCGATGCCGTCCTTGTCGCGGTCGAGCTTGGTGTTCGCCTTGTACAGGGCGTCGTCCTTCTTCACCGTGCCCTTGAGCGCACGGTAGGTGGTCTTGCCGCCGGAGACGACCTTGTTCTTCGTGACGGACTTCTTGGCGATGCCGCCGGAGTACACCTTGTGCACCGCGGTGCAGTTGGCGTAGGACTTCGGCGCGGCCTGCGCGGTCGAGGTCCCGCCGACGACGACGGTGGTCGCGAGGACGGCGGTGGCGGCGGCGATGCCGAGGGTACGGATGATGCGCACGGGTTCCCCCTGGAACTGGTGGTGATCGCGCGAGCGACCGCCGCGTCGGGTGCGCGGCGTGGTGATCATACGACGTGATCGACGCTCACGACCTGCCCCCGAACGGGGTGCGCTGTCGGCGGCCTGCGGCATCCTGGTCGCATGGACGGCGAGCAGCTGCACGACATCGCGAGCCGCACGGCCCTGGGGCTGCCGGCGGCCGTCGAGACCCAGCCGTTCGGCGAGGGCTCGGTGGTCTACAAGGTCGTCGGCAAGATGTTCGTGATGGTGACCGCGGTGCGTGGGACCCCGATCGTGAACCTCAAGTGCGCGCCGCCGCACGGAGCCGCGCTGGTGCGCGGCCACGACGAGATCACACCCGGGTGGCACATGAACAAGCGGCACTGGATCACGCTGACCCCGGGCGACGGCATCGACGAGACCCTGGTCGAGGACCTCGTGGCGAACGCCTACGACCTGGTCGTGGCCGGGCTGCCCGTGGCGAAGCGTCTGATCGACCCCTCGCGCGGCGTGGTGCCGAGCTGATCGGTTCGACTGGCTCCACGGGCTCAGGCTCGCGCGGCGACCTTCGACAGGTCGTGGACGACCTTCGGTGCCAGCCGTTCCCCCGACTCGAGCACGGCCCGTGCACGATCGGGCGCCAGGTCGCCGAAGATCTCGCCGATGGTCACCCCGTGCTCCGGCCGGTACGTCACCTCGATGGGGTCACCCGCGGCGATCGAACCGGACTTGACCACGCGGAAGTACGCCCCCGGCCGCCCCTCGTCGGCGAACCGCTTCACCCACCCGTCGATCCCCATGCGCCGGGCGAAGGTGCCGCAGGGTGTGCGGGGGACCGTCACCTCGAGCACGAGGGTGTCGCCGATCCGCCACCGTTCCCCGGTCACGGCCCCGGTGACGTCGATGCCGCTGGTGCGGAGGTTCTCGCCGAACAGGCCGGGCGGGACCTCGCGCTCGAGCAGGTCGGCGAAGTACGCGGCGTCCTCGTCGGCGTAGGCGTACACGGCCTGGTCCACACCGCCGTGGTACTTGCGGTTCGCCTGCACGTCGGCGCGCAGGCCGAGCGGCCGGACCCGGACGCTGCCGGTGACCGGACGCTTGTCGATGGCGGTGACGCCGATGATGCCGGAGTCGGGCAGCAGGCGGTCGACGCGGCAGACGGCGGTGACGAGCGACATGGAGCAACTCTGGCGCACACACGCCCCCGCACCAAGCGGGGCCCCACGCGCGGCCCCACGGATCGGGATGAATGACCCAAGCGGTCGCCGGAGCGCCGGTCCTACGGTGGAGGGGCTTCGGTCTCCCGCCGAACGGGAGGCAGCGGCCAGTCCGCGTCACATGTGGAGCAGAAACTCACGGAGGTTCACGATGGCGTTCGTCACCACGAGCGATGGTGCAGAGATCTTCTACAAGGACTGGGGGCCGCGCGACGCGCAGCCGATCGTCTTCCACCACGGATGGCCCCTGTCGTCGGACGACTGGGACGCGCAGATGCTGTTCTTCCTCGGCAAGGGCTACCGGGTGATCGCGCACGACCGCCGCGGGCACGGGCGTTCGTCGCAGATCGGCACCGGTCACGACATGGACCACTACGCGAGCGACACGGATGCGGTCGTGCAGCACCTCGACCTGCAGAACGCGGTCCACATCGGGCACTCCACCGGTGGTGGCCAGGTCGCACGGTACGTCGCGCAGTACGGCGAGCCCCAGGGCCGCGTCGCCAAGGCCGTCCTGGTGTCGTCGGTGCCCCCGATCATGCTGCAGAGCGACTCCAACCCCGAGGGCACGCCGATCTCCGTGCTCGACGGGTTCCGGAGCGCCCTCGCCGCGAACCGCGCCGAGTTCTTCCAGGCCGTCGCCGAGGGGCCGTTCTACGGCTTCAACCGACCCGGCGTGGAGGTCTCCGCCCCGGTGGTCGCGAACTGGTGGCGACAGGGCATGACGGGCAGCGCCCTGGCCCACTACGAGGGCATCAAGGCGTTCTCCGAGACGGACCAGACCGAGGACCTCAAGGCGATCTCCGTCCCGGTCCTCGTCACGCAGGGCGACGACGACCAGGTCGTGCCGTACAAGGCCGCATCGCTCAAGCAGGCCGAGCTGCTCAGCAACGCCACGCTCAAGATCTACGAGGGGTACCCGCACGGCATGCTGACGACCCACGCGGACGTCATCAACCCCGACCTGCTCGCCTTCATCCAGCAGTAGGGCGAGCCGACACGCACGACGTCAGGGGCGCAGACCGGAACCGTCCGGGTGCGCCCCTGACGTCGTGCGTGACGAATCGGGTGCGACGCACGTCCCATCGGTGACCACACCACGAGGAGCCGACGTGACCCGCACCGCTGCTGTCCCCAGGAACGCCCCCGCACACGTGCTCGCCATGGCGCGTGTCCGCTCGCTCGCCGCCCGGCCGGCCGGACCGTTCAAGGTCGTGCCGGCACGCTGGCGCACCCAGCCGTTCACCATCCACCACCGGTAGAAGGAACGCGTGCAGCACCAGTCCCTCGCCGAGCTCGACGACGCGGTCCTCGCCGGCCGGTCGTCCGACGGCGACGTCCGGGCCTTCGAGGTCCTGATCCGTCGCCACACCCCGCTGCTCCGCGCCTACGCCCGTCGGACCCTCGGTTCCACCGACGAACTCGACGACGTCGTGCAGGAGACCTTCATCACCGCGTGGGACCGCCTCGACTCCCTCGAGGACCTCGCACGCGTGAAGTCGTGGTTGATGCGCATCCTGAGCCGGAAGTGCCTCGACCGTATCCGCGCGCGGCGCGTCCACGACGACGTCACCGAGCTCGAGGTCGCCGCGCCGGCCGACGACGCACCCGACCGGGTCGCCGAGGCGCGCTCGCGCGAGGACGCGGTCGAACGTGCGCTGGCCGAACTGCCCGAAGCCCAACGACGGTGCTGGATCATGAAGGAGGTGCTCGAGTACCGGTACGACGAGATCGCCGCCGAACTCGACCTGCCACCCTCGACGGTCCGGGGACTGCTGTCCCGAGCGAGGAAGAACATGATCCGACTCATGGAGGGATGGCGATGACCGACCACGACGGCATCCGGCCGGACCTGCCCGACAGCCCGGAAGCACTCGACGCCCTCGAACCCGGTGACCTCGACGGCCACTCGATCGACGAACTCGCCGACTACCTCGACGCCGGCATGCAGCCGGCTGACCCGAGCATCGACGACTCGCCCGCCTGCCAGAACGCCCTGGCCGCGATCATCCGCGTCCGGCACGCGTCGCTCCGCTCGCTCGAGGCGGCCGCGCGCGACGAGGCCCCGGCCGACGAGTCCTGGATCAGCGGCGTCCTGGCGAACATCTCGATCGAGTCCCGCTCCGGTCGCGACGTCCCGCTCCGCCCCCTGTCCGAGACCGAGCGCCCGGTGATGACCGAGGGCGCCATCCGGTCCCTCATCCGCCGCACCGGCGACGAGGTCCCCGGCGTGCTCGTGGCCCGCTGTCACCTCGACGGTGACGTCACCGAACTCGCGTCCCCGATCCGGGTGGTCGTCGAGATCGCGATCGCGTCCGGACCGTCGATCCCGGCGACCGCCGAGCTGGTCCGCGCCGCCGTGGCCGACGCCCTGGCCGAGCAGACCGACCTGCTCGTCGAGGCGATCGACGTCGTCGTCCGCGACCTGCTGCCGGACCCCGAGCCCGGCACCGACGAAACAGGCACCGACGAAACAGGCACCGACGAGCCCGGCACCGACCCGGAGGAGGCCCGATGAGCACCACCGACGAGACCCTCGCCGCGATCGAGGCCGCCGTCCTCGAGGTCCCCGGGGTCACCGACCTGTACCGCTCCCGCCCGACGGTCGCGAGCGCCGTGCAGGCGGTCCGCAGCATCGCCACGAGCACCGGACCGCTCCGGATCGTCGTCGATGACGACGCCCTTCGCGTCGTCATCGGCACCGACGGCTTCCGCCCGGCCCCCGAGGTCGCCAGCGCCGTCCACGACGTCGCCCTGGCGACCGCCGCAGCACACGGCCTGGCGCTCAGCCGCGTCGACGTGCGCGTCGCGCGGGTGGGCTGACCGCGACCACACACCGGACGGGAGGCCCGTGGCGACACCGCCACGGGCCTCCCGTCCGCCGTGGGCGCAGCTGATCCCGCCCGACGCGACCCGACGCCGCCTCCGGTACCGAAGGAGACCCTCGCAGGACCACGTGCAGCGCGCCGGCAGTCCGTAGCGTGCTCGTGAGGGCGCGGCAGCAGTTCCGCACCGATCGTCGTCGCACGGACCGGAGGAACCATGGAGACCGACGCCGCCGTGGTCCCGTCCCGTCGCGTCCGCGTGTACGGACGGCCGTTCGACGCGGACTCCTACGCCCTGCGGGACTTCCTGTCGCGCTCCGTGGTGCAGTTCGACTGGTTCCCGGTCGACGTCGGTGGTGCCGTACCCGGCGACCAGGTCGCGGCCGCCGACCGGGTCGCTCCGTCGCGGCTCCCGCTCGTGGTGTTCCCCGACGGCACCGAACTCGTCGCACCCACCCTGCGTGAGGTCGCCGACCGGCTCGGGTGGATCCACGCACCGCGCCGCCAGGAGTACGACCTGTCGATCTACGGTGCCGGACCCGCCGGGCTGTCCGCGGCCGTGTACGCCGCCTCCGAAGGGCTCGACGTCGTCCTGCTCGAGCGGGACGCCGTGGGCGGACAGGCCGGTTCGAGCAGCCTCATCGAGAACTACCTGGGGTTCCCCGAGGGCATCGCCGGGGCGGACCTCGCCGAGCGCGCCCGGGAACAGGCGGTCCGGTTCGGCGCCGAGCTCCTCGTGATGCGCGAGGGGGTGCGCGGGGTCTTCCACGACGGCCGCATCCACGCCGACCTCGCCGACGGCGGCCACGTCGTCGCCCGCGCGAACATCTGCGCGACCGGTGTCGAGTGGCGTCGGCTCGGGCTGCAGCGCGAGCAGGAGCTGCTCGGCTGCGGTGTCTACTACGGTGCCGGGACGAGCGAGGCGGACGGCTGCGCCGGCGAACAGGTCTTCGTGGTCGGCGGGGCGAACTCGGCGGGCCAGGCGGCGATGAACCTGTCCCGTTCCGCGGCGCACGTCACGATGCTCGTCCGGGGAGCGTCACTGTCGGCCACGATGTCGGAGTACCTGAGCGCCAGGATCGCGGCCGCACCGAACGTGACGGTCCGGACGGGCTGCCAGGTCTCGGCGCTGTACGGGGACACCCGACTCGAGTCGATCGAGGTCACTGACGGCGACGGTGCCACGGTGTCGCTGCCGACCACACGGTTGTTCATCTGCATCGGTGGACGACCGGACACGAGCTGGGCCGAACAGACGCCGATGGTCCGCGACCGGCTCGGGTACCTGGTCACCGGCCCGGACCTCGACGCCGTCGACGGCTCGCTCGAGCACTGGCCGCTCGAGCGGCGTCCGTTCTGGCTCGAGACGAACGTGCCGGGGTCCTTCGCAGCCGGGGACGTCCGCGCCGGGTCCGTCAAGCGCGTCGCCGCAGCGGTCGGCGAGGGCGCCATGGCCGTGACCTTCGTCCACCGCCACCTGGCGACGAGCGACTGACCGAGGAGCCCCGTGATGCCCGACGAACCCGACACCACACTGCCGACCGCCGCCGAGTCGATCACCTCCCTGGACCGGCCGACCGCCTTCTTCAACGCCCTGATGACCGAGCACTTCGTCCTCGAGAGCGCGCGGAGCATCACGGTCAGTGAGTCGAGCAGCCGCTCCTCGCTGTACCTCACCACGCTCTCCAGCTCGCTCGTCGCCTTCGGGTTCCTCGCGCACACGCCCTTCGCGCTCGGGTTCCTCGGCGCGATCATCCCGGTGATCGTCCTGCTCGGCGCCTTCACCTACGAACGCCTCGTCGAGACCTCGCTCGAGGACGTCGCGGCGCTCGCCGCGATGCAACGGATCCGTCGCTACTACGGTCGGCTGCTGCCCGAGGCCGACACGTACTTCCCGATGCCCCGCGGGCGGCACGCGGCGAACGAGCTGCTCGACATCGGCCGGGCCCCGTCGTGGTACCGGCTGCTGTTCACGATGTCGTCCGCGATCGCGGTGGTGAACTCGATCGTCGCCGGCGCCGGGGTCGCCATCCTGGTCGACCAGCTCGGCGTCGACGACCCGGGTTCGATCGTGTGGGGCGTCGGATCGGCGGTGGTGCTGGCCGTGGCGCACCTGTCGTACCAGGTCCGGTCGCACACCACGATGCACGAGGTGATCGCCCGGTCGGAAGCGCTCGACACCGACCGCAGGCTGCCCTGACCGGTCGCGGACGGCCGCGACCGGCCGCGACCGGTGTCAGCGTCGCTCGGCCAGCTGCTCCGACCAGTCGCGGGGGAGCCGGTCGGCCGGACCCGGCACCGACTGGGTCGTCGGGTGCGCCTGCGGGTCGGCGAGGCGGGGTCCGTCCACGAAGTCCTGCGCGACGAAGTCCCAGAACCACCCCTCGCCCGGCTCGAACGACTGCATGACCTCGTGCCCGGTGACCGCGAAGTGCGCGGTGGCGTGCCGGTTCAGGGAGTCGTCGCAGCAGCCGACGTGCCCGCAGGCGGCGCACCGACGCAGGTGCACCCACCACGAGCCCGTCGCGTCGCACTCCACGCACCCCGTGCCGGACGGGGGGACGGACGGGGAGACCATGGTCGCGCGTGCACTCATGGTCCAACCGTGCGCCGCGGACCCACCGGAGCGCTTGAGTCAAACGGCGCTGGTACCGCGCGGGCGGACTTCCTACGGTCGAACCGAGGCCGGACGAGGAGTGCGTGGTGCGGGAGACGACGGATGACAGGACCACGTCCTTGACGACCCTCGCCACGTGGGCGCGGCAGGTCGTCGACGATCCTCGGCACCGACGACCGGCCGTCCACGTCCCGGTCGCCGTGGCCGACCTCGGTCGGCTCGGCACCCTCGGGCTCGGAGCGCTCAACGGCACCGGCACCGGCGCCGCCGATGGCCTCGTCGTGTTCGATCGCCGGTGCTTCCGGATGCTGCCGGACGGCGCCGCAGCGGTCGCGGACGCGGAGGACCCGGTCGCGTTCGCGGTCGTCTCGACGTTCTCGCCCGACCTGGTGGTGACGGTCACGTCGGTCGCCTCCGTGGCCGACCTGGAGGCCCGGATCGCCGCCGTCCTGCCGCCGCGCGACTTCGCGGTGGCCGTCTCGGTCGACGGCGTCTTCGACGAGGTCCGGACGCAGCACGGCACGACCGGGACGACCGTGCACCGCGCGGTGGCGGGTCGTCTCGTCGGCTTCCGGACGCCGGGCCCGGGCGGGGTCCGTGCCGACCTGCACCTCGGGTTCCTCGACGTCACCCGCACCCGCGCCGGCGCGCTCGCCGGGTTCGCGGGGTTCTCCGGGCGGATCGAGCTCGGCTTCTCCACCGCGCCGCACCTGGCCGTGCGTGCGCTCGGTGCCGGGTTCGACGACGACCTCGATGTGACCCAGCGTGACCCGGTGTGACCCGGTGCGGCCCGACCGGAAGTCAGCCGGAGTTCAGCCGGAGCGGTGCTGCCGGAACCGCGCCGCGAGCTCCCGGCGGGAGGCCACGCCCCACTTCGCGTAGACGTGCCGGACGTGGCTCGTCACCGTGTGGGTCGAGATGAACAGGTCGGACGCGATCTGCTGCGTCGTCAGGCCGGCGGCGACCCGTTCGACGACCTGGGCCTCGCGAGCGGTGAGCCCCGGGAGTCCCGAGGCGCCCGACGCAGCGGGGTCGGCGGTGGCCGCCCGGACGGTCACGCCGACGCCCCGCAGGTGCCGCCGCGAGCGTTCGGCCTCGCGCAGGGCACCCGCACTGTCGAACAGCGTGGTCGCCTCCCGCCACACCTCGACGGCCGCGGGCACGGAGCGCCGCCGCAGGGCGCTCCCGAGGTCTTCGAGCGCCGCGGCGAGCACGAGCCGGCGGTCGACCCGGCGCAGCCGCTCCGCCGCCGCGCCGAGGTGCTCCACGGAGTCGTGGACGAGTCCGTGCACGTGCAGCCAGGTCCCGCCGCACAGGTCGTTGTCCGGGTTCGCCGTGGCCCGGAGCCGCGCCACCCGTTCGATCCGCTCGAGTCGGTCCCGTCGGCCCCCACGGATCGCGATGCGCGCGAGGTGGACGTCGTCGGCGAAGTCGGCCGGGCTCGACATCGACGCGATCGGCTCCTCCAGGCTCCGCCACGCCACCTCACTGCGGTCGACCGCGGCCCGCACATCGCCGTGTGCGTCCGCTTCGAGCGCCAGCAGCCACGAGCCGGAACGTGCGAAGGCCGGATCGGCGTGCAGGGCCTCGGCGAAGTGCCGCGTCCGGTCGGCCGCTGAACGGTCGCCCTGCAGCAGCGCCGTGCGGAAGAGGACCGTCCCGGCCGTGAGCGCCGCGAACTGACCGAGCTCCAGGTCCTCGGCCAGGTCGAGGACCGACTCGGCCGACGTCTTGGCGTCCTCCAGGCGGCCCTGGTCGAAGAGCACCCGCGTGCGCAGCATCATCCAGGCGGCAGACGGGCGGGCCAGGTGGTTGCGACGGGTCTCGATGGCGTTCGCCTCGGCGATGCGTCCGGCTCGGTCGGTGTCGCCGAGCGCACCCGCGAGGAACGCCACCCAGAGCCCCTCGGGCAACCAGGTGCTCGACGAGCCCCCGGTGGCAGCGATCCGGCTCATCGCCGACGTGATCGCCTGCGTCGCGTCCGCGAACCGGCCCTCGTTGAAGGCGAGCACGGACGCGCTGGCCTCGAAGGTGGCGACGGCGACCGGGTCCGCGTCACCGTCGACCGTCGCCCGGGCCTCCCGCAGCGCGGTCGCGAGGTCCGCGTGCCGCCCGGCCTGGGCGAGGTTCAGCGCGCGGACGGCGAGCAGACGGGACCGCACACCGGCGCTCACGCCGGGCAGGGCCAGTGCGGACTCGACCGTTTGCAGCGCTTCCGGCGTCGAGCCCTCGGTCTGCAGCCGCGCCAGGGTGAGGTGCAGGCGTGCATCGTCCTCCGGGGCGAGGCGGCCCTGCAGGTCGTCGAGCAGCGCGCGGGCCTCGGCCGTCCGACCGCTGTGCCAGAGCAGCGGCAGGACGTCGACGACGATGCCGGGCAACGCCGGGGTGCCGTGCGCGACGTCGGCGGCGCGGAGGGCGAGCGCGCCCGCCTCGGTGGGATCCGTGCTCGCGAGGTCGATCGCCACCGTGCGCAGGACCTCGGCGGCCCGGACGTCCCCGCGCTGCGCCACGGTGGCGATGCGCGCGGCGATCGAGACCGGTGGGACACCCTGCCGCAGGAGTTCGTCCACCGCTTGCCGGAGCAGGTCGTCGCGGACGGCCGCGGGGACCATCGACTCCGCCGCCTCGCGGAGGACGTCGTGGCGGAACGACAGGTCCGTCCCGTCGTCGACGAGCACCCCCGCCTCGATCGCTTCCTGCAGCCCGGGGAGCAGTCGCTGCACCGGCTGGTCGAGCATCGCCGACAACGACCGCACCGAGAATGAGCGTCCCAGGGTCGCTCCGACCTGCACGAGCTGCTGCGTGGGCTTCGACAGGCGTCGGAGGCCCTCGCGGATCGACGCACCGAACCTCGCCGGCAGCGCGGCGCCCGGCATCGTGGCGACGCCGTCCACGATCGCCAACAGGCCCTCGTCGACGAGCCCGCGGACGAGTTCGGCGACGAGGATCGGGATGTGCTCCGTCCGGCGCGCCGCACGCAGGACCGAGCCGTCCGGCGTCGCGCCGACCAGGTCGGCGATCATCGCGGCCGTGGCCTGTTCGTCCAGCGGATCGAGGTCGACGATCCGTCCCGTCGCGGCGAGCTCGTCGACGATCGCCGTCACCGGCGGGTCCTGGTGCTCGGTCCGGACTGCGACGACCCAGAGCACGGGGACGTCGGCGAGCCGACGAGACAGCGATCGGAGCACCGCCAGGGTCGTCGTGTCGCACCACTGCAGATCGTCGACGACGACCACGACGCCGTCCGACGCCGCGGCCCGCTCCAGGTCGTCCTGGAGCTGCTGGAGGAGCCAGTACCGCGCCTCCGGGTCCAGCGTCACCGCGCTGAGCCGGACGCGGTCGGAGATCGGCCGGGGCCCGGCGCCGAGCGCGTCCATGATCGGTGCGAGCGGGATCAGACGTGCGTCGCGGTCCGTGCGACCGACGGCCACGCGGAGGCCGACCGCGGTCGCCTGGTCGACGACGTCCTCGAGCAGCCGCGATTTGCCGACCCCCGCTGCTCCGCGGACGACGAGCACGTCACCGGCACCCCGTGCCAGACCGACCAGGGCATCGGCGACGACGGCCTGCTCGATGCTCCGGCCGCGGATCGGCAGCCCGCTCCGGGGCACGGCGGACACCGGCACGGAGACCTCGTCTCCGCGCGGGAGCAACTCCTCGTCCGTCAACACGGCGGCCACCAGTCCTCGTCGGTGGCTGGAGTCTACGAACGGACCGCGGGCTCGCGACGGGCCCTGCCGTTACCCCGGCGACGAGTTCCGATGACGTTCCAGGATCGTCCGCCCGGGGTGTCGCGGGTGGTGGCCGGGGCATCCGGGGCCCGCGGGGCGGGCGGCCGGCGAGGGTGTCCCTGACAGGGTCACGTCCGGGCGTCGTCCGTTCCGTCGTCTCCCAGTCGCAGGAGTGCATCCCGGAGTCCGGCCCGTGTCGTCACGCCGAGCTTCGGGAACAGCCGGTACAGGTGCCCGCTCACGGTGCGCGGGGAGAGGTACAGCTGCCCGGCGATCTGCTTGTTGGTCAGCCCGGCCGCGGCGAGGGACGCCACACGGCGTTCCTGTTCGCTCAGGTCGACCGCCTCCAGCGCCGTCGGCACCGGACGGGCGGCACCGGCTGCGCGCAGCTCGCGTTCCGCGCGGGCCTGCCAGTCACCGGCACCGAGCACCTCGAAGGCGCGCGCCGCCATCCGGAACTGGCCCCGGGCCTCCAGGGCGTGCATCCCACGACGCAACCACTCGCCGTAGGCCAGGCGGACGCGGGCCACCTCGAACGGCGAGACGTCGCCGTCGACGCTGGCCAGCGCGTCCTCGAAGAGGGCGCGGGCACCGTGCGTCTCGTCGACGACCGCTCGGCAGGCGAGCAGCACCAGGGAGCGGCGCGGGGTCGGCTGGTCGGCGAACGCCCGTTCTGCCCGGGCCACCAGCGCGGCACCGTGGTCGGCCAGGCGGAGCCGCGCAGCCGACTCCACCGCGTCGAGCAGCTCGATCGGTCCGTAGCTGCTCTCGAGCCACCGCCCCGCCCTGCCCGGTCGCGTCGCCGAGCGGCTGTAGGCCTCCTCGAACCGTCCCGTCGCGACGTCGAGCGCGGAGCGGGCGTGCTCCGCAGCCCGGGCGACCAGCGGCGTGCCGTGCTGCGCCGCCCACCGTGCTGCGCGGTCGGCCTTCCGTGCCGCCTGCTCCGGCTCGCCCTGCACGGAGAGCACCAGTGCCTGCAGCGCCTCGGTCAGCGCGACGAGCGTCCCGGCCTGCCAGCGCTCGGCCGCTCGGTGCACGTGGTCGAACGCCGCCCCCGCCGCGTCGAGCCGCCCAGCCTGGTAGTGCGTCACAGCGGTACGGCACGAGCTGAAGTAGCCGAGGAGCCCGGCGTCGCCCGCCCGTCGGAGCGCGGCCTCCACGTGGTCCCGGCGCGGATCCGTCGAGTCGAGCAGCGTCCACGCGATGTGCAGTGCCACGGCCTTCCACGGTTGCGTGTCGGCAGCGGATGCGTGCACCTCGCGGTACAGCGCGGCACGCTCGTGCTCGGTCCGGCCGGATCCGTCCACACAGTCCTCGACGAGCCGCAGCACCGGGTCGAGGTCACGGTCCGCGGTCAGCGCCAGCGCCTCGCCCCACCAGGAGTCGTGTCCGCCGAGGTAGCAGAGCACGTGCAGCGTCGCGACCAGGACGTCGTCGGTGCCCGCCCGGTCGGACTCCCCGAGCGCGGCCAGGACGCTCCGCCTGCCGGCGTGCACGTCACCGGACCGGACCGCCCGGACGAACTCGACCGCCGCCACCAGCGACGGATGCGGTCGTGTGCCCCGGCGGACGACCCGTTCGGCCTCGGTGTCGACGAGACCGAAGTCGCCGGTGAAGGCCGCCGTGACCGTGACGGAGACGTCGGCCGACGGCAGTCGGGTGCCCGATCCGGCCAGGGCCCGGCCCTCGCGCACCGCGACCACCACGACCGTCCCGAGGTCCCGCGCCAGTGCGGCGAGCAGGTCCTGCAGCACGGTCCTGGCGTCCTCGTCGAGCGCGTCGAAGTCCTCGACGAGCACGACGCTGCGGGTGGGCCCCGGTGCCCCGGCGTCGTGCGCCCGGACGAGGGCGAGCCACGGGGCCAGCGACGCGGCCTCGATGACGGGGTCACCGCCCACCGCACGCCACCGGACGACCGTGTGGCCGTCCGCCCGGGCGGCGTCCGTGATGTCCGCGAGTGCCCGTGCCCGGGCGGACGCGTCCGGTCCGGTGACGACCACGAAGGGATCGGTGCCGCCGGACGGCGAGCGCAGCGCCCGCCCCGTGCCGTCGTCGTGCGCCGGTCGTGCGTCCGAGATGCTGATCGTCATCGTCGCTCCTGGATCGTCGGTCGTCCGCCGCCCGGGAGGCCCGTGGCGGCTGCTCCGGACGCTAGCGACGACGACGCGGTCACCACATCACCCCGTGGTCGCGCGGGCATCCCCCCTTGCGGAGCGGGTCATCCGACTCAGGCGTGACGGGGCACCGGGTGGCGATGCTCGACGGGAGACACCCCACGGCACCGAACCGCACCGTCAGGACGGCTGCGGAGGAAAGGCGGACACCATGGCCTCCGTCCACGGCGCACCCTGATGCCCGGCGCACCGGGCAGCCGCGTCCCCATCGACGCGCAGAGCGTCGACGCACCGCTCTCCCGTTCGGCGGTGTTCCTGACTCTCGATGTCGGGCCGGACGACGACGACCTCGATGCCGTCCGCGACGTGCTCAGCGACCTCGACGGCCTGCTCAAGACGGTCGGGTTCCGCGACCTCGACGCGCACCTGTCCTGCGTCGTCGGGATCGGGGCGGTGGCGTGGGACCGGTTCTCGCCGCATGCCCGCCCGGACGCGCTGCACCCGTTCCCCGCCCTGGCCGGACCGGTCCACTCGGCGCCGTCCACCGGGGGAGACCTGCTCTTCCACATCCGGGGTGAACGCACCGACGTCTGCTTCGAGTTCGAACGCCTGCTGCTCGCCGCGCTCGGGGACCACGTCACCGTGGTCGACGAGGTCAGTGGCTTCCGGTACTTCGACACCCGCGACCTGCTCGGCTTCGTGGACGGCACGGCGAACCCGGTCGCGCAGGACCTGGCAGCCTCCGCACTCGTCGGCGCGGACGACCCGGACTGGGCCGGTGGCAGCTACGTCGTCGTCCAGAAGTACCTGCACGACCTGGCGGCGTGGAACGCCCTCGGGACGGACGCGCAGGAACGCATCATCGGCCGGTCGAAGTCGGACAACGTGGAGCGGGACAGCGCCACCGAGGTCCGGCCGTCGCACAAGTCGCTCGCGACCATCGTCGACGACGACGGGGTCGAGCACGACGTCCTCCGCGACAACATGCCCTTCGGTCGACCCGGCAGCGGGGAGTACGGCACCTACTTCATCGGCTACAGCGGTGCGCTCTGGGTGCTCGAACGGATGCTGGAACGGATGTTCGTCGGCGATCCTCCCGGGACGTACGACCGGCTGCTCGACTTCTCGCGTGCGGTCACCGGGGCGACGTTCTTCGCACCCGCTCGCGATCGTCTGGTGGACCTCGCCGCGCTCGCGACACCACCGTCGCCGTCCGTGGTGGCGGCTCCCGACGCCACCGGTCCCGGTCTCGGCATCGGTTCACTCCGCAGCACGGAAGGGCACACGCCATGAACCACCTCCTCCGCGAACTCGCGCCGTTCGGTGCCGACACCTGGGCGGTGCTCGACGCCGAGGCCCGTGACCGACTGGTCCCGGCGCTCGCCGCGCGGCGCATCGTCGACTTCGACGGCCCGCGCGGCTGGCAGTGGTCGTCGGTCGACCTCGGCCGCACCGACGCGGTGACCGGCGGGGTCGCAGACGGCATCACCGCACGGCGCCGCCGGGTCCTGCCGCTCTGCGAGGTCCGCGCGACCTTCACCGTCGCGCTCGAGGAACTCGTGGACTCCTCCCGCGGTGCCACCGACGTCGACCTGTGTGACCTCGACGCGGCCGTGCTGCGGCTCGCGGCCCACGAGAACCGGGCGACGCTCCGCGGGTGGCCGGAGGGCGGCATCACCGGAGCCGGACACGCATCGACCCAGCCCGCACAGTCGCACGACGGCTCGCCGGCGTCGTTCCGGGCCGCGGTCACCGCTGCGGTCGCCGCACTCCGCGACGTCGGGGTCGCCGGGCCGTACGCCCTGGCGTGCAGCCCCCGTGACTGGGCGGACATCGTCGAGACCGACGACGCCGGCACGCCCCTGCGTGAGCAGCTCGAGGGCATCACCGGCGGTCAGGTCGAGCGGGCGCCCGGCATCGACGAGTCGCTGCTGATCAGTCAGCGAGGCGGGGACTTCGTGTTCACCGTCGGCGAGGACCTGGCCCTCGGCTACCTGGGCCACGACGCCGTCGACGTCACGATGTACGTCGAGGAGACCTTCGCGTTCCAGGTGAACACCCCCGAGGCGTCCGTCGTCCTCCGCCGGTCATTCTGAGGAGTAGGCGCGACGAGCGGCGCGTCGCGCGGGTCCGTTGCCCACCCGCGCCGACGTACGCGTCGCGCGGGTGGGCTGACCGCGACCACGCAACGCAACGGGAGGCCCGTGGCGGATCAGCCACGGGCCTCCCGTCCGTCTGCCGGTCGCCGTCGCGACCAGCGCCGATCAGTAGAAGTTGTTCGCCTGCGAGTGCCCCCACGCCGCGCACGGGGTGCCGTACGCCGAGCTGATGTACTGCAGGCCCCAGGTGATCTGGGTGGTGGCGTTGGTGCGCCAGTCCGCGGCGATCGTGGCCATCTTCGAGCCGGGGAGCGCCTGCGGGATGCCGGTCGCGCCGCCGTTCGCGTTGACGGCCTGGTAGTTCCAGCCGGACTCCTTGGTCCACAGGTTGTCCAGGCACTGGAACTGGTCGGCACCCCAGCCGTACTCCGACGACGCGAGCGAGCTCGCCGTGGCCTTGGCACCGGAGACGGTGTTGCCGGCGGCGAGCTTCCGGGCGGCCTCCGCTGCCTCGGCGGCAGCCTTCCGCTCGGCTGCGGCCTTCGCTGCGGCCGCGGCCTTCGCGTCGACGTCCCGCTTGTCCTGCGTGGCGCTGGCCTGGGCGACGTGCGTGGTCGACGCGACCGTCGTCGAGATGCGGTTCGTCAGGGCAGCGCCGGACAGGTCCGGGTAGTCGCTCAGGGCGTCGACGCGCTGTTCGAGCGCCGAGGTGTCGACCTTGTGGTTCGCGGTCTGCATGACGGTCTTCGCCGTGGTGATCGTGGCGGCGGCCTGGGCACGGTCGAGCGCGGTGCCGCGCAGGGCGGGCTCCGCGGTCGCCGAGGCGCTCGGGGTGCCGGTCGGCATGCCGAGGGCCTCGCCGATGGCGGGCTGCGTGCCGACGGTCAGGGCGCCACCGGCGACGGCCAGGACCGCTGCGCCGCCGGCGATCAGCGTCGCGCGGTGCCGCAGGGCCCGACGCATCCGGCGGGTGGGGGTGTTCAGGGCTTCACGTCGGGTCGAGGCCGTCGTGGTGGGGAGCTCAGGGGTGTGTCGCATCGGTTCCGCAGGTCGGCGGCTCGGTGGGGGAGGGACTCCTGCTCGCGCGACCGAGGTCGTGCGGGCACGCCGGAGGCTGGCGGTGTCGGTGACACCGTCGGCGACGACGAGGAGTCCTCGAGCCGGTGAGGACCGGACGGTGGTGTGGGGCCCGTCCGTCCGCCGGGAGCAGCCGTGGGGTGGCCGCGGTCAGGCGGAGCCGACACCATGACCGGTCAGACTGGGCAGCGCGTCCAGGAACGCTGGCAGAACGGTCCGTCCACCACGTGGTAACGGTTCGGTAACGGTCCTACGGGGCCTAGAAGGTGTGAGGTTCCTGGGCGTGCTCGCCCTGGGCGACACGCTCGAGCGCGGCCAGGGCGCCGGCGATCGCCTGGACGTCCGACTCGTCGAGCTCGGCGATGAGTTCGGCGACGATCCCGGTGCGGTTCGCGCGGGCCTGCTCGACCGCCTCGATGCCCTCCGGTGTGGCCGTCACCATGAACGCCCGGCCGTCGCGCGGGTCGGCCTCGCGCTGGATGAAGCCGCGCTGCTCGAGCTCGGTCAGGATGCGGGTCATCGTGGGCTTCGTGACCACCTCGATCCGCGACAGGTCGCCGGGGCGCAGGGGTCCGTGCCGCTGGATCGACGCGAGCGCCGACACGATGCCGTACCCGAGCGAGGCCGAGTCGGTGCGGGCCCGTCGGTTGATCCGACCGACCGCGGCGGCCAGGCGTGCGGCGACCTCGGTGCGGTCCGTCGGGCGGGGGTTCATGTGCTGCTCCGGGTGCCTGGTTCAGGTGGTCGCCAGCGATGCTATCGGTCCGCGCGGCCCCGGGACTGGGAGCGTCACGCGCGTGGCCGGGCCACCGACCGGGAGGCCCGTGGAACGTCGACCGCCCGCCTCGCGTGCGCGAGACGGGCGGTTCCTGTACGCGGGTACAGGTGGACTCAGTGCTTCTCGCCCGGCAGCTGGTGGATCGCCTCGGTCGCGAGCTCGGCCGCGACGTTGTCGCCGGACTCGGTCGCCGCCCGGAGACGCCGGAAGTCCTCGGTCATCCGGTCCCAGTCGACCAGTTCGTCGAGGTTCGGCAGTCGCAGCCGGAACGCCAGGCCGTCCATCGTGTCGCGGCAGACGCGCTGCAGGTTCTCGTTGCCGCACTCGGCGACGTACAGGCCGAAGACGTCGAGGGCGTCGTGGTTGACGGCGGCGACCTCGTGGGCCTCGAGCTCGGTGATCGTCTTGTCGAGCTGGGCCAGGATCTTCTTGCGGCTCGCCGAACCGAGGCGCGGGACCGCGAGCCGGACCACGCCGCCGAACAGCACGCCGAGGGTCTGCATCGCTTCGATGACCTCGGCGGGGTCCGGCGTGGTGACGCGGGTGTACCGGTTCGGGGCCATCTCGATCAGGCCGGCCCGGGACAGCTGGCTCAGGGCCTCGCGGATGGGCGTCCGGGAGACGCCGAGCCACGAGATGAGCTCGTCGTCGTTCAGTCGTTCGCCGGGGAGCAGGGTTCCGTCCATGATCGCGTCGTGGATCTTGTGGCGGACGGTGTCACGGAGCAACTGGTGCTCGGTCGGGGCGCTGCGGGGGACCGGCATGCGTTCTCCTTCGGGGGCGGCGGCGTCGGGGCGCCGGGCGAACGGGCACGGTCGACATCGCACGTGCTCGCATCACCGTACCTGATATGACAACGGCGTTGCGGTCGGCTCAGCGCGTGTCAGTGTCGACGTTCAGATGCCGGTCACGCGTGTCGGGCGTCGTGCGTCGCGTGCGTCACTCGCGACCCGAGTGCTCCTCGAGCATGCGGACGGTGGCCGGGTCCTCGGCACCGTCGTACCAGCGGTCCAGCACGGCGACGAACGGCTGTGGGTCGGTCGCGACCCGGGCGAAGAGCGTCATCGACGACCGGAGCTTCACCGAGTCGATGCCCCCGAGCAGGGCGTCGGCGGAGTGGGCGGCAGCGTCGTGTGCGACGTCGGCCGCGGTGAGCAGACGGGGCCCGAGCACCGGGTGCGTCAGGTAGGCGCGGGCTTCGTCCACGCCGGTGATCGCGTAGCGCACGGCCGTGGCGCTCCGCCCCAGACCGGCCAGCTGCGGGAACACGAACCACATCCAGTGCGACGACTTCCGGCCCCGACGGAGTTCGTCGAGCGCGACGTCGTGCACACCCTGCTGGGCCCGGACGAAGCGGTCGAGGTCGAACGGGTCGTCGGCCGGTGCGTGGGGCTGTTCGTGCGTCACCGGACGACCCCGCCCCAGCCGTACCGGACGGTCGTCCCGTCGACCACGAGCAGGGAGTCCGGCGCCCGGTCGAACAGGCCGGGCATGCCGACGGCGTCGGGCAGGTCGCCCTCGAGCCGGTCGAGCGTGGCCGAACGGGTGGTGAGCACCGGGTGCTGCCGCTGCCAGAAGAGGGTCTGCGCCAGGTACCGCGCGTGGATGCCGGCGCGGGTGGTGAGCTCGGCGGCCAGCGGGGTGTCGACGACCTCGCCGGCGGTCACCCGCACCGAGGCCGCGTGCTTCGGCCGCACCGCACCGGTCGGGCGTTCCTGCCGGAGCGACCGCGCCCACCGCACCGGGTGCAGCACGCGGGTCGGGTGCCGGACGGATCGGTGCGCCACCGCGTCACCGCGTCGACGGGAACGTGCATGGGCGAACGTGTACGGCACGCCGAGCAGTGCGTGCGCGGCCACGATGGCAGGCACGTTCGCGGTGTCGACCGTGCGGTAGGTCACCCCGCGCCGCCCCTGGTCGTCCACCGTGAGGACCTCGATCGTGACCTCGGTCATGGTGCCGAGCCGCCCGGCAGAGGGGAACGGTGGCACCCGGGTCTCCCGGAACACGTACGCCGACAGCCCCACCCAGGCGCTGCCGTCGACCACGTCCGGACGGGTCCCGCGGGGGACGAGCCGCTGCAGCGACGCCGGGTCGTGCCGCCAGTGCGCGAACACGATGTCCTCCCAGGCGTGCTGGGTGACCGGGCGGTGCAGGAGCGGCACCGCCGCGCGGGTCCACGACGGCTGGGTCACGGCTTCGGTGCGTGCCGACCGACGCGCATGCTCCAGAGGACCAGCGGCAGCTGCAGGGGGAGCCGCAGGACCCCGATCAGCCGCATCGCCCGGCTCGAGCGGGGATGGTCGAGCAGGTCGTTCGCCATCTTGAGGTTCGCCGGGAACACCGCCGCGAACAGCGCAGCCGCCGCCCAGCCCGAGGCACGCCGGGTGGGGTGGAACGCGAGCCCGGCGGCGATGCCCAGCTCGGCCACCCCGGAGGCCAGCGTGGTCAGCCGCGGGGGCAGGGCCTCCGGCACGATCCGGTCGAAGTGGGTCGGGCGCAGGAAGTGCATGGTGCCTGCCGCGCCGAGGGCCACCGCCAGGATGGTGGCCGTGCGGTTGGCACGTCGGATCCGCTCACGTCGTCGCATGTGCCCCATCGTGCCCGCTCGTCCTCGGAAGCAGCCGGAGACGCTGCTCACGTCAGTGCACATCCACGTCAGTGTGCGTTCACGTCAGTGTGCATTCACGTCAGGGCGGTCGCGACGAGGTCGAGGACCGCCGTCGCCACCTCGGCCTTCGTGCCGGAGGTCTCGCGGACCACCTCGCCACCGGGCACCAGGACCTCGATCGCGTTCTCCTCGCGCTCGAAGCCGGCCGACCAGCCGACGTGGTTCACGACGAGCAGGTCCGCGGGCTTCCGGCTGATCTTGGCGCGTCCGAGCTCGATCCGCGCGTCCCGGTCGGGTTCGGTCTCGGCGGCGAACCCGACGATGATCTGCCCGTTCCGCCGTGCCGCGACGAGGTCGGCGAGCACGTCCGGGTTCCGCACCAGCTCGAGCGTCATGCGCTCGCCCTGCGCGTCCTTCTTGAGCTTCTCGGTGCGTACCTCGGCCGGCCGGTAGTCGGCGACGGCGGCGGTCATCACGACGACGTCCGCTTCGGTGGCGGCGGTGTGCACGGCCTCGGCGAGCTCGAGCGCGGACCCGACGGGCACCACGGTCGCGTCCAGCCCGGCGGTCAGCGAGCCCTCGACGTTCGCGGCGACGAGCGTCACGGACGCGCCACGACGGACGGCGTCCGCGGCGATCGCGATGCCCTGGCGGCCGCTCGAGCGGTTGCCGACGAACCGCACCGGGTCGAACGGCTCGCGGGTGCCGCCCGCGCTGACGACGACGCGGACGCCGGCCAGGTCGCCCTGTTCACCACGGGCCCCGGTGCTGGAGGCGGTGCCGGTCTCCGCACTGCGGCGGCCGGCCGGTGCGGGGTGCTGGTCGAGCACGGCGAGTGCCGCGGCGACGATGTCCTCGGGCTCCGCCATCCGACCGATGCCCGCGTCGTCGCCGGTGAGCGCGCCGACGACCGGGCCCACCATGTGGACGCCGCGCTCGCGCAGCGTGGCGACGTTCGCACGGGTCGCGGGGTGCTCCCACATCTGCGGGTGCATCGCCGGGGCGACGACGACGGGTGCCTCGGTCGCGAGCAGCGTCGTGCCGAGCAGGTCGCTCGCCAGGCCGTGCGCCATCCGCGCCAACGAGTCGGCGGTGGCCGGTGCGATGACGACCAGGTCGGCCCGGCGACCGAGTGCGACGTGGCGGACCTCGGCGACGTCGTCCCACACGCTCGTGGTGACGGGGTTGCGGCTGAGGGCCTCGAGCGTCGGCAGTCCGACGAAGCGCAGGGCGCCCTCGGTCGGGACGACGTGCACGTCGTGGCCGCGCTTGACCAGGTCGCGGACGACCCCGACGGCCTTGTAGGCGGCGATGCCCCCGGTGATCCCCACGATGACGGTCAGGGCGCGCTCTGCTGCTGCGTTCACCTGGCTCACGCTACCGGGGCCACGTGCGAGGATCGACGGCATGTGCACCGTCGTCGTCCGCGTCGGCCCCGGGTCCGCGTGGCCCGTCACCGTGCTCGCCCTGCGGGACGAGTCACCCGAACGCCCGTGGGACCCGCCCGCTGCCTGGTGGCCGGACCGGGACCCGGACCTCCGTGGTGTCCGCGACCGCTCCGCCGGTGGTGCGTGGCTCGCCGCGTCCGACCGTGCCGGCCTGGCCGTGGTGCTCAACCGCGCCGAACCCGTGACCAGCGTCGACGGCACGTGGACGACCCGCGGCGTGGTGCCGGTGGACGCGGTCGCCGACGACCTGCTGCCCGGACACGACGGCACGCTGCCGACCACCCGGGCCTTCAACCTGGTGCGCGCCACGGCCGAGGGCGCCTCGGTGCTGACCTGGGACGGCGAACAGGTCCGCACCACCGACCTCGGCCCCGGCGTCCACATGGTCACGCACGGTGCGGCCGACGACCCCGCGGCGCCGCGCATCGGTCGGTGGCTCGAGGCCTTCCGCGCCGTCGACGCCCCGGCCGGCCCGCCGGTGCTCGGCCCGTTCGACGAACTCCGCACCGTGGACGCCGGTGGCGACGCCGGGGACGGCTGGGGCGGCTGGTTCGGCGTGCTGGCGGAGTCCGCGGCGCTGCCGAGCGACCACCCCGACGCGATCCTCCGCGACGTGCACGAGGCCGAGGGGCACATGACGACCCTGTCGATCGTCGCCGCGGCGATCGCGCCGGGCCGCACTGTCCTGCAGCACGCCCGCCTGACCGAACCCGGGAAGCTGGACGGGTCGGTGGAGCTGCACCGCGCCTGACGCCGGCGACGCGACGGGCCCGACCCGGGCCTCCCGGCCGCGCCCCGCGCCCCAACGCGCACGACGTCCGAGTGGTGCGAGGTTGCGTCCTCGGTGCGACCCGCACCCCCTCGCACCACGTCCGGAACCTCGCACGGGCCGCGGCGCCCCTCGCACCGTGCGAGGGGCGCGGCCAGCGCGACGGCGGCGTCTCGGCTAGAGCGGCGGGCGCGTCCCGGTGAGGTCTTCGGCGACTGCCCAGAGCGAGCGGGCGAGGTCGGCGCTCCGCGCGGACCCGGGGATCGACACGGTGGTGGTCGGACCGGTCATGCCGAACGGACCCGAGGGGCCGTAGTACGCGCCGCCCACGGCGTTCGGCCCGACCGCCGCGTACAGCAGCGGCTCGGTGCCCTGCTCGACGGCCTGGGTGAACGGCAGGGCGCGGTTGCTCGACCGCACCGGCTTCGACCGACCGAGCGAGCGCCCTGCGGCCTGCAGGTTCGTCCGGGTGTAGCCGGGGTGGGCGGCGGTGCTGACCAGGGGCACGTCGGCCTCGACGGTCAGGCGGTGCAGGTGCAGCGCGAGCAGCAGGTCGGCGAGCTTCGACTGCGCGTAGGCGCGCCAGCCGTTGTAGCCGCGCTCCCACTGCAGGTCGGCGAAGCGGATCCGGCCGGGGATCGCGGCGAGGCTCGACATCGTGACGACCCGGGGTGCCTCGGCCAGGGGACCGTCGGCGAGGGGCGTGCGTGCACGCAGCAGCGACGGCAGCAGCAGGTTCGTCAGGGCGAACGGGCCGAGGAAGTTCGTGCCGAACTGCAGCTCGAACCCGTCGACGGTCTCGAAGCGCTCCGGCGGGGCCATCACGCCGGCGTTGTTGACCAGGACGTCGATCGGACGTTCCTCGTCGACGATGCCGCTGGCGAAGCGGCGGACGCTCGCCAGGTCGGCGAGGTCGAGTTCGCGGACCTCCACGTCGGCTGCGGGGTGGGCGGCGCGGATGCCGGCGGCGGCGGTCTCGCCCTTCTCGGTGCTGCGGACGGCGAGCACGACGCTGGCGCCGGCTCCGGCGAGGCGCAGGGCGGCCTCCTGTCCGGTGCCGCTGTTGGACCCGGTGACGACGATGCGGCGTCCGGTCTGGTCGGGGAGGTTCGGCATGCGGGTGACCGTACTCGTGCGGGCTGGCCGACCCCGGTCCGGGCGCGGCCCGGGCCCCGGTGCGCGCGCGCCATCATCGTGCTATGTTGATGCAAACGCATGGAAGTGCGACCAGGAGGACACCATGAGCAACGCATTCGGCACCGACCGTCCCTCGGACGTCCCGCCGCCCGCACCCGACCGGATCGGACCGCTGCAGCTCGGCCTCGACACCTTCGGTGACGTCACCGAGCGCGCCGACGGCAGCCTGCAGTCCGACGCGCAGAGCATCCGCGACGTGGTCGACCAGGCCGTCCTCGCCGACCAGGTCGGCGTCGACTTCATCGGCGTCGGGGAGCACCACCGCGCCGACTTCGTCGTGAGCGCCCCCGAGGTCGTCCTCGCCGCGATCGCCGCCAGCACCGAGCGCATCCGGATGGGCTCCGCGGTCACGGTGCTGTCCTCCGACGACCCCGTCCGCGTGTACGAGCGCTTCGCCACCGTCGACGCCCTGTCGAACGGCCGCGCCGAGGTCATCCTGGGCCGTGGCTCCTTCACCGAGTCGTTCCCCCTGTTCGGCTACGAGCTGAGCGACTACGAAGTCCTGTTCGAGGAGAAGCTCCAGCTCTGGGCAGCCCTGCGCGGCGGCGACGCCGTCACCTGGTCCGGCACGAAGCGCGCGGGCCTGGTCGACCAGGACGTCTTCCCCAAGCTCGAGCACGGCGCCATCCCGACGTGGATCGGTGTCGGCGGCTCCCCGCAGTCGGTCATCCGTGCCGCGTCGTACGGCCTGCCGCTGTTCCTCGCCATCATCGGCGGGCAGCCCGCCCAGTTCGCCCCGTTCTCGCGCCTGTACCGCCAGGCCCTCGCGCAGCTCGACCTGCCGCAGCAGCCCATCGCGATGCACTCGCCGGGCTTCGTGGCCGCCACCGACGAAGAGGCCGCCGAGCGCTACTGGCCGTACCACAAGGCCGTCACCGACCAGCTCGGCCGGGAGCGCGGTTGGCCGCCCCTCGACGTCGCCGGGTACCGCGCGAGCCTGTCGGCCGGTGGGTCGCTCTACGTCGGCTCGCCGGAGACCGTGGCCCGGAAGGTCGCGCGCAACATGCGGATCCTCGGCGCCTCGCGCTTCGACATGCGGTACGCGACGGGTCGCCTGCCGCACGCCGACATGATGCGCTCGATCGAGCTCTACGGCACCGAGGTCGCGCCGCGCGTGCGCGAGCTGCTGGCGCAGCCCGTCCCCGTCGCCTGACGGACGCGGGCCCTGTCCGTGCGGGTGACGGCCGGGAGGCCCGGGGTGGCCGCCGAGATCGGCTCACGGGGGCCGCGGGTACGGTCCAGGGCATGTCGTCACGCCCCGACCACGCCTCCGGTCCCGCTGCTGGTCACGCCTCCGACTCCGTCGTCGAACGGCGGTTCCGCGGCCGGATCATGGGCGTCGGCACCACCTCGGGCGTCCGGATCGTCGTCGGCATGTGGGACCGCTCGCCGTTCGGGCCGTTCACGGACGTGTTCCTCGAGCTCCCCGACGGCACCAGCGTGCTGCTCGCACCCGACGAGATCGTCGCCGCGTACGTCTCCGGCACCTACCGCTTCGACACCGTCTCGGTCGTCGACGTCCGCGCCCGCCGCACCGCCGGCGGCCTCGAGCTGTCCGCCGGGGCGCTGCAGGCCTCGATCGACGTCGGCGGCATCTCGCCGCTCGGCCGGATCCTGCGCATCGTCCCGAAGCCGATCGCCCGCGATCCGCGCTGGCTCGCCGCGATCGACCCGGTGGCACGGCTGCTCGCGCCCGGGTCCGGTACCGCTGGCTCGGCGGGCAACGGTCGCCGCGAGTACTACGGCGTCACCGGGGCGCACGACGTCACCGGCGTGCGGGGGACCTGGGCGGGGGAGCCCCTCGGGGACCTGGCGCCGCTCGACCCGCCCGTGGCGTTCGGTTTCGCCTCGATGCCGAAGATCCCCCAGGTCGTCGACGTCGAGACCACCATCCGCGAACCCGCCTGACCCCGGCTGGCCCGGAGTCGGTTCCGTGCGCGTGCATGTTCCGACGATCCGCGCGTCGATCGACTCGTGTCCGGTCGCTCGATGCACACGCATCCGGGGCGTGTGCATGCAACGACGTTCCACTTGTCGATCGACGCGTGTGGTGTCGCATCCTGCACACGCATGTGCGGCCCGACGGCCGGGATGTGCCCGGCGGGGGCGGCGTGGCGGGCGTGCACCGGGCCTCCAGGCCGACCGCGACCGGACCACCTCGACGCGCGGGGCTGACGCGTCCAGCGCGGGAGGGGCACACTGGTCGGAACGGTACGGCCCCGTGCACCGACGGTCGCACGTCGGCGGAGCGGGGCGCATGACGCAAAGGAGCACCATGACCGACACACAGACGGACCAGCGCGCCGCCATCTCGGACATCGTCCACGGCGCCCACACGGCACTGCTCACCACGGTGAGCGAGGACGGGAACCTGCACGCCAGGCCCCTCGCGGTGCAGGACAAGGCGTTCCACGGGACCCTGCGGTTCCTGGTGCAGGACGGCAGCGAGAAGGTCGAGGACATCGCGCGGAACCCGCACGTCAACGTCTCGATCGAGTCGCAGGGCGGGTACCTGTCCATCGCCGGGACCGCGACCGTGACCCAGGACGACTCGGTCGTCGACGAGCTGTGGTCCCCGTTCGCCGAGGCCTGGTTCCCGGAGGGCCGCCAGGACCCGTCGATCCGGCTGCTGACGGTCGAGGGGGTCTCGGTCGAGTACTGGACCCAGGACACCGGGCCGGTCGGCAGCCTGGTGCAGATGTTCAAGGCGGCGCTCGGCAAGCAGAGTCAGCCGGACACCGGCGACCACGGCACGGTCGAGCTCTGAGGCGCGACGCCTGACGCGCGACGCCGTCGTCCTGTCCGGACGGCGGCGTCGCGTCTTGTCGGGGCGTGTGCGCGGTTCTTGTGCTTGTGCGCGGGGCGCGGGGCACCGTGCCGCCAGCTGCGAGGGCTGCGCGTCAGCCGCTCACGGAGGGCCGAGCAGCCATAGCACCGCGACCAGCACCGGCTGCCCGGCCAACGCGGCCGTCACGAAGGTCCACCGCATCCAGGGCTTCGCGACCAGCTCGGGCGACCCGAACAGCGGCGCGAGCGGCATGAGCAGCCGCGGGGTCGAGGCCATCGGCAGCGACACCGCGAAGATGTACAGCGCGTACGCGGCCGAGTACAGCACCGTCGTGGGCCCGAGCCGCAGGGTCGAGCGGCGGACCAGCCAGATCGGGTACGTGACGAGCAGGAACACCACGATCAGGATCCCGCCCACGCCGAGCCAGCGGCCCGCGATGAGGAACCACGGCGTCAGCGGCACGAAGTCCACCCGGCCGATGAAGTTCACCCACCAGGACATCTCGGTCTCCAGGTAGGCGTTCGGCGTCCCGGTGGCGTGCGAGGCGATCACCGGCCAGGCGAGCCCGGCGAGGACCATGGTCAGGCCCGCGGCGACGACCCGGACCTGCTCGCGGAGCGGGAAGCCCTCGAACACCCGGCCGGTCTCGCGCCGCGCACGGACCCACCGCACGAGTGCGACGACGCCGAGCACGAGCGGGATCGCCAGGGCACCGGGGCGGGTGAAGGCCGCGGCGACGCCGAGTGCCGTCAGGAGCCCGTAGCGCCGACGCTCCAGGGCGAGCAGCGCCCCGAACGACAGCGCGAGGAACATGCTCTCCGCGTACCCGACCTGCAGCAGGAACGACAGCGGACCGCAGCTGAAGAAGAAGACCGCCCACATCGCGGCGGCGTGCCCGGCGCGGTCCCGCACCAGGCGGTGCAGCAGGTACGTGGCGAGCAGCCCGGCGACGATCGCGACGAGCGGTGCGCCGAGTTCGAACGGCACCCCGGTGGAGGCGGTCAGCGCCCGGATCGTGAAGGGGAACGCCGGCAGGAAGGCCCAGGCGTTCTGCGCGACGTTGCCGGCGGCGTCCAGCGGCAGCGCGTCCGGGTACCCGTGCAGCGAGATCTGCTCGTAGTACTGCCCGTCCCAGGCCACCAGGAACGCGCCGAACCCGTGCTCGTTGCCCCAGATCGCGTTGCCCGGCAGTGCACGACCGATGAGCGGGTACGCGAGGGCGAGCCACAGGGTCGACAGGACCCGGCCGCCCGTCCAGACGAGCAGGACCGCCGCCCAAGCCGGCAGCGAGGCCACGGTGTCCAGGACACGTCGTCGACCGCTGGCCGTGCCCGCGGCGACCACGCCGGCACTGTCGGTGCGGCTCACGCGCGAGTTCCTCGGCGTTCGTGTGGTCGGGTCGGCACCCGGACAGGCTAGTCGGCCCGAGCGTGAGGATCGACCGGAACTGCGCCTGGAGGCCCGTCCCGCGTCGTGTGCGCTGCGTCGCGTCCGGTGGGTGGCGGGTGCGGCGTCCGGCGGGTGGTCGGTGTCGCGCCAGGTGTCCCGTCCGGTGGGCGGCCCGTCCGTGACGGCGCGGACGTCCGCGGGCATAGTCTCGGTGGGCGATGACGACGACGGCGACGACACCCAGACGACGGACGCGCAGCACGGCGGTCGCCGTGCTGGTGGCCGGGACCTTCTTCATGGAGCTCCTGGACGGCACGATCCTGGCGACCGCCGCCCCGGCGATGGGGCGTGACCTCGGGGTCGACTCCGCCGCGGTGGGCGTCACGATCACCGCGTACCTCGTGACCCTCGCGGTGTTCATCCCGGTGTCCGGCTGGCTCACCGACCGGATCGGTTCCCGGACCGTCTTCGCCGGGGCCATCGCGCTGTTCACGATCGCGTCCGCCCTGTGCGCGCTGTCCACCGGGCTGGTCGAGCTGACGCTGTGGCGCATCCTGCAGGGCCTCGGCGGAGCGCTCATGGTGCCCGTCGGCCGGCTCGTCGTCCTCCGGAGCGCCGGGCGCGAACAACTCGTCACCGCCATCGCCATCCTGACCTGGCCGGCCCTCGCCGCACCGATCATCGCGCCGTTCATCGGCGGGGTCCTCGTCGAGACGCTGTCGTGGCACTGGATCTTCCTCATCAACATCCCGCTCGGCGTCATCGCCTTCGTCGCCGCCCTGGTGCTCGTGCCGCAGGAGCGTGCGGCGCAGCGGGTGCCGTTCGACTGGTTCGGGTCGCTGCTCGCCTGCTTCGGGCTCGGCTCGCTCGTGGTCATGGCGTCCTTGCTCGCGCTCGACGTCGTGCCGGTCACCGCGGTCGTCGTCTCCGGGGTCCTCGGCGCGGTCTGCTGCTGGCTCGCGATCCGGCACTTCCGCCGGGCTCCGCACCCGATCATGGGGCTCGACGCGTTCCGGCTCGAGACCTTCCGGGTGTCGCACGCCGGCGGCAGCCTGTTCCGCCTGGCGGTGTCCGCGGTGCCGTTCGTGCTCCCGCTGCTGTTCCAGGACGCCTGGGGCTGGAGCGCCGTGCTCGCCGGGTCCGCCGTGCTCTGGGTGTTCGTCGGGAACCTCGGCATCAAGCCGATGACGACCCCGTTCCTGCGCTGGTGGGGCTACCGCCCGGTGATCATCGTGTCGTCGGCCGTCGCAGCGCTGACCGTGGTCGCGATGGCGTTCATGTCCGAGGACACCCCGTTCTGGCTGCTCGCCGTGCTGCTCGTCGTCAGCGGCGCTGCCCGCTCCGTGGGCTTCACGGCGTACAACACCATCGCCTTCGCCGACGTCGAGCAGGCCGACATGACGCCCGCGAACACGCTGTCGTCGACGCTGCAGCAGACCGCAGCGGGCTTCGGTGTCGCCGTCGCCGCCGTGGTCATCCGCGCGGCCTCCGGCCTGGGTGGTGACGGTCCGTACACGGCCGCGTTCTGGGTCATCGCCGCCCTGCTCGTGGTCGCCTGCATCGAGGGCATCCTGATGAGTCGCACAGCGGGCGACACCGTCCGCCCGGTCCGCCGTGTCCGCGCCTGATCCCGCCGCTGTCCGTTTCCGTCACGGTCACACGGTGGAAACCCGGCAGGCGTTACAGTCTCAGCAACCGTCCGCGGTACCCGAGTACGGTGACCGCGGCAGGGTGACCGGAACACCCGGACAGGAAGGCAGCATGGCCGCGCCAGAGCAGCAGAGCACGATCGCATCAGAGCAGACCGTGCAGCCCACGCAGCTCCGTGTCGTCAGTTACAACCTCCGCGAGCACACCGCGAACAGCGAGCTCGCCGCACTCGCCGAGGCGTCCGACGCCGACGTCCTGTGCGTGCAGGAGTGCGACAGCAACGACCTCGCACCGTCGATCGGCGGCCTCTCGCTCGCCGCGTCGACCCGCACCAACCGGCTCGGGCTCGCGATCTACAAGCGCGACGACCGCTTCGAGGTGCAGGACTTCAGCATCCACTCGCTGCAGAAGTCGCTGCACGACCGGGTCCTCGCCCCCGCGCACGAACGGCTCATCGCGATGCACCTGCGCGACACCGAAGCCGATGCCGAGGTCGTCGTCGCGTCGTTCCACGCCTCGCCCCTGACCGCGACGAACTCCCTGCGCCGCAAGCAGATCGAGGCGGCGCACCAGTTCCTGCGCGAGCTTGCGAAGGACGTCCCCGCGGTCATGGTCGGCGACTTCAACTACCCGTGGTTCCAGACGAACCTGCGCCGGAAGATCGAGCAGGGCGGCTTCGCGCTGTCGCTGTCCGACCAGCCGACGTACCTGCGCTACCGCAAGTTCACGGGCCACTTCGACTTCGCGACGAGCGTCGGCCTGCACATCGCGGGCGTCGAGACCCTGCCGGCCGGCATCTCCGACCACCGCCCGATCCTGGTTCGTGCCCACTACGAGCACCCCGGCGAGACCGGCGCGGTCACCACCGTCGAGGCCCCCGCCGCCTGACCCGCGCCGGCGGCTGCTCGTGTCGGCCGCCCAGGTCGCACGACATGCCGCGTGCGCATCGCCGGGTGGTCGCGAACTGTCGGTTGCGGAGACGCCAGCCGACACTTCGTGCGACCTCGCCGGGCGTGAGCGGGGAGTCGTGACCGCTCGGCAGTGGTCCGTCGGGCGCGTCGGCAGCCCGTGCCGAGGTCGCACGACATGCCGCGTGCGCATCGCCGAGTGGTCACGAACTGTCGATTGCGGAGACTCAAGCCGACACTTCGTGCGACCTCGCCGGAGGTGAGCGGGGAGTCGTGACCGCTCGGCAGTGGTCCATCGGGCGCGTCGGCGGGCGTGTGCTGAGGTCGCGCGACGTGTCGCGGGTGTGGCGCCGAGTGGTCACGAACTGTCGGTTGCGGAGACGCCAGCCGACAGTTCGTGCGACCCCGGCGGAGGTGAGCGGGGAGTCGTGACCGCTCGGCAGTGGTCCATCGGGCGTGTCGTTGCCGAGTGCCGAGGTCGCAGGCCATGCCGCGGGTGCGTCGTCGAGTGGCCGCGAACTGTCGGTTGCGGGGGCGTCGGGCGACGGTTCGTGCGACCTCGGCGGAGGTGAGCGGGGAGTTCCGACCGCTCGGCAGTGGTCCGTCGGGCGCGTCGGCGGGCGTGTGCCGAGGTCGCACGACGTGCCGCGTGTGTGCCGCCGAGTGGTCAGGAACTGTTGGTTGCGGGGGCGTCGGGCGACAGCTCGTGCGACCTCGGCGGAGGTGAGCGGGGAGTTCCGACCGCTCGGCGGTGCGTGTCGAGGTCGCACGACATGCCGCGTGCGCATCACCGAGTGGTCGCAAACTGTCGGTTGCGGGGGCGCGCAGCGACGGTTCGTGCGACCTCGGCGGAGATGAGCGGGGAGTCGTGACCGCTCGGCGCACGACGCTGGGCGCGTCCGTCCGGGCGGCGACACACCGGAGGCCCGGAGCCGGTCTCGTGGACCGGCACCGGGCCTCCAGGCGGTTGCCCTCAGAACCCCCGTCAGCGACGCAGCGTCGCCCGCGCCAAGCGGTTGCCGATGAACTGGCCGAGCTGCACGATGACGACGATCGCCGCCACCGAGACGTAGACCACCCACCAGTCGTAGCGCTGCGAGCCGTAGGTGATCGCGTACTCGCCGAGCCCGCCACCACCGATCAGCGCACCCTGCGCCGTCATGTCGACGATGCCGATGTAGATGAACGTGTAGCCGAGGATCAGGGGGCCGAGTCCCTCGGGGATGAGCACGGTCAGCAGGATCGAGACCGGGTGCGCACCCGAGGCCCGAGCCGCCTCGACGACGCCCGGGTCGACCGACAGCAGGTTCTGCTCGACGATCCGGGACACCGCGAAGGCCGCGGCCAACGAGATCGCGAAGGTCACCGCGGGGACACCGATCGTGGTCTGCACGACGACCCGCGACAGCGGCGCGATCGCGGCGAGGAAGATCACGAACGGGATCGGGCGGATCAGGTTCACGAACACGTTGAGCACCGTGTACGCGGTGCGGTTGCCGAGGACGTTGCCCGGTCGGGTCGCGTAGAGCAGCAGGCCGAGCGCGAGGCCGATGACCCCGGCGATGACCAGCGAGATCAGCGACATCACGATGGTGTCTCGGATGGCGGCGAGGAAGACGTCGAACGTGTCGATCACGCTCTGGAACGAGTTGTTGTTCACGCGGCGGCCTCCTCGTCGGTCGTGACGCCGTCGGCGCGGAGTGCGGCGATCGCGTGATCGATGGCGTCGGGCTCGGCGCCGGGCGCGCTCAGTTCGTAGGTGAGCGACCCGATCCGACGCTCCCGGATCTCGCCGACCCCGCCGTAGACGAGCTCGGCGGTGACCCCGGCGGCGCGGAACGCGGCGTCGATGCGGTTCTGCAGCCCGGCCTCGTCGGTGATCTGCACCGTGACGAGCCGACCCGGGTGGCGGTCCCGCAGGCGCCGGAGCGTCTCGGGGGAGGGCCGGTCGTGCAGCGCGGTGCGGACGAAGCGCTGCGCGGCACCGGTCTTCGGGGCCGCGAACACGTCGTAGACGTCCCCGACCTCGACGACCCGCCCCTGCTCCATCACGGCGACCCGGTCGGCGATCTGCCGGACGGCGTCCATCTCGTGCGTGATGACGATGATGGTGACGCCGAGCTCCCGGTTGACCCGGCGGAGCAGCGCGAGCACCTCGGACGTGGTCTCCGGGTCGAGGGCGCTGGTCGCCTCGTCGGCGAGCAGCAGGTCGGGCGACGCGGCGAGGGCGCGGGCGATGCCGACGCGTTGCTTCTGGCCGCCGGACAGCTGCTCCGGGTAGGCGTGGGCGCGCTCGAGCAGACCGACGAAGTCGAGCAGCTCGGCGACGCGACGGTTCCGCTCGGCCTTCGGCACACCGGCGACCTTGAGCGGGTACGCGACGTTGCCGGCGATCGTGCGGGACCGGAACAGGTTGAACTGCTGGAAGATCATCCCGATGTTGCGACGGGCCAGACGGCGGTCCCGCTCGGGGATCGCCGTCAGCTCGCGGCCCGCGACGGTCACCGTGCCGGAACTCGGCAGCTCCAGCGCGTTGACCAGGCGGACCAGGGTGGACTTTCCGGCACCGGAGTACCCGATGACGCCGAGGACCTCTCCCTGGTGCACGTCCAGGGAGACGTCCTCGACGGCCACCACGGTCTCGCCGGTGTCGGCGCGGCGGTAGTGCTTCGAGACGCCGCGGAGTTCGACGAGGACCGGCACTACTGCTTGGCCGCCTTCGCGTCCTGCTCGACCTGGGCGAGCTCGTCCTGCAGCTTCGAGGCGCTCTCGTCGCGGGCGACGGCTTCGGGCAGGTCCTTCGCGAAGGCCTTCTGCACGGCGTCGTCCTGGAACAGCTCGGCCAGCTCGAGGTAGGTCTTGTTGCCCTTGTCCTCGTCGCGGACGGCGAACACGTTCACGTACGGGGCGGCGCTCGCGCTCGAGGGGTCGTCCTGGTAGATCGCGTCCGAGATCGGCAGGCCGGCGGCGGTGGCGAAGTTGTTGTTCACGACGGCCGCGGCGACGGAGCCCTGCTGCAGCGCGTTCGCGGTCTGCGAGGCGTCGAGGGGCTGGACGTCGACCTTCTTCGTCTCGATGTCGTCCGCGGTGGAGAACGCCGAGCCGCCGTCCTTCAGGGTGATCAGGTCGGCCGCCTGCAGGATGAGGAGCGCACGGGCCTGGTTGATCGAGTCGTTCGGGATCGCGACCTTCGCGTTCGCGGGCAGCTCGGACGGCTTGTCGTACTTCGTCGCGTAGAGCGGCAGCGGGTACACGGCGGTCGAGCCGATCGGCTGCAGGTCGTCGTTCGAGGTGACGTTGTAGTCCGCCAGGTACTGGATGTGCTGGAACTGGTTGATGTCCAGCTGGCCGTCCTTGAGGGCGGGGTTCGGCAGCGAGTAGTCCGAGAAGTTCGTCAGCTTGACGGTGACGTTGAGCTTGTCCTTCGCGAGCTTCGTGTACGTGCTCCAGTAGCCGAGCGACTTGTCCGAGACACCGATCGTGACGGTCTTCGGGGCGGCGTCACCGGCGGCACCGGCGTCGTTGCTGCCGGAACGGAGGGCTCCGACGACGACGGCGACGACGATCGCGACGACGACGATCGCGGCCGCGACGATCCAGCCGATCGGGCGCTTGCCCTTCGGCTTCTCGGGCAGTGCGGGGGCTGCGGACATGCTGGTGCTCCTCGTGGGCCGTGCGTGTAGGGGCGCCGCGGTGGTCCGCGGCGTGGAGACGAGTGTGACGTGCGGTCCACCCCCGGGGCGAGTTCCGTTCCGCTGTGTTACATCGCCGCCAGGGCGCGGCCCGCTGAACCGTCACGGGGCACCTCGCGGTCCGGGTTGGTTGACTCGGACCGTGCGCAGCATCGAACTCGTCCTCGGTCCGGAGTCGGACGCCGCCGTGCGGTCCGCCTGGCAGGCCCTGATCGACGCCGACCTGCCGAGCCTCGGTCGGCACCCGTCGCCGTCGAACGCCCCGCACGTCACCCTGGCCGCCGGTGACACGCTGCCCGTGCCGGCCGGGTTCCGCACGTCGGTCCCGACCGCGATCCGGCTCGGCGGGCTGCTGCTCTTCCCCGCGGGTGCCGGTCGGTCGGTGCTGGTGCGCGCGGTGGTCCTCGACGCGGCGCTCACGACCTTCCACGGCGAGGTGCACGCGGTCGCGCCCGGCGGCGTCGAGACGTCACTGCCCGGGCACTGGTCGCCGCACGTCACGCTGGCTCGCCGGGTGCGTGACGAGGACCTGCCGCGCGCCGTCGCTGCGCTGCGCGCCGTGCCGCTGCCGGAGACGCTCGACGTCGGCGGCGTGCGGCACTGGGACGGCGAGACGCGGACGATCACGCCGCTCGCGTTCACGACGCTCTGACCGCTGGAGGGGGCCGCGTCGGGCGCGTCCCCGCACGGGGAACCAGGTTCCGGACACAGCACCGCGCGATCCCGTGGTTCCGTGTCCGGAACCTGGTTCCGACACGTGGGCGCGGGCGCGGGGCGCGGGGCGCGGCCGGGAGGCCCGGGTCAGGTCCCGAGCACCCGCTCGCCGAACGCGGATGCGAACGTCCGCTCTGGGTCGGCCCGGGCGACGAGGTCGCGGAACTCCGCCAGCCGCGGGTAGAGCCCGGCGATCGCGGCGTGGTCGAGCGAGCTCATCTTGCCCCAGTGCGGTCGGCCGCCGAAGGCCGTGAGCCGGGCCTCCAGGTCGGGCAGGAGCGCGGCGACCTCGGTCGGGTGCTTCTTCCAGGTGAACGCGATGCAGAGGACGTCCTCGGCCTGGGTCGGGCTGAGCCAGAGGTCGTCCGCCGCCATCGTCCGGAGTTCGCAGACGTGCAGGTGCGGCTGGATCCGGTCGGCGAGCCCGCGGAGCGCGTCGAGGGCGGCCGCCGCGTGCCGGAGCGGGACGAAGTGCTCGCTCTGCACCTCGGACCCGTGGCTCGGGACGGACCCGATCGGGAAGTGCGGCAGTCGGTCCCACCACGGGCCGACCGAGCCGTCGCGCGCGGTCCGGTGGTCGTCGCCGGGGGTGCCGGGCAGACGGCGTGCGCCGGCCAGGGTCTCCGGGACAGGCACGTCCTCGGCGCCCTCGGGGACGCGCGACTTCACCAGGACCTCGGTGATCGCGTCGCCGAACACCGTGTAGGCGCACACCGAGTACGCGGTGGCGTGCACCTCGGCGACGTTCGCCGTGAAGGTGTCCCAGGGGATCGCTCCGTAGACGTCCTGACGCATCCGGTAGGCAGGTTCCACGTCGAGGGTCACCCGGGTCACGATGCCGAGCAGGCCGAGGTGCAGCACGGCACCGTCGAACGCGGGGTCCGTCCGGTCGATCGTCCGGGCGGAGCCGTCCGGAGCGAGCACCTCGAACGCGCGCACCGCGGTGGCGAGCGACCCCAGTGTCGTGCCGGAGCCGTGGGTGCCCGTCGCGACCGCACCCCCGACCGAGATGTGCGGCAGGGACCCCGTGTTGTGCAGGGCGAACCCGGCACGGTCGATGTCGGCCGCGACGTCGCCGTACCGGGTGCCGGCCCCGAGCGTCACGGTGCGGTGCTCGGCGTCGACGACCAGGTCGGTGGGGATCCCGGTCAGGTCGAGCAGGGTGCCCGGGGTGTCGGCGACGTCGTTGAACGAGTGCCGGGTACCGAGGCCGTGTACCCGATCGGCGTCGGCCACGACCTGGGCTGCCTCGTCGATCGACGTCGGACGGACGACCCGTTCGGCCGTGTAGGTGACCGTGCCGGACCAGTTGAGCTCGCTCGTCGTCGACCGCATGGCGCCCACCCTGCCACGCGGTCCGGAGACGGGCGCGGGCCGGGCGCCGGTCCCGTCACGGGTTCGGCGTCCGGCCCGGCTCGTCGGTCGGTGCGCGAGGCTCGTCGGTCAGTGCACCGGCGGGGGCGTCGGCGCGCCCTCCGGCACCTCGGGCCGGCGGACGAACACCGACGCGAGGATGCCGAACAGCGAGATGATCGCGCCGACCATGAAGGCGGTGCCGACGCCCGCTGCGGTGGCCACCTGGACCCCGCGGGCACCGGAGCCCTCGACGGCGGTGGCCGCACCGATCGTCAGCAGCGTGACGAACAGGGCCGTGCCCGCCGCACCGGCGAGCTGCTGCGCCGTGCCGAGCACCGCGCTGCCGTGCGAGTACAGCTTCGGGGGCAGCCCGCCGAGCGCCGCGGTGAACAGCGGCGTGAAGGTCAGGGCCAGGCCGATGCTCAGCACCACGTGCGCACCGAGGACGAACCACACGCTGGTGTCGACACCCACGGTGGAGAGCGCCCAGAGCACGGCGCTGACGATGATCGATCCGGGGATGAGCAGCACGCGCGGGCCACGGCGGTCGTAGATGCGCCCGACGATGGGGGAGAGCAGGCCCATCAGCAGCCCACCGGGGAGCAGCAGCAGGCCGACCTGCAGGACCTCGAGGCCGAGGACGCGCTCCAGGTAGATCGGCAGCAGGATGAGCGTGCCGAACATCGCCATGAAGCTCAGGCCCATCGCGACGATCGGCACCGTGAAGCCACGGGTGCGGAAGGTGCGCAGGTCGAGCAGGGCGCTGTCGGTGCGCTGCAGGCGGGTCTGCCGGACGATGAACACCGCGAGGGCCACGGCGCCGACGACCAGGGCGGTCACCGGGACGAGCGGTCCGGTCGTGCCGGCTTCACCGATGCTGGACAGGCCGTAGACGATGCCGCCGAACGCGAAGGCGGAGAGGACGACCGAGACGACGTCGATCGGTGCCTTGCGCGGCGTCGAGACGTTCTGCACCTTGACCATGCCGAGGATGAGCGCCGCGATCGCGATGGGCAGCACGAAGCCGAACAGCCAGCGCCACGAGAAGGCGTTGAGGATCAGGCCGGAGATCGTCGGGCCGATGGCCGGAGCGACCGAGATGACGATCGAGATGTTGCCCATGATGCGACCACGGTGCGCGGGGTCGACCAGGGTCAGGACCGTCGTCACGAGCAGCGGCATCATGATCGCGGTGCCGCTGGCCTGCACGATGCGGCCGACGAGCAGGACGGTGAAGCCCGGCGCGAGCAGGGCGATCAGCGTGCCGACCGAGAACAGGCCCATCGCCCAGACGAACACCGGTCGGGTGTTGAAGCGCTGCAGCAGGAACCCGGTGATCGGGATGACGACCGCCATGGTGAGCAGGAAGCCGGTGGTCAGCCACTGGCCGGTCGCGGCGCTGATGTCCAGGTCGTCCATGAGCCGGGGCAGGGCCACGCCCATGATGGTCTCGTTGAGGATGACGACGAACGCGGAGACGAGCAGCAGCCCGATCACGAGTCGGGTCTCGGCAGCGGACGGCTGCGAGACGCTTCCCGTGCGGGGGGCGGAATCGACGGCCTGGGTCATGCGGGTGCTCCTGGTGGGTCACGACGGGTGGAACGGGTGTGGCGCAGGACGCGCAGACAGGCCAACTCCCTGAGTGGATGCGATTATTCCGCTTCGCTCCGACATCCGCAGGTGAACGATCGATGCCGAGCACGCCGAGCACGCCGGTCGTCGGCGCAGCTCCCGTGCACGTCCGCTCAGTGCAGGATCGCGAAGCCGTCGGCGTCGCCGTGCGGCACCACCGACCGCAGGCTGACGTCGGTCACGGTTGCCGACGGTGGCCCGGTGCGCAGGCACTCGACCAACGAGTCGACGGCGACCGAGGGTCCCTCCGCCTCGACCTCCACCGTGCCGTCCCAGAGGTTCCTCGCGTAGCCGACGAGGTCGAGCCCGTCCGCCTTCCGAGCGGTCCAGTACCGGAAGCCGACCCCCTGGACCGTCCCCGACACCACGGCATGCACCCTCGTCACCGTCGTCATGTCCTCCACGCTAACCGCGGCGGCCCCTCGGGAGTTTTCGGCCCCGTGACGATCTGTTTCCGGCTCGTGACGAGCACACCGCGTCGGCAGTGATAGTGTCATCCCAACCCGAACACTTCGAGTCAGATTGACACTATCTCCACCATGGACGAAGCAGGCATCCGCGTCGCGGTCTCCACCGTGATCGTCGCACTGCGCCCGCACCCCGACACCGGGGCCCCGGCGCTGTGGATGCCGCTCGTCCGTCGCGTCGCCGAACCGTTCGAGGGTTCCTGGGCGCTCCCCGGCGGCTGGGTCGGTGACGACGAGGGGCTCGAGGACTCCGCGGCCGCCCGACTGCGCGAGACGACGAACGTCCAGCCGCGGTACCTCGAGCAGCTCTACGCGTTCGGTGACGTCGGACGCTCCCCGAGCCGCGTGGTGTCGATCGTGTACTGGGCGCTCGTGCACCCGGACGAGGCGAACGTCGTGCCCGACGACTGGAACGTCCGGTGGTTCCTGGCCGACGAGCACCCGCCGCTCGCCTTCGACCACGACCGCATCGTCGAGTACGCCCTGTGGCGGCTGCGCAACAAGATGTCGTACTCGCGGATCGCGCAGGCGTTCCTCGGCGACCGCTTCACCCTTGCCGAACTCCGCGGCGTGTACGAGGCGGTGCTCGGCCGAGCACTCGACCCCGCGAACTTCCGTCGGCAGGTCGAGAAGACCGACGCGGTCCTGCCGACCGACGAGACCACGAGCGGGGGCCGGCACCGTCCGGCCCGGCTGTACCGCTCGAACCCCGACCTGGCCTACGCGGACAACGGCCCGCTGCAGACCGGGGCCGATCAGCACCAGCAGCGGAACCGATAGGAAGCCCCGTGTCCATCGCCACGACGATCGAACTCATCTCCAACGGCAAGGCCGGCGGCAGCACCTGCACGCCCGACCTCGCGATGCCGACGTGGGACTTCGACTCCCGCCCCGGGTACGGCCCGGGGTCGTCGATGTCCGACGTCATCCCGACGAGCGCTCCGCGCCAGGGCGTCCTGCCCGACGAGTACAAGACGGCTCCGACCGACGAACTCCACGAGCGCATCGAGCGGGCGAAGGCCACCCTCGGCGACCGGGTCGTCGTCCTCGGGCACTTCTACCAGCGCGACGAGGTCGTCCGGCACGCGGACTTCCTCGGCGACTCGTTCCAGCTGGCGAACGCCGCCCTGACGAAGCCCGACGCCGAGGCGATCGTGTTCTGCGGCGTGCACTTCATGGCCGAGACGGCCGACATCCTGGCGCGCGACGACCAGCGCGTGATCCTGCCGAACCTGGCCGCCGGCTGCTCGATGGCCGACATGGCCGACATCGACAGCGTCGAGGCGGCGTGGGCGGAGCTGACCGCGGTGTACGGCACCGAGCCCGACGCCGACGGCCGCGTCCCCGTGATCCCGGTCACCTACATGAACTCCGCCGCCGACCTCAAGGCCTTCTGCGGTCGCAACGGCGGCATCGTCTGCACCTCGTCGAACGCCGCGACCGTCCTCGAGTGGGCCTTCGAGCGCGGGCAGCGCGTCCTGTTCTTCCCCGACCAGCACCTCGGCCGCAACACCGCGAAGGCGATGGGCATCAGCACCGACCTGATGCCGATGTGGAACCCCCGGAAGCCCCTCGGCGGCAACGAGACGAGCGACCTCGAAGCGGCGAAGGTCATCCTCTGGCACGGCTTCTGCTCGGTGCACCGCCGCTTCACCGTCGACCAGATCGACCAGGCCCGCCGCGAGCACCCGGGCGTGCAGGTCATCGTGCACCCGGAGTGCCCGATGGCCGTCGTCGACGCCGCCGACCACGCCGGCAGCACCGACCTGATCCGGAAGACCGTCGCCGCGGCCACCGAGCCGACGACGTTCGCGATCGGCACCGAGATCAACATGGTGAACCGCCTCGCAGCCGAGTACCCGCAGCACACGATCTTCTGCCTCGACCCGGTCGTCTGCCCCTGCTCGACGATGTACCGGATCCACCCGGGCTACCTCGCCTGGGTGCTCGAAGCACTCGTCCGCGGCGAGGTCCTCAACGAGATCGTCGTCCCCGCCGACGTGCAGGCCGACGCCAAGGTCGCGCTCGAGCGCATGCTCGCCGCCAAGCCGCGCGGCTGACACACGAGTCCGAGCGAACGAGGGAGACCACCGTGCACGTCGTCATCGTCGGCTCCGGCATCGCCGGGCTGACCGCAGCGATCCGCGCCAGTGCCCTGCACGACGTCACCCTGGTGACGAAGGGGGCGCTCGCCGACAGCGCCACCGCGTACGCCCAGGGCGGGATCGCGGTGGCGCTCGGTGCCGACGACTCCGCGGCACTGCACCAGGCCGACACCTACGTCGCCGCGGCCGGCAGCGCCGACGCGCGTGCCGTCGAGGTCCTGTGCACCGACGGCCCGGCCCGCGTCCGCGACCTGCTCGCCCTCGGGGTGCCCTTCGACCGGTCGTCGGACCCGGCGACCCTCGACCGGTACGGCGACGACCTCGCCCGCGGTCGTGAGGCCGCGCACGGCCGGTGGCGCGTCGTGCACGCCGACGGTGACGCGACCGGAGCCGCCATCGAACGCACCCTCATCGCGGCACTGCACCGACGGCACGTCACGATCCTCGAGCGCACGAGCCTGACCGACCTCGTCGTCCGCGGCGGCGTGGTCGTCGGCGTCGACGTCCTCGACCTGCTCGGGGAACCCCGCCGGCTCGACGCGGACGCCGTCGTCATCGCGTCCGGGGGAGCCGGACACCTGTACCGCGAGACGACGAACCCCCTGGTCGCCACCGGCGACGGGGTCGC
Source organism: Curtobacterium sp. ME-Dv--P-122a (assembly GCF_030209645.1). Taxonomy (NCBI): domain Bacteria; kingdom Bacillati; phylum Actinomycetota; class Actinomycetes; order Micrococcales; family Microbacteriaceae; genus Curtobacterium; species Curtobacterium sp. ME-Dv--P-122a. The sequence goes on from NZ_JARVRO010000003.1 coordinate 193,088, forward strand.
CGCCGCCTGGCGCGCCGGTGCCGTCCTCGCCGACCTGGAGTTCGTCCAGTTCCACCCGACGCGGCTGGCCGTCCCCGGTGGCGGCCTGGTGTCCGAAGCCGTCCGCGGTGAGGGCGCCGTCCTCCGCGACGCCGCCGGGCACCGCTTCATGACCGACGTGCACCCGGACGCCGAGCTCGCCCCGCGTGACGTCGTCGCCCGGGGGATCGCCGCCGCGGTGCGCGACCAGGGCGGCGCACCCGTGCTCCTCGACGCCACCGGCCTCGACGCCGGGTTCCTGGTCACGCGGTTCCCCGGACTCACCCGGGCCACCCGCGCCGCCGGCTTCGACTGGACCCGCGAGGGCGTCCCGGTCGCACCGGCCGCGCACTACTCGATGGGCGGCATCGCGACCGACGCCGAGGGCCGCACCAGCCTGCCCGGACTCCTCGCCGTCGGTGAAGCCGCCTGCACCGGTGTCCACGGCGCCAACCGGCTCGCCTCGAACTCCCTGCTCGAGGGACTCGTCTTCGCGGTCCGCGCAGCGGACGCGGTCGCCGCACCGCGACCCGGCCTGCTCCGCCTGCGCGGGGACGCCGGTCTCCACGTCACCAGCGTGCCCCGAGCGGCCGACGCGATCCGCGCCTCCCCCCACCTGCTCGGCCGTCACGCCGCTCCGCAGGCTCCGCAGCGCGCCGGAACCGGCAGGCGTGGGCCCAGTCCGACCCTGCCTGGAGGCGCGACCCACCTCGCCGACGTGGGTGCCGTCCGGCAGGCGGTCCAGTCCGTCATGACGGACCGCGTCGGGCTGCTCCGTGACGCCGTCGGGCTGGCCAGCGCGCGCCGCGACCTCGACGCGCTGACCGCGCCGACCGGCGGGGGCGTGCGCGAGCACGAGGACCGTGCGCTGCTCGACCTGGCGCGACTCGTCGCGCTCGCCGCCGAGGCCCGCACCGAGTCCCGCGGGGCGCACGCCCGCACCGACCACCCCGACACCGACCCCACCGCCCCGGCCTCGTACGCCTGGGTCGCCGACCACACCGGCGCACACCCCGACGAGCACACGGATGAACGCACGGACGGCTCCGCAGCCGTCCCGCAGGAGGTACCCGCATGACCACCGACCCCGGCACCATCCCGCCGCACGCGCTCCGTCGCGTGATCGAGACCGCGCTCGAGGAGGACGCACCCTGGGGCGACGTCACCAGCGAGACCCTGATCCCCGCCGAGGCGACCGCGACCGCGACCCTCGGCGCGCGCGAGCCCGGCGTGCTGAGCGGCGGGGCGGTGTTCGTCGCCGTGATGCACGCCGTCGACCCGGCGATCCACGCCGTCGTGCACGTCGCCGACGGCACGCGCTTCGTCGCGGGCGACGTCCTCGCGACCGTGACCGGGTCGGCGCGGGCCGTGCTCCGGGCCGAACGGGTCGCCCTCAACCTGGTGCAGCGGATGTCGGGCATCGCGACGACCACCGCGGCGCACGTCGCGGCCGCCGCTGGCACCTCGGCGCGGATCGTCGACACCCGGAAGACGACGCCGGGCCTCCGAGCACTCGAGCGGTACGCCGTCCGGTGCGGCGGCGGACACAACCACCGCACCTCACTGTCCGACGCCGTGCTCGCCAAGGACAACCACCTGGCGGTGCTCCTGGCCGGCGGGATCGGCATCGGCGACGCGATCGCCCAGGCCCGCCAGCGGCTCGGGCACACCGTGCACGTGGAGGTCGAGGTGGACCGGATCGACCAGATCGAACCCGTCGCCGCGGCGGGGGTCGACACGATCATGCTCGACAACTTCACCCCGGACGAACTCGTGGCCGGGGTCGGCATCGTCGCCGGACGCGCGCTCGTCGAGGCCTCGGGAGGCGTGTCGCTCGACACCGTCGCGGCGATCGCGGCCACCGGCGTCGACGTCATCTCGGTCGGGGCGCTGACCCACTCGGCGCGGGCGCTCGACCTCGGGCTCGACATCGACGTCGCGGTGCCCGAGCACGTCGCGGTGCCCGTGCGGGACTAGTCGTGTTCTACCTGGACCGCGCCGCCACCACCCCGGTCCGCCGCGAGGTGCTCGAGGCGATGTGGCCGTACCTGACGGGGGTGTTCGGCAACCCCTCGTCGACGCACGGGGTCGGGGACGAGGCCGCGCGGGGACTCACCGCTGCACGGTCCGCCGTCGCCGGGGTGCTCGGGTGCCGGCCCGCCGAGGTCGTCTTCACCACCGGCGGCACCGAGGGGGCGAACACCGCGATCAAGGGGATCGCCCTCGCCGCGCCCCGCGGTCGGCACGTCGTCACGAGCGCCATCGAGCACGAGGCCGTGCTGGAGAGCTGCGCGTACCTCGCCCGGTTCCACGACTTCGACGTCACCGTGCTGCCCGTCGGCCCGGACGGCCGCGTCGACCCGGCGGTGCTGCGCGCGGCACTCCGCCCGGACACCACACTCGTCTCGATCGCGCACGCCGACAACGAGATCGGCACCGTGCAGGACGTCCCCGCGCTCGCGGCGGTGGCGCACGAGGTCGGGGCGCGGTTCCACACCGACGCCGTGCAGTCCGCGCCCTGGCTGCCGATCGGTCTCGGGGTGCTGGGCGTCGACGCGCTGTCGTTGTCCGGGCACAAGCTCGGCGCCCCGAAGGGCACCGGCGTGCTCGCCGTGCGCGCCAGCGTCCCGCTCGAGCCGCTGCTGCACGGCGGGGGACAGGAACGGGGGCGGCGGTCCGGTACCGAGGACGTGGCCGGTGCCGTGGCGGTGGCGACCGCCCTCGGACTGGCGGCGGAGACGGTGCGGTCGGGGCAGGGCACCGCGACCACCGTGCGCGACGCGGTGCTCGACGGCGTGCTCGCCGCGGTCCCCGGCGCGTTCGTCACCGGGTCGCGGGAGCACCGGCTGCCCGGGCACGCGTCGTTCTGCTTCCCGGGCGTCAACGGCGAGACCGTCCTACTCGAGCTCGAGCGGCGCGACGTGGTGTCGTCGTCGGGCAGCGCCTGCGCTGCGGGCAGCACCGAGGCTTCCCACGTGCTCACGGCGCTCGGGATCCCCGAGGACGTGGCGCGCACCGCGCTCCGTCTGACGTTCGACGCGGCGCTCACGGCCGACGACGTCCCGGTCGTGGTCGGGGCCGTGGCCGACGCCGTGGCGACCGTCCGCGCCCTCGGCTGAGGTGTACTAGACGTTCTACTCCATCTCTGGGTACGTGTCCCCCCTTCTGCGGACAACCGATCTGCGTCAGAGTGTCGTCATGGCAAACGCGATGATGACCCGGACACGACGGGACGAGCGCTTCCGAGCGGTGCAGCTCCTGCCGGCGCCGGCCACCCTCGTCGCGCTCGCCCTGGCAGCGCAGCACGACCTCGGCACGGCCCCGCTCGGGGTCATCGCCGTGGTCGGAGCGCTCGCGACCGCCGGGAGTGCCCTGCTCCCGATGGTCCGGCCAGCCGCCGCCCACCGGTCGATGCCCGCACCGACCGAGACGGACCGGTACCGAGAGGACACCGAACACCCTTGAGGTCCACCACCGTGCGGTTCCCCTGAACCGAGCCGCGCGGTGGACCCAGACCGGATGTCGACCCCCTGATCGACGTCCGGCGCGGGGCGCGACGTTCCCCCTGTCGTCGTGTCCCGCCGTACACCGCGATCCCGCCGTGGGTCGACGTCCGCACCCCTGAGCGGCGTCGGTTCCCCTGCAGCCCACGGCGGGATCCGGTTCCCCGGTAGCGTCGTCGCATGCCCTCGTACCGTGCGACCCTGGCGATCGGCGCCCTCGCGCCCGGCACCGCCCCGGACGCCGTCCTGCCCGCCGCGGCCGCCTTCGTGCGCGAACACGCCGTGGTCGAGGCCGAGGACGTCCGGCTGCTCCGAGGTGTCCCCTGTGCCGTCGTGCGCTTCGAGGCCGAGGACGACCGTGCCGCCGCGGCCGTCCGCGACGCCGCAGTCGACGGGCTGCGGGACGTGGTCGAGATCCGCTCCGACGTCGTCACCCGGCGCGAGGGCGGTCGCTGGATCCCGGTCGCCTGAGAGCCGGGCAGTCGCCTGACCGCCGGGCGGTCGCCTGACGGTCAGGCGGTGTGCGTCGCCGGTTCGGGTGTCCCCGGCCAGACGTAGTCCAGGTCGTCCGGCACGTCCGGGAACAGCTCCCGGTAGTGCTCCGGCGCCTTCTGCACGAGCTTCGAGCGGTGCGAGACGTGCAGGGCCTCGTCGTCGTTCCACGGCGGGACCGGCACGTCGCCGCGCTCGTACGCCGCCAGGTCCTCCGGCACACGGCCCAGGTCGAGCAGGGTCTTCTCGAGACAGGTGTCGGCGTACCCGCGCTCCGCCCAGACGCGGCACGTGGCCTCCTGGTAGGCCATCAGCGCCGGGCGGTAGCCGCGCCACATCGCCGTCACCGGGTGGTGCTGCCAGCCGTAGTCGGGGAGCGTCAGTGCGCGCATCACCTGCAGGGTCTCGACGCGCTGTTTGCCGAGCCGCCGGTCGTCGAGGACCTCGGCGGATGCCCGGAAGTCGGCGTACGGCAGGAACGTCTGCATGGCGCGGACGCTACCCCGACCGACTGGCACCCGACACATGTCGTCACGAACGTGCCGCCCGCCCCGGCAGCGTGTGAGCATCGACCGCATGAGCGGAGAACTGGTCGTCGGCGTCAGTGGCAGCCCATCGGACCCCTCGCGGACCTCGACCCTGGTCGCGGCGACGGTGGCCCGGTTGGCCGAGGAGATCGACGGTGCTCGGACCGAGACGATCGAGATCGGTCCGCTGCTGGCCGACCTCGGAGCGGCCTCGGGTCGCGAGACCATGTCCGACCGCACCCGCCGGGCCCTCGAGACGGTGGAGGCCGCGGACGTGCTCGTCGTGGGCAGCCCGGCCTTCCGGGCGGCCTACTCCGGCGCCTTCAAGCTCTTCTTCGACTGGGTCGGCCAGTACGACCTCGTCGACACCCCGGTGCTCCTGACCGCCACCGGCGGCAGCGACCGGCACGCCCTGCTCGTCGAGCACCAGATGCGTCCGCTGTTCGGGTTCTTCCAGTCCACGACCCTGCCGCTCGGGGTGTTCGGCAACGAGCGGGACTTCACCAAGCGCGAGGGTGGCTACGACATCGCGAGCGTCGACCTGGAGCTCCGCATCGACCAGGCCGTGCGCCGCGCCGTGCCGCTCATCCGCGGAGGCTTCGCCACCGCCGGCCTGACCGACGTGCGGCGCCCCGCCGAGTTCTGATCGGCGTGCGCGCGCCCGGTGCTTCCGGGCGTCCCTGGTGCTTCCGGGCGTCCCGGGTCGGAACTCCTCATTAGGTACGCCCGAAACCACCTGGCATCGCGCGTGCAGTGGGAAGGAACGGGCGCGACCCAGCGTGACCAGCAGGCGGACGGGAGGCCCGTGGCGACGCTGCCACGGGCCTCTCCCCACCGGCACGGCCGGTCGGCCGCTGGCGCGTCCGCCCGGTACCGGCGGCGTGGGCCCAGTCCGGTCGTTGGCTCAGCCGAGCAGGGACGCGACGTGCGCGACCGCCAGGCGGTAGCCGTCGGCGCCCGCGCCGGCGATGACCGCCGTCGCGGCGGTGGCGACGTGGTCGACGTGGCGGAACGGCTCGCGCTTCCACGTGTTCGACAGGTGCACCTCGACGACGGGGACCCACAGGGCCTCCACCGCGTCGTGCAGCGCGACCGAGGTGTGCGCGTAGGCGGCGGGGTTGATGACGACCGCGGCGAAGTCGTCGAGGGCCTCGTGCAGCCACTCGACCAGCTCGCCCTCGCGGTTCGTCTGGCGGAAGTCGGCCTCGAGCCCGTGCACGGCCGCCTCGGTGTGGACGATCGCCTCGATCTCGGCGAGCGTCACGGTGCCGTACTGCTCCGGGTCGCGGCGCCCGAGGATGTCGAGGTTCGGGCCGTTGAGGACGAGGATGCGCGACGCGTCGGTCATGGGCCGAGCGTAGCGAACCGGGGGAGCGCTGCGCGGCTCGGACGATGCATGCGCTGGCTATGTGAACGGTCACAAATCGGTGTAACGTCTCCGTCCGGGTCGGCAGAGTTGTCGACTGCAACACACTGACGTGGAGATGTGAATGGTTCTCGCTGCAGCGAACGAAGGGATCCGGCTCGATTTGGGCTGGGTCGACTACCTGATGATCATCGTGTACTTCGCGGTCGTCATCGGGATCGGGTTCACCGCCCGCAAGCAGGTCCGGACGAGCATGGACTTCTTCCTGTCCGGGCGCTCGATGCCGGCGTGGATCACGGGCCTGGCGTTCGTGTCCGCGAACCTCGGCGCTACTGAGATCCTCGGCATGGCGGCGAACGGTGCCCAGATCGGCATGGCCACCCTGCACTACTACCTCGTCGGCGCCGTGCCCGCGATGGTGTTCCTCGGCCTCGTGATGATGCCGTTCTACTACGGCTCGAAGGTCCGCTCCGTGCCGGAGTTCATGCTGCGCCGCTTCGGCAAGGCGCCGCATCTGGTGAACGCGATCGCGTTCGCGGTGTCGAACGTGCTCATCGCGGGCATCAACCTGTACGCGATGGCCATCGTCATCGAGGCGATGCTCGGCTGGCCGGAGTGGCTGGCGATCATCGTCTCCGCCGGCTTCGTGCTCGTCTACATCACCCTCGGCGGGCTCTCGAGCGCGATCTACAACGAGGTCATGCAGTTCTTCGTGATCATCGCCGGGCTCATCCCGCTGACGATCGTCGGTCTGCACCGCGTCGGCGGCTGGGACGGCCTGTCGAAGGCCATCACCGAGACGCAGGGCGTGCAGCACCTGCAGGCCTGGGCCGGCACCGGCTTCGGTGACGTCACCAACCCGATCGGCGCCAACTGGCTCGCCATCGTGCTCGGCCTGGGCTTCGTGCTCGGGTTCGGCTACTGGACCACGAACTTCACCGAGGTGCAGCGCGCGTTCTCGGCGAAGAACATGTCCGCGGCCCGCCGCACCCCACTCATCGCCGCGATCCCGAAGCTCTTCATCCCGGCCATCGTCGTGATCCCGGGCCTCATCGCCGCGGCCGTCGTGGGCAACCAGTTCGCCGACGGCACGCTGACCTACAACGACGCGATCCCGAAGCTCATCCAGATGTACCTGCCGACCGGTGTGCTCGGCATCGCGGTGACCGGCCTGCTGGCGTCCTTCATGGCCGGCATGGCGGCGAACGTCTCGTCGTTCAACACCGTCTTCACCTACGACATCTGGCAGCGCTACATCCGCCCGAACATGCCCGACCTGCACTACCTGAAGACCGGCCGCTGGGTCACCGTCGTCGGTGTCGTGGTCGGCATCGCGACCGCGTTCATCGCGGCCCAGGCGTCGAACATCATGACGTACATGCAAACGCTGTTCTCGTTCTTCAACGCACCGCTGTTCGCCGTGTTCATCCTCGGCCTGCTGTGGAAGCGCATGACGACGCAGGGTGCGCTCTGGGGCTACGTCCTCGGCATCGTGACCCCGACGATCACCTGGATCGCCTACCTGGTCAACCCGGACCTGTTCGCCACCGCGACCGCGGAGACCCTGTACGGAGCGATCATCTCGTTCGTCACCGTGCTGGTCGTCGGCTTCGTCGTCTCGATGCTCACCAAGCCGAAGGACGAGAAGGAGCTCGGTGGACTCGTCTACGGCGTGGGCAAGATCGACCTGCACGGCGACTCGGTCGCGACGGACACCGCCTGGTACCGCTCGCCCGCACTGCTCGGCACCGTCGCGCTCGTCCTGTGCGTCGTCCTGTACCTCCCGTTCCTCTGATCCGCGAAGGAGACCACTTCTCATGAGTGACACCACCACCCCCGGCGCGATGACCGAGGAGCAGAAGGCAGCCCTCGTCCGCTCCACCCGCCGACTCGACCTGCGCCGCATCCTCGGCGGCCTGTTCGTCCTGTACGGCGTGATCACGACCATCGTCGGCATCGTGCACTGGAACACCGACCCCGAGAAGACCGGCGGGATCCACATCAATCTGTGGGTCGGGATCTCGCTGCTCGTCGGCGGCGGCCTGTTCTTCCTCTGGGACCGCCTGAACCCGGTGCCCGCCGAGGACATCATCGGCCAGGCCGAGGCCGAGTCGCACCAGCGTGCCGCGGGCGAGGGGCGCGAGCTGGCCTGAGGCCGCTCGGGTCGGGCGTCCCCGGCCTGACGCAGAACGACGAAGTCGCTGTCGGACGACAGCGACTTCGTCGTTTCCGGCCGCGGCGGCCGGCGCCTTGACCGGGGCCGAGCATGGCGGGTAGCATTGATATGTCGATCGGGTGCTGCTCGGTCGAAAGTGAGCCCCGGAGCATCCTGCAGCCAGCGCGGGACCGGGGTTTTGCGCTTTCGGGGGCTTCCGTCAGGAGACCAGGATCGGGCTCGTCGGCTCGTCCGTCCACCACCGGGTTCTGACTCGTCCACGCACGCCCGCATCCGGCCAGCATATTGTGTACCGGTTGGTTCCCCCACGAAACGGTTGCGCGCTGGACCGGGTGGGTCCAGGTTGAGCGTGACGAAAGGAACCGCCATGGACACGATGGTCTTCATCAACCTGCCCGTCACGGACCTCGAGCGCTCGAAGGCGTTCTACGAGGCACTCGGGTACTCGATCAACCCGGCGTTCAGCGACGACACCGCGGCGTGCGTGGTGGTGTCCGACACGGTCTACGTCATGATCCTGACGACAGCGAAGTTCGCCGAGTTCACGGACAAGACGATCGCCGACGCCGACACGATCGAGGTCATCAACTCACTCAGCGCCCCGTCGAAGGAGGATGTCCACCGCATCGTCGACGCCGCGGTCGCCGCCGGCGGCATCGAAGACCGCCCGGAAATGGACCTCGGCTTCACGTACCAGCGGAGCTTCACCGACCCGGACGGACACCGCTGGGAGTACGTGTGGATGGACGAGCAGGCGACGCAGGACGGCCCGCCCGCCGAGTGAGTGATCGGCTGTCGGCGGCGCCCGCCAGGATGGTCGCATGAGCACCGAGCCCGTCGACGCCCCGCCCGTGCCCGACCTCGTCACCGGCGACGACGGCCTCGCCCGGCCGGTCTGGGCGTCGTCGGACGAGCTCCTCCGCGAGTACTACGACACCGAGTGGGGCATGCCCGTCCGCGACGAACGCGGGGTGTTCGAGCGGCTCTCGCTCGAGGCGTTCCAGTCCGGTCTGTCGTGGCGCACGATCCTCGCCAAACGACCGGCGTTCCGGGCCGCCTTCGCCGACTTCGACGCCGACACCGTCGCGGCCTTCGGCGAGGACGACGTCGCACGGCTGATGGCCGACGCCGGGATCGTCCGGAACCGCGCGAAGATCCTCGCGACGATCACCAACGCGAACGCCACCATCGCCCTGCGGCAGGACGGCGGGCTCGCCGACTTCGTGTGGTCGTTCCGGCCGGCGACCACGCCCGAGCCACGGTCGTCCGCCGAGGTCCCGACGAAGTCCGACGAGTCCCTCGCCCTGTCGAAGGCGCTGCGGAAGCGCGGCTTCGCCTTCGTCGGACCGACCACGATGTACGCCCTGATGGAAGCGCTCGGCATCGTCGACACCCACCTGATGGGCAGCCACCGGCGCGGGACCTCCGGCGTCTGGAGCTGACGGGCAAGCCCAGCCAAGCTGAGCCCCGCCCACGGACACGAGCAGGCCCGAGAACGAGAACGAGAACGAGAACGCCGGGACTATGGTCACGACATGGCCGACGACATCCGGATCGCGTTCCTGCTGTTCCCGCACCTGACCCAGCTCGACCTGACCGGTCCGGCGCAGGTCCTCAGCCGCGTGCCCGGCGCACGCGTCGAGTACGTCGCGGCGACGCTCGACCCGGTGCCGAGCGACTGCGGCCTCGCGCTCGTCCCCACCGTGACGATCAGGGATGCAGGCCCCGCGGACGTGCTCGTGGTGCCCGGTGGTGACGGTGCCTTCGACGCGATGCTCGACCCGGACGTCGTGGCCTTCGTGCGGCGCCAGGCCGAGCACGCGGCGTGGATCACCTCGGTGTGCACCGGTGCCTTCGTGCTCGGCGCCGCGGGGCTGCTCGCCGGCAGACGCGCGACCACCCACTGGGCCTCGAAGCCGATGCTCGAGGCCTTCGGCGCGCAGCCGGTGGACGCCCGGATCGTCCAGGACGGTGTCGTCGTCACCGCCGCCGGGGTGAGCGCGGGCATCGACATGGCGCTGTGGCTCGCCGCCGAGCTCGCCGGACGGCCCGCTGCCGAGGCGATCCAGTTGCAGATCGAGTACGACCCGCAACCGCCGTTCGACCACGGATCGGCCGAGCGCGCCGACGCCGTCGTCGTCACCCGGGCCCGCGCAGCGGCCGAGGAATCGCGCGGCGCGAGGGTGACCCGCGCCGCCGCAGCCGTCCTGCGCTGACGCGGACCTTCACACGGTCACAAATCCCCGCTGGTCTCCGCCGAGTGGTCACGACACGTCGTTCCGGGCGCGGCCAGTCGACACTTCGTGACCGCTCGGGGCCATGCACGCGGGGTGTTGTGACCGGGCAGTGACCCGAGCCCCCGCGCCCGAGCCCCGCTAGACCAGCGGCTTCCGCATCTGCGCCGACGTCACCTGGTACCCGAGCGCCGCGTAGAGCTCCTGCGCCCCCGTGTTGTAGCCGAACACGTTCAGCCCGATGCTCGTCGCACCGTGCTCCGCAGCGGCGCGGTGCCCGAGCTCGAGCGCCCGCCGTGCGTGCCCGCGGCGCCGGTGTGCCTCGTCGATCTCGACGTTGAACACCCACCAGTCGGTGCTGCCCGGCGTGAGCGGTCCGATCCACAGGTACCCGATGACGGTGTCGTCCTGGTCGGTGACGTCCCACACGAGGTGCCCGTCCGCGGGGGACCCGCCCGGGAACCAGCGGTCCCGTGACTGCTGCTCGTTCGCCTCGGCCTGCTCGCGGGTCTCGCCCGCCTGCATCCGCGACTCGACGTACTCGGCCATCGTGCGCTGGAGCCAGGCCGGGAGGCGCGTGGCCGGCATCAGTGCCAGCCGCGTGTCCGTCACCGGTTGCCCTTGGAACCCCGGCTCGGCTTGCCGCGCATCTTGCCGCGTCCGGGTGTCGGCCCCTTGCCGGTGTTCGACTTCTTGCCGGCGCCGGACTTGCCGCTGCCGGGCGACTTGGCCTTGGCCTTGCCGCCGGCGCCCGCGGCGCCGCCCTTGGAACCCGACGCACCCGACCCGCCGGACCCACCGGACGAACCCTTGGCACCCGACCCGGCCTTGGCGCCGCCACGAGCCGGACGCGAGTCGTCGTCGGCGTCGCGATCCGGGCCTCCTGGCTGGCGCGAACTGTTGGCGGTCCGCCCGCGCACCACGCCGATGAACTCCTCGGTGGTCTCGGTGGCGTCCTCGTCCCGCCAGACCAGCGCGATGCGCGTGCCCTCGGCGTCCATGAGCGGACGACCCACCAGGTCCTTGCGGCTGGCGGCGCGGAACAGTGACTGGGGGAGCACGACGACGCCGACGTTCGCCTCGACCAGGTCGAGCGATCCGTCGATGTCGGCCGGCACCGGGCCGGCGTCGATCACGTGGACCTCGGCGTCGGCGAGGTCGACCTCGGCGAGTTCGGCGAGGGGGGAGTCCTTGGGCATCGCGACGACGGCCGTCTCGGTCCAGAGCGGGATGGCGTTGTGCTGCTCGGACACGGGCATACGTGCGAAGACCATGTCGGCCTCGCCGGCCAGCGTGTCGTCGACGTCGTCGGCGCCGATCGGCCGCAGCCGGAGCTCGATGGAGGGGAAGCGTTCCCGCCAGACACGGGCCCACTTTGCGGGGGAGACCCCCGGCACGAAGGCGATGGTGAGAGCCGCGGTCATGCAGACGAGCATAGGGGCCGTACCCTTGTCCTCATGGCGCAGGAACAGACCATGAAGCCCGAGACGGCTGCGAAGAAGCTCGGCATCTTGCTGACGGCGGCTCCGGAGTCCTTCCAGAGCGCTCCCCTCACGCGGACCGCCTTCGACGAGCTCCGCACCGAACCCCCGACCTGGCTCGAGGACCTCCGACGCGACGGCCCGCACCCGCGACCCGTCGTGGCGCAGAAGCTCGGCATCTCCATCTCCGGCCTGAGTCGTGCGGGGATCGACGACGCCCTGACGACGGCGGACATCAAGACGCTGCTCGAGCAGAAGCCCGAGTGGCTCGTCCGCGAGCGTGCGACGCAGGCCGCCGTGCACGCCGAGAACGCCCGCGTGAAGCAGGAGCGCGCAGCCAAGGCCGCTGCCCGCGCCGAGGACTGACCCCACCCCGCACCACTCCGCCGCACCGAGGACGCCCCACGTGCACGAGACCGTCGCCGACGCCATGCTCGTCGTGCCGCAGTTCGCGTCGGTGTGCTGCATCGTCGGTGACCGCTACCGACCGCGCCCGGGCGTGATCGTGCCGGCGGGCGTGATGCTCGTCGCGATGCTCATGCCCGTCGTCGACGCCGGAGCGGTGTGGACCCTGTTCGCCGCGACCCTCCTGCTCCTGCTCGCGCCGCTGCCCGTGATGCGTCGCCGCCGCGCCGACGGTCGCCGCGCGGAGCCGATGGACGTCCACCGCGCGCTGTCCGCCGTCGTGATGGCGGGGATGCTGCTGATGGGCCACGCCTCGGGCGTCGCCGGCGACCACGCAGGGCACGGCATCGCACTGTCCGCGGTGCTCGGGGCCGGCGTGATCGGCTACTGCGCGTTCAGTGGCTGGCTGCTCCGGTACGAGTGGGGTCGTGAGGACCGGCGGGCCGTCCGCAGCGGCGAGGTCTTCGCGATGACCGTCGCCGTGGTCGGCATGACCCTGGCGATGTAGCGGAGCCCGCGCTGGCGGTCGCGGCCCCCGCAGCCGGTCCGCCGGGTCCGTCAGTCGCGAGCGGCGCTGTCCGCCGGGGCGTCCGCCGCGTGCGTCACCCGCTGCTTCGCCGCCTGGATCGTGTCCTTCGGCACCGGCGGCACACCCCGCCGGATCCCGCGCAGTCCGACGACGAACAGGATCGCGGTCACGATCGCGAACACGACGAACGTGATCCCGGTCGCCGCCCACAGCGGCAGCGCGAGGGCGAGCAGCGCCACCGCGAAGCCGGCCAGCGCGACCAGGGTCGTCAGGGCGAACCCGACAGCGACACCGGTGAGCACCAGCCCGGTCTTCGCACCGCTCGCGCGCTCGCCGATCTCGCGCCGCGCCGAGGCGACCTCCTCGCGCACGGCGCGCAGCACCGGCTCGAGGGCCTTCTGCACGAGTCCGGCGGTCACGGTGTCGCGGAACGACGGCCGTCCGGGAGTGGTGATGTCGTCGTGGTCGGTGCTGCTCATGGGGTCTCCTGTCCGGGCGCGGCGGTCCGCGTCCCCTGACAGGACGCGACCGGTCCGATGATCGTCACGCTGACTGGCGTCTGCCCGGTGCGTTCCCAGGTTGTGCAACGGACTGGAGGCCCGCCCCGCGTCGACGACGCTGGACGGGCCTCCCGGGTGGTCGGGCCGACGGCCCTACTCGGCGACCTCCTCGAGGTCGTCGATCCCACGGGCGGCGGCCGCTGCGCGGCGGGCACGCATGGACGGCGCGGCGACGGCGGCGAGCACGGCCACGACCGCCACACCGGTGCACGCCCAGAACCCGATGGTGAAGGCGTCGTCGGTGGGCAGTCCCTGCGGCGTGCTGTGCGAGGTGATCAGCGCGGCGATGACTGCGGTGCCGACGCTCGAGCCGATGGTCCGGACGACCGTGTTGGCGCTGATGGCCTCACCGGTCTGGTTCGCGGGGACGCTCTCGATGATCGCGTTCGAGCAGGCGGCGAGGGCCATGCCGATGCCGATGCCGGTCAGGACGCCGGAGGCCACCACCTGCCACAGCTCGGCGTGTGCGATCGCCGGCAGCACGAACGCGGCGACGATGGCGAACCCGCCGATGAGCATCGGCGGCTTCGGGCCGACCTTGCGTACCAGGATGCCCGCGATCGGCCCGGCGACGACCATCATCACGACGGTCGGCAGCAGGAAGAGACCGGCCTGGGTGACGTCCTTGCCGAAGCCGTAGCCGAGCGCCGTCGGGAGCTGCAGCAGTGTCGGCACGAGGACGAAGGTGCCGAACATCGCGAACCCGAAGACGAGTGCGACGACGTGGGCGGTCGAGACGCCACGGACCGCGAAGAGCCGGACGTCGATGAGCGGCTCGGCGACCCGGAGCTCGACCAGGACGAACACGGCCAGTGCGACGGCGCCGAGGACCAGCAGACCGATGGTCTTGCCGTCACCCCAGCCCCAGGTCTCGCCCTCGCTGACGGCGAGCAGGATCGCGACGAGCGACACCGCGAGGACGAACGTGCCGGCCATGTCGAGGCGACCGGGCTTCCGCACCGGGGACTCCGGCATGCCGAAGACCGCGCCGAGCAGGGCGATGACGACGAGCACGGCGGGGAGCCAGAACAGCCAGTGCCAGGACAGGTGCTCGACGATGGGCCCGGCCGCGACGATGCCGACACCGGCGCCGATGCCGAAGATCGCCGACAGCAGGCCGATCGTGACGCTGACCTTTTCCTTCGGCAGCTCGTCACGCACGATGCCGATCGACAGCGGCATCACGGCTCCGGCGGCACCCTGCAGCGCCCGTCCGACGATCAGCACGCCGAGGTTCGGTGCGAGGGCGGCGAGCACGGCGCCGACGAGCAGGATCGACAGCACGACGATCAGGACCTTGCGCTTGCCGATCATGTCGCCGAGGCGACCGAGGATCGGCGTGAGCACCGAGGCGGAGAGCAGGTAGGCGGTGAGCACCCAGCTCGTCGCGCTGGTGGAGGCGCCGAGGTCCTGCCCGATGGTCGAGAGCGCCGGGGCGACCAGCGACTGCAGGACCGCGAAGGACAGGCCGCCGAGGGACAGGTAGACGATGATCGCCGTGCTGTTCGGGCGGCGTCCGTCGGTGGTGGGGTGCGAGCCGGTCCGTGGGCTCTGCATGGTGTCGGTCATCGTGCTCCGTGTCGTCGTGGTCGTCGATGTAAACAATTGCTGACATGCCGAGGGTACGCGTTCGAGCGAGCATGTCAACGCTTGCTTACATCCCTGTGAGGACCGCTAGGCTGCGCTCCATGAGCAAGGACGCCGCGGCCACCCGACTCCTGCTCGTGCAGGCCGCCCGCCGTCGGTTCGCCTTCGACGGGTACCGCGCGACGACGGTGCGCGACATCGCCGGGGACGCCGGGGTGAACGTCGCACTGATCAACCGGTACTTCGGCTCGAAGGAAGGGCTCTTCCGCGCCTGCCTCGACCGGGTCGTCCGCGACCTGGGGGCCGAGGAGACGAGCGAGCAGGGCCTCGAACGGGCGCTGACGGGCATCATCACGCACATCGTGCGCGCCCCGACCGACGACGACTCCCTGCAGCTGATGCTCCTGCTCCGGTCCTCCGGCGACGACGGCGCCGATGCCATCCGCCGTGAGACGCTGCGCCGGTACGCCGAACGGCTCGCGGGCACGGTCGGCGGCGCCGGGTCCGAGGAACTGCTCGTCCGTGCCGAGATCGCGCTGGCGGTGGTGCTCGGGATGTCGATGCTCCGGCAGTCCACCGCGGTGGAACCGCTGGCATCCGCCGACGACGCCGTCGTGTCGGCCGCGCTCGAGGACGCCCTCCGCGCCCTGCTCGCGCCGTCGCGGTAGCGTCGAGCCGTGTCCGACCGTCCCGCACGTCGCCCCGACCCCGCTCCGCGCCTCGACGAGGTCGACGAGCGCATCCTCTGGACCCTGTCGGCCGATGCCCGGATCCCGAACAACCGCCTCGCGGCCGCCGTCGGCATCGCGCCGTCGACTTGCCTGGCACGGGTCCGTGCGCTCGAGGACGCCGGGGTGATCCGCGGCTACCGGGCCGAGGTGGACGTCGCCCGGCTCGGGTTCTCGATCGAGGCGATGGTGTCCGTCCGGGTGCACGCCGCGGCCCGCCACGAACTGCGGGACTTCGCCAAGCGCCTCCTGCGGGTGCCTGTCGTGCAGGACGTTTCGTTCCTGGCGGGGGACAAGGACTTCCTCGTGCACATCGCGTGCGAGTCGACCGAGCAGCTCCGCGACTTCGTCGCCGACGAGCTCAGCGGCGACCCCTCGGTGGCGACGACGCAGACGAACATCGTGTTCGAACGCCTCGTCGCCGACCGGGCCACGCAGGGCCGCTCGTTCGACGAACTCCGGCGCTGGCGGGCCTGACGCGCGGAACCCGGGTCAGCGCTTCCGGGTCATCGGGATGTGCGGGATGCGGTCCTCCAGGTACTCGTCGCCCGAGCGCACGAAGCCGAAGCGGCCGTACCACTGCTCCAGGTGCGACTGGGCGCCGAGGGCGATGCTCGGCGAGCGGGACTCGGCGATCGCTGCCTCCATGAGCTGCGCGCCGAGCCCCTGGCCGCGGGCGTGCTTCGCGGTGGCGACCCGGCCGATCCGCTCGGTGCCGTCGGGCTCGCGGAGCAGGCGGAGCGTCGCGTCCACCGAACCGTTGCCGGCCCAGAACTGCACGGTGCCGGGCTCGAGGTCACGGCCGTCGATGTCGCCGTACGCGGCTTCCTGCTCGACGACGAAGACGTCCTGGCGGAGCCGCAGGATCTCGTGCAGCGTGACGATGTCCAGGTTGCGGGTCGGAGCGTTGAAGATCGAGACCACGGACGGCCCTTCCTGAGAATTTCTTCCGAAACGGGGTGTGTTCCGGACCGGATCGGCGTACATTGCCGGTCAACCACTCTACGTGCGCAGCCGAGATCAGGAGGTGAGCGCATGGACCACCCGTTGCGCGCACCCTGGCGCGCCGCACTCCGCATCGTCCTGCTGGGCGTCGGGACCCTCGCCGCCCTCGTGCTGCTGTCCCTGCTCCTCGGCGCGCGACCGGCCTCCGCCGCGACGACCTCTGCCGCACCGACCTCCGCCGCACCGACCGAGCAGCGCGGACTCGTCGGTAGCGTGGTCGACGGCGTCGGTGGCACCGTGCAGGGCGTGACCGGCGAGGTCGGCAAGGTCGTCGGCGGCGTGACGGATCCCGTCCGCAAGGCCGTGGCGCCGGCACCGGTACCTGCACCTGCGGCTGCTGCACCTGCTGCGCCCGCTCCGGCCCCCGCGCCCGCACCTGCTCCGGTGCCCGCAGCGCCCGCACCGGCACCCGCAGCCCCCGCTCCGGCTCCCGCAGCCCCCGCACCGTCGAGCCCCGCTCCGGTCGCGACCACACCGGCTGCCCAGCCGACCACGACCGCCCCTGCGGCCCACCCGTCCACGCGCCCGGTGCGACAGGTCGTCGACCAGGTGACCAGTGCCTCCCGGCCGGTCACCGACACCGTCGCGAACGTCCTGCGCCCCGTCACCGGCACCGTGGAACGCGTCACGGACGCGCGCCCCGTGACCGCGGTCGTCGACACCGTCGACGACGTGGTCGGCAGCGTCCCGGTGGTCGGCACAGTGCTCGGCGACGACACCCTCGGCACCGTCACCGGCCCGGTCACGGGCCTGGTCGACGACACGCTCGGCTCGGTCGGCACGACCGTGGGCACCGTCCCCGACGTGGTCGAGGGCATCGTCCCGTCCGTCGGCGGCACGCTGCCAGGAGGCACGGACCCCGTCGTCGACGTCCCCGCGCTCCCGGCGGGCGGCGGCTCGAACCCGTCCGCCGGGCCCGTCCCGTCGGTGCCGGCCGCGAACACACCCGTCCGGCCCGGAACCGTCGCCACGCAGGGCACCACGGTGCCCACCGCATCCGCGCGCGTCGACACGGCCGATGCCGTGGGCGACCGCGCAGCCGGACTCCGCCCGTCGGAGCCCGTCGACGTAGCCGCCACGACGGCAACGGTCGGCCCGGTCGTCTCGGCCGTCGATGTGCAGGACGCGACCCTCGGCGGACACGCGCTGCTCGTCCCCGAGGACGGCGAGGGCCACGGGCTCCCGTTCGGCGGAGCCGACGCCGGCGTGCTCGGTGGCAGTGCCTCCTCGACCTCCGGCGGCGCAGCAGCCGTCGGCATCGTCGGCTCGACCGACGACATCGTCTCCCTCGCCGCGGGGTCTCGCGGCACGCTCTCCGACGACGCGGTCCCCGCATCGGTCGTCGGCGAGCACGACGTCGCCCCTGACTGAGATCGGTGCGCCTGTCCGCCACGGCAGGCACGCACACCTCCCGGCTGCGTCCGCGGTCGGTGACGATCTCGATCAGGGAGTACGACCATGAACAAGTACGTCTTCAGAGGGCTCTGGTTCGCCCTCTTCGTCGGCGGGCTCACGCTCGGCGGCACGGCTGCGGCGAACGCGGCCACGACATCCGGTGCCGACGGCACCGTCTCGGGCACCCAGGTGGCCCCTTCCGTGGACGCTCCGGTGTCCCTCGGCGGCAACGCGATCGCCGTGCTCGGCGACGCGGTGTCCACGGCGACGGCGTCCACGCCCGCCGCTCCGGCCCCGGCACCTGCTCCGGCCACGACCGCTCCTGCCCCCAGTACCTCGGGCCAGGACGGCACGCTCTCGGGCACCCAGGTGGTGCCGGACGTCGCGGCACCGGTGACGGTCGGCGGCAACGCCGTTGCCGTCGCCGGTGACGCGGTCTCGGCCGCCGCGCCCGCGGCTGTTCCGGCTCCGGCGCCTGCTGCCCCCGCTCCGGCTCCTGCCGCTCCCGCTCCGAGCACCTCGGGCGAGGACGGCACGGCCTCCGGCACCCAGGTCGCCCCGACCGTGACCGTCCCCGTGACGGTGTCCGGCAACGGGATCGGCGTCCTCGGCGACGGCACCTCGACGTCGACCGCCCCGGCGGCGACGTCCCCGGCACCGGCTGCTGAAGCCCCGTCGGCGCCCACCACCTCGGGCACCGACGGACTGCTCTCCGGCACCCAGGTGACCGGTCTGGTCGACGTCCCGGTGACGATCGGTGGCAACGGCATCGGTGTCCTGGGAGACGGGACCGCGACGGGTACGGCGCCCGCCGCGGGTTCGGGTACCGGGACCGCTCCGGCGGCCGGTGGTTCGACCTCGGGTTCGGACGGGACGGCTTCGGGCACGCAGGTGTCCCCGGTGGTCTCGATCCCGGTCACGGTGGCGGACAACGGCATCGGGCTGCTCGGGACGGGCACCGCGACGGGCACGGCGCCCGCCGCGGGCACGGGTACGGGTGCCGGGACCGCTCCGGCGGCCGGTGGTTCGACTTCTGGTTCGGACGGCACGGCTTCGGGCACGCAGGTGTCCCCGGTCGTCGACGTCCCGGTGACGATCGGCGGCAACGGAATCGGCGTCCTCGGTGACGGTACGAGCACCGGCGGCACGACGGCTCCGGCAACCGGCACGACGACCCCGACGACCGGCGGTTCGACCTCGGGTTCGGACGGCACGGCTTCGGGCACGCAGGTGTCCCCGGTCGTCGACGTCCCGG